>DASSRW010000154.1:0-5879 GCA_035701545.1 Pseudolabrys sp.
TGCACTGTCGCCGAGTTGACTTAATGGGCTGTTAAGTCGATCGCAGAGCCGCCGGCGGTCGGAGGAACTGGAGCCATGCATACGCACTCGCTCGACCCATGGACGCACGATCACGTCTTTCTCGGGTCAGGCCACGCACAAAACGAGCGCCGCACCTGGCTGGTTGTCGCCCTGACCGCGGCGATGATGGTTGGCGAGATCGCCGGCGGGTATTTTTACGGTTCGCTCGCCCTCGTTGCGGACGGCTGGCATATGTCGACGCACGCGGCGGCCCTGGGCATCGCCGCGCTCGCCTATCTCTATTCGCGCCGTCACCGCGACGACCCGCGCTTTACCTTCGGCACCGGGAAACTGGGCGATCTCGCCGCCTTCGCCAGCGCCATCGCGCTGGCCTTCGTCGCCCTGGTCATCGCCTACGACAGCATCACCCGGCTCGCGCACCCGGTCACGATTTTCTATCGCGAGGCGATTGCCATTGCGTCGCTCGGGCTCTGCGTCAACCTGGCGAGCGCGTGGCTGCTGCGCGGCGATCACGATCATGATCATGCCGGCAACACGCACGGCCACCATCACCATCATCATCACGCGCACGATCATCACCACGCGCATCTGCGTGACAACAACCTTCGCGCCGCCTACCTGCACGTATTGGCAGACGCCGTCACTTCGCTGCTGGCGATCTCGGGCCTGGCGATCGCCTGGCATTTCGGCTGGGTCTGGATCGATCCCGTCGTCGGCCTGATCGGTGCGGGCGTGATCGTGAGCTGGGCATTCACGCTCATCCGCGACGCGGGCGCCGTGCTGCTCGACACGGTGCCGGACCGGAAACTTGCCGCTGACATTCGCGCCCGTCTCGAAACCGGAGGCGACCGCGTCGCGGACCTGCATCTGTGGCAGGTCGGCCCGGGACACCGCGCGCTGGTGCTTTCGATTGTCACCGACCGTCCACAGCCGCCGGCCGCCTATCGCGACAGGCTTGCAACCTTGCAGGGTCTCAGCCATGTGACGGTTCAGGTCGAGCATTGCCCCGACCATCCCCACGTCGAGGCGGCTTAACCTTCGTTATTGGCTTGCCGCGTTCGGCATGCACATTTGTACAGCAGGGTATTTAACTCATGCCGTCTCGTTCCGCCGCAAAACGATCCGCCCGTCCGAAACCGAAAGCCGTTCCGAAATCGACAGGCCGGCTCGGTGCGCTGCCCGAGTGGAATCTCGCCGACCTCTATCCGGGGATGGAGAGCCCGGCGCTGAAGGCCGATCTTGAGAAGATCGAGAGCGAGTGCGCCGCCTTCGAGCAGACGTACAAGGGCCGGCTGGCGGAGATGGCGGCGGGCGAGGGCGCCGGCGGGGCGTTGGCCGATGCCGTGAAGAGATACGAGGCGCTCGACGACCTGATGGGCCGGGTCGGCTCCTATGCCTCGCTGCTTTACGCCGGCAACACCACCGATCCGGCCCGCGCCAAGTTCTACGGCGATGCGCAGGAGCGCCTGACCGCGGCGTCGCTGCACGTTCTCTTCTTCACGCTCGAACTCAATCGCGTCGACGATGCCGCGCTGGAGAAGGCGATAGCCGATCCGGCCCTCGGCCACTATCGGCCCTGGATCGAGGACGTGCGCAAGGAAAAGCCCTACCAGCTCGAGGATCGCGTCGAGCAGCTTTTCCACGAAAAATCGGTGACGGGCTATTCGGCCTGGAATCGGCAGTACGACGAGACCGTCGCCGGTTTGCGTTTCAGAATCGGCGGCAAGGAACTGTCGATCGAGCCGGCGCTCAATCTGTTGCAGGACGCCGACGGCAGGAAGCGCAAGGCGGCGGCGGAAGCGCTGGCGAAAACCTTCAAGGAAAACCTGCGGCCGTTCACGCTCATCACCAACACGCTCGCCAAGGACAAGGAAATCTCCGATCGGTGGCGCGGCTTCAAGGATGTCGCCGACGCGCGGCATCTGTCGAACCGAGTCGAGCGCGAAGTGGTGGAGGCGCTGGTCTCGGCCGTGCGCGCCGCCTATCCGAAGCTGTCGCACCGCTATTACGCGCTGAAGGCCAAATGGTTCGGCAAGAAGAAGCTGCCGCACTGGGACCGCAACGCGCCGCTGCCGAAGGTCGCGCAGCGCACGATCCCGTGGCCGGACGCGCGCGCGACCGTGCTGACCGCCTATGGCGCGTTCTCGCCCAAGATGGCGGATATCGCCGACCGCTTCTTCGAGCGGCGCTGGATCGACGCGCCGGTGCGGCCCGGCAAGCAGCCCGGCGCGTTTGCGCATCCGACCGTGCCGTCCGCTCACCCTTACGTGATGCTCAATTATCAGGGCAAGCCGCGCGACGTGATGACGCTCGCGCATGAACTGGGTCACGGCGTGCATCAGGTGCTGGCGGCGCCGAACGGTCCGCTGATGGCGCCGACGCCGCTGACGCTGGCCGAGACGGCAAGCGTGTTCGGCGAGATGCTCACGTTCCGCAAATTATTGGCGCAGACCACCGACAGGAAGCAGCGCAAGGCGATGCTTGCGGCCAAGGTCGAGGACATGATCAACACGGTGGTGCGGCAGATCGCGTTCTACACGTTCGAGCGCAAGGTGCATCTGGAGCGGCGCAACGGCGAGCTCACGTCCGACAAGATTTGCGAGCTCTGGATGTCTGTGCAGAGCGAGAGCCTGGGCCCTGCGATCGAATTGAAGGAGGGCTACGAGACGTTCTGGACGTATATCCCGCATTTCATTCATTCGCCGTTCTACGTCTACGCCTATGCTTTCGGCGATTGCCTGGTGAACTCGCTTTATGCGGTCTACGAGAAATCGGCTTCCGGTTTTGCCGAGCGCTATCTCGAAATGCTCTCCGCCGGCGGCACCAAGCACCATTCCGAATTGCTCGCCCCCTTCGGCCTCGACGCGCGCGATCCGAAGTTCTGGGACGGGGGGTTATCAGTCGTGGCGAACCTGATCGGGGAACTCGAAGCGCTTGATGGGATGAAATAGCCGCATGGAAGCAGGGGCTTGTGCTGGTTTTACAAATGTATAATTATATGTTATACATTTGTATTACTTGGAGTCCGCTATGAACGAGAAACCGCGCAATCTCGAGCCTGAAGGCCATCTTCTGCAGATCAAGAAGATCGGTAATTCGCTTGGACTGATTTTTCCGAAAGAATTGTTGGCGCGGCTGAAGCTGAAAGAAGGTGACAAGCTTCACGTTATCGAGCAGACGGAGCGAGGCATCAAGCTTACTCCGTACGATCCCAGGCATGCAAAAGCGATGGAATTGGCGCGGCGCTCGTTTCGCAAATACGCCGACACCTACAAAGCGCTCGCCAAATGAGAAGCGAGCCTGACTGGCTCGACATCGACATCGTTCTTGATTTTCATGCCGAGCAGTTGGCGCTTTTCGGAGGCGCCGACGGAATTCGCGATCGCGGCTTGCTTGAATCCGCTCTGGCGCGGCCGCTTAACAAATTTGCCTACGGCGAAAACTCGATAACCGTACTTGCCGCCGCGTACGGTTTTGGGATTGCGCGCAATCATCCGTTCATCGACGGCAACAAGCGGACTGCGCTCGCGTCGATGATTGTCTTTCTTGGATTGAATGGTTTGGATCTTGGCGCGCCGCAAGAGGCCGCAACCGCGATGATTCTCAGTCTTGCTGCGGGTGAGGCTACGGAGAAATTGCTCGCGCAGTGGCTCGCGGACAATTGTGTTCCGCTCGATGCGCCTGGTATCGCGCCCTGACATGCCTATCTGTCAGCAAAGTTGAAACAGGCATGGCCGACCCCGAAAAAAACCGCTTCTCCGCCCGCGCGCGGCGCTATGCGCGCGTCGGCGCAAACGTCGGCGGCATTGCCGCGCGCATGGCCGGCGCGCGCTTTTTCGGCTTCGGCCTCGACCGGGCGGCCAATGCATTTGAGCTTGCCGCAGCGCTCGGCGGCCTGAAAGGCCCGATCATGAAGGTGGCGCAGCTGCTCGCCACCATTCCCGATGCGCTGCCGCCGGAATACGCCAACGAGCTCATCAAGCTGCAAAGCGAAGCGCCGCCGATGGGCTGGGCTTTCGTCAAGCGGCGCATGACCGCGGAGCTTGGCGCCGACTGGCAGAAGAAATTTGCAAGCTTCGAGCATCATCCGGCGGCGGCGGCTTCGCTCGGGCAGGTGCATCGCGCGCAGTCGCTCGACGGCAAGCTGCTTGCCTGCAAGCTGCAATATCCCGACATGCAGTCGGCGGTCGAAGCCGATCTCCGGCAGTTGCAGCTGCTGTTCGCGATCCGCCGCCGTTTCGATACGGCGATCGACACGACGGAAATTGCGAAAGAGATCGGCGCGCGTTTGCGCGAGGAGCTCGACTATCACCGCGAAGCGAAGCACGTCGCGCTCTACCGCGCGATGCTGAAAGACCATGCGGCGATCCGCGTGCCCGGCGTGTGGCCCGAACTGTCGACCGGCCGGCTGCTCTCGCTCGACTGGCTCGAAGGCCGCAAGCTGCTCGCGCACAAGGACGATGCGCTCGCCGTGCGCAACAGGCTCGGCACGGCGATGTTCGCCGCCTGGTGGTTTCCGTTCAGCCGCTTCGGCGTCATCCACGGCGACCCGCATCTCGGCAACTACACGGTGTTCGATGAAAAGAAAAAGCCGGCGGGCATCAACCTGCTCGACTACGGCTGCATCCGCATCTTCCCGCCGAGCTTCGTCGGCGGCGTGGTCGATCTTTATCGCGGGCTCGAGCGCGGCGACGACGATCTCGTCGTGCACGCCTACGAGACCTGGGGCTTCAAGCGGCTCACGCGCGAACTGATCGACGCCCTCAACATCTGGGCGCGCTTCATCTACGGCCCGCTGCTCGACGACCGCGTGCGCACCATCGCCGACGGCGTGAAGCCCTCCGAATACGGCCGGCGCGAGGCCTTCCGCGTGCATCAGGCGCTGAAGACGAAAGGTCCCGTGACGGTGCCGCGCGAGTTCGTGTTCATGGACCGCGCCGCCGTCGGCCTCGGCGCCGTGTTCCTGCATCTCGCGGCGGAATTGAATTTCCACCGCCTGTTCAACGAGGCGATCGAGGATTTCTCGGTCGCCCGCGTCACCGGGCGGCAAAAGGCCGCGCTCAAAGCCGCCGGGCTCGAACCCACAGCCGGCAACTGAGCCGGCCGCCCGCCGTTGCCCTTGCCGCCCAAGTGCGCTAATTCCCGCTCAGAAACGGACTGGAGAATCACGATGGCCGATCACGGCACGGTCGAGTACGCGACCGCCTCGGGCAACGACTACGCGGCGCACGAGGGCACCTACAAGATGTTCCTCAAGCTGCTTAAATGGCACCTCATCGTCATCATCGTGATCCTCTGCCTGATGGCCTATTTCCTCGTCTAGCGCCCGCTTTCGGCGGTCCGCCCAACGGCAGCCGGGCGTTGCATCGTCCCTCACTGGTGTCCCGATTCCGAAGTTCGCTGAGCGTTTCGGCGACCTCGGATGCGAACTTCGGAATCAAAGGGACACCAGCAACTTTGTAGTTTTAGTGTGGTTTTGGATTTGAAGTTCCTCTAAGAGCTTGCCGCGCCTGCAGGAGGAACTTCAAATCCACCACACTGGTGGTCCTCCTGTTCTCCTGCCGGAGGCTTTATGAAGATCGCGATTGCAGCCGAAACCGACCCGCTTGAGCCGCGCGTCGCGGCGACGCCCGATACTGTGAAAAAGCTGGTGGCGCTCGGCGCGGAGGTCGCGGTCGAGCCCGGCGCCGGCCTGCGCTCGGGCATTCTCGATGCCGATTATCAGGCGGCTGGCGCAACGGTTGCCGCAGGCGCAGTCAAGGGCGCCGACGTTGTCCTGAAGGTGCGCCGTCCCGCGGCTTCCGAGCTTTCTTCGTACAAGAAGGGCGCGCTGGTCGTCGCCATCATGGACCCTTACG
>DASSRW010000155.1:0-4865 GCA_035701545.1 Pseudolabrys sp.
CGGTCGCCGAGCGCAATCCGCGCAAGCACCTCTTGCGCACGCTCTCTTGCCTCGCGCTTGCCGATGCCGTGCAGCGCGGCGTGATAGGTCAGATTCTGCATGACCGTGAGGTCGAGATCGAGCGTGCGGGACTGAAACACAACGCCCAAAATGCGCAGGGCCGCGCCGGAGGCACGCTCGACGTCATGGTCGAAAATGCGAATGTGCCCCTGCTGCGTGCCATAGAGCCGCGTAATCAGCGAGAACAGCGTGCTTTTGCCCGCGCCGTTCAGGCCGAGCAGCACGGCGAACGTCGCCGGCGCAACCGCGAAAGTAACGTTGTCGAGCGCCCGCCGCGCCCCGTAGGAGTGGCTGACCGCCTCGAGGGAAAGTGCCGGAGTGGTTATGCCATGCATGATCCGCCGGACCGCCTGCTCAGTGCTTCGTGATCGTTACGCCCCAGGGAAGCTCGCCGACCTGGATCGATTTGATCACTTTCAGCTTCGCAACATCAATGACCGACACATCGTTGGAAATCCCGTTGGTGGTCAGCAGATACTTCTCGTCCGGCGTGAAAGCCATATGCCAGACGCGTTGGCCGACCAGCAGATATTTCTTCACCTCGTGCGTTTTCCCGTCGATGACCGCCACGCGGTTTGCCGGGCCGAGCGCGACGAATCCCGTCTTGTTGTCCCTGGTGATGTTGATGCCGACCGGCTGGATCGATTCGCTGCGCAGCCCCGGGATGGAGAAGGTGATCTTCTTTATCACCTGGTGCCTGGCCGGATCGATGATGCTGACGGTGCCGCCGACTTCGGAGGAGACCCAAAGCTCCGAGCCGTCGCTCTTGAAGGCTGCAAAGCGCGGGCGCGAATCGACCAGCACGTTGGCGACGATCTTGCGCGTGGCGGTGTCGATGAAGTGGGCCATGTTGGTCGTCTCGGAAGTATTGACGAGGATCTTGCCGTCGGGGCTGATGCCCATCCCCTCCGGTTCGACGCCCACCTGCACCTCGCCCAGCGGCGTGCGCTTCTTCATGTCGATGACGGTGACGGTGTTGTCGTTCTCGTTCGCCACGTAGAGCAGGTTCCCGTCGGGGCTGAGGATGAACAATTCGGGATCGGGGCCGGACGGCAGGGTCGCGGTCACTTCACCGCTTTTCGTATCGATCATCTGGATGGTGTCGTCGTCGCCGACGGCAACCAGGCAATATTTATCGTCTTTGGTCAGCTCGATGCCGCGCGGTCGCTGGCCGACCTTGATGGTCTTGACCACCGCGAGCTTGTCGGTGTCGATGACGCTGACGGTGTTCCCTTTTTCATTCGATACATAGGCCATGTACGCCCGCGCAGGGACGCCTGCTGAAATCATTGCGGCAAAGACAACGAGAGCGACGCGCCACATGAAAATCCGTCCTGCTCACCTTTGTACAATCATTGCAGCTTGCATTGCGTCTCCGGCCGATCGTAGCCGAGCGTATCGAGCTCGGAAGTTTGGTGCAGAAAGCCTTCCTGCGGCGACACCGACACGATCGTGCGCCCGTCGGTCAGCAGGATCGGCTGGCGCAGTTGCAGGTCCCAGTCGCGCAACGTCAGCTTCTGGCCCTTGAAGGCGCCGAGCGCCAATTGCGGACTGTCGAGGAACGCGAGGATCACTTTCGGGTCGGCCGAATTCTTGCGCGACACGGCCTCGCCGATCATGCGCACCGCGGTCCAGGCCTGCATGTCGAGCGCCGTCATCAGCCGCTTGAATTGCTCGGTAAAGCGGCTCTGCATCTGGATGCCGCCCCACAGGCCGTTCGATGCGTCCCAGCTTGTCGGCACCAGTCCGGCGGAGCCGGCGACCGGCCGCGGGTCCCACGTGCGGTAGGGAAGATAATTGGCAAAGACTTCGCTTTCGTCGGCCGCCACGAGCACGTCGTAGGCAGGCGCCTGCTGCGTGAACACCGGAATTTGCCGCTGCACCTGCACCACGCCGCTGTCGGTGCGGCGCGCGCCGCCGGTGTCCTTGAACACGCGTTCCTCGACAATCTTCGCACCGAATCGCTTTGCTGAGCGCTTCAAAGCGTCGGCATAGAGCCGGTCGCGCTCGTGCGAGCCGACCACAAGAAGCCAGCGCGTCCACTTCTTCCAGACGAGATATTGTGCGAGCCCGTCGGCCAGCATTGCGCGCGACGGAGCCGTGTGGATGACGTTTGCGCGGCAGTCCTTCTGCCGCAGCCGATCGTCGGGAGCAGCGGCGTTGAAGAAAAGCATGCCGTGAGCCTTGCCGGCGTCGGCCGCCTTGAGCAGGGCGTCGGCGGGAAGATCGGTCACGACGAGCGAGACGTCTTGCTTGAAAAGCTGTTCCACGGCTGCGGCAGGATCGTCTCCTGACTTGAGGTGTGCATCGGTCAACGAATAGTGCTGATTGAGAAATCGGCCGGTCGTGTCATTGTCCTTGACCGCCATTTGAGCGCCCGCGAGCCCATCGTCGGCTGGAGGCATCTGGACAAGCGAGATCGTTTCCAGGTGCCGCGCCCGGCGCAGGTAGCCGATTTTGACGTTGAGAGGCTCGGCAGTCACGGCGCTGGCCGTAACGCTGAGCAGGAGGGCGAGGACGATAATCGGCAACCGGGTCAAGGCAGCATTCCGCTCACACGTCGCTCCCGCTCTCCCCCGGCCAAGCGATGAGACTGCCATTCCGTGTTCAAATCAAGGTCGTATTTGCTAAGCTTGAGTGTCTGTCAGGGCGGAGCTTGCAATGAACGGTGTGGTGTGGGCGCTCGCGTTTCCGGTGCTCGCTTTCCTGCCCGTCGCATGGACGCACGCTGCAACGCGGCCTACGGTTGCCGTATTCGATTTCGAGCTTGTCGATACAAGCCTTGAGGGGGCTGTGAACGGATCGCCACGCGCAGACGAAAAGGCGAGGCTGGCCGAGGTCAGCGAGCGGCTGCGGCGCTGGCTGGAGCAATCCGGCAAGGCAAATGTCGCCGATATCAGCCCGGTGAGCGCGCGCGCCCACGCCGCCCATCTGCGGGAATGCGGGGGCTGTGACGCCGATCTGGCGCGGCAGGTCGGGGCGCAGCTTTCGATCACGGGCACCGTGCAAAAAGTCTCCAATCTCATTCTCAACATGAATATCTATGTGCGCGATGTAACGACCGGCCGCACAATTGCGGCGATGAGCGCCGACATGCGCGGCAATACCGAAGAATCGTGGATGCGCACGCTCGATTGGCTCATTCGCAACCGGCTGTCGCCCGCGCCCGCGCTCGACGGAGCGCGCCGATGACGATGCTGCTCGCAAGCGTGACCGGAGCCGCAGAGGCCGAGCTCGCTCTCGCGCACGGCGCCGACATCATCGATTTGAAAGATCCGTCGCGGGGCGCCCTGGGCGCGCTCGATCCCGCCGTCGTGCGTTCTACCGTGTCCGCGGTGTCGGCGCGGCGTCCGATGAGCGCGGTCACCGGCGACCTGCCGATGAAGCCCGATGTCGTGCTTGCGGCGGCGGAAACGATGGCCGCAACGGGAGTCGACTACGTCAAGGTCGGTCTTTTCCCCGGATCGGCAAGACCGGCATGCATTCGCGCGCTTGCGTCCCTTGCCGCAAAAACAAAACTGGTGGGCGTCATGTTCGCCGACAGCGAGCCGGACAATGCGCTGATCCCGCTGATGGCCGAGGCGGGCTTCGCCGGCGCGATGCTCGATACCGCGCGCAAGGGCGCGGGCCGATTGCTCGACCACGCCGATCTTGCGGCCTTGGGAGCGTTCGTCCACGACTGCCGCGCGCACGGATTGCTCACCGGGCTCGCCGGCTCGCTCGAAGCTCCGGACGTTCCCCGCCTTCTGCTGCTGGCGCCGGACTATCTCGGCTTCCGGGGCGCGCTGTGCACCGCACACGATCGCCGGTCGGACCTGGATCCGGCTGCGTTTGGCTTGATCCGCGCGTTGATTCCTCCCGACCTGCGCGCGGCCGCGGTTCATCGGCCCGAGCCGCAGGTCGACTACTGGATTTTGGCCGCGCGCGGCTATTCCGGCGGTCCCGTCAAGGACGATGCCGCGAAAGATCGCGTGTTTGTCCATGACTTCGAATTGCCGGTGCGAATCGGCGTGTACGAAAATGAGCACGAAGGTACGCAACGCGTGCGTTTCAATGTCGATGCGGAAATCACGCGCGCCGCGCAGCCCGCTCACGACATCCGCGACGTGCTTTCGTACGATGTTATTACCGACGCCATCCGGCTCATCGCGGCCCAGGGCCATATTCCTCTGGTGGAGATATTCGCCGAGCGGGTCGCGAACTTTGTGCTCAGCCACGCGCGCGTTGAACGGGTCACCGTCAAGGTGGAGAAACTCGACGTCGGCTCCGGCCGCGTGGGCGTTGAGATCAGCCGGCAAAAGCCGTCCGACACCGCCAAGGTCTACCATCTCTACCCGGCCGCGGCGGCAAAGGGCGGGGAGCCTGCCGAATAATGCGCGGCGGCGCTCTAACCGTCGTCAAGCTTGGCGGCAGCCACCTTGCATCCTCTCATCTCAATGCATGGCTCGACGTCCTGGCAAGCTGCGGCGGGCACGTTGTTCTCGTGCCAGGCGGCGGCGTTTTTGCAGACGCCGTTCGACAAGCGCAGGCGCAGCTGGGATTCGATGATCGGGCCGCGCATCACATGGCATTGTTGGCGATGGAGCAGTTCGGTGTCGCGCTGTCGGCGCTTCGCGCCGGCCTGAGGATTGCGCGCTCTCTCGCGGAAATAAGGAACGCCCTTGATTCCGCCGCGGTGCCGGTCTGGTCGCCCGCCGCGATGGCGCTTCAGGCGGCTGAAATTCCCGCAAGCTGGGACATCACGTCGGACAGCCTGGCGGCCTGGCTTGCAGGGCAAGTCGGGGCAGCGCGTCTCACATTGATCA
>DASSRW010000156.1:0-3548 GCA_035701545.1 Pseudolabrys sp.
CCGCCGGACAGAAGGGCCTTTCCATCGCCTTCGATCTCGCCACCCACCGCGGCTATGACAGCGATCATCCGCGCGTCGCCGGCGATGTGGGCATGGCAGGCGTTGCCATCGACTCGATCTACGACATGCGTACGCTGTTCTGCGGCATCCCGCTCGACAAGATGAGCGTGTCGATGACGATGAACGGCGCGGTACTGCCGGTGCTCGCACTTTACGTCGTCGCCGGCGAGGAACAGGGCGTGCCGCAGGAGAAGCTCTCCGGCACGATCCAGAACGACATCCTCAAAGAATTCATGGTGCGCAACACCTACATCTACCCGCCGGAAGCGAGCCTGCGCATCATCTCCGACATTTTCGCCTATACCGCCGCGCACATGCCGAAGTTCAATTCGATTTCGGTGTCCGGCTATCACATGCAGGAGGCCGGCGCGACGCTCGATCTCGAGCTCGCCTATACGCTCGCCGACGGTGTGGAATACGTGCGCACCGGCATCAAATCCGGCATGACCATCGACCAGTTCGCGCCGCGCATTTCCTTCTTCTGGAACGCCGGCATGAACTACTTCATGGAGATCGCCAAGCAGCGCGCCGCACGGATGCTGTGGGCGAAGATGATCAAGCAATTCAAGCCGGAGAGCGACAAGTCGCTGATGCTGCGCGCGCATACGCAGACCTCCGGCTGGTCGCTCGCCTCGCAGGATGTGTTCAACAACGTGCCGCGCACGATGATCGAGGCAATGGCGGCGACGCAAGGCCAGACGCAGTCGCTGCACACCAATTCGCTTGACGAAGCCCTTGCGTTGCCGACTGATTTTTCCGCGCGGATCGCGCGCAACACGCAGATCGTGCTGCAACAGGAAGCCGGCGCGACGCGCATCGTCGATCCGTGGGGTGGCTCGTACTACGTCGAGCGGCTCACCTACGAACTCGCACGCAAGGCCTGGGGCCATATCGAAGAGATCGAGGCTGTCGGCGGCATGGCCAAGGCGATCGAAGCCGGCATTCCGAAGCTGCGCATCGAGGAGGCCGCGGCCAAAACGCAGGCGCGCATCGACGCCGGCACGCAGGTCATCATCGGCGTCAACAAGTATCCGCCGAATGATGAAGCGCCGATCGACGTGCTCAAGGTCGACAATTCCGCCGTGCGCCGGCATCAGATCGAGAAGCTGAAGCGCCTCAAGGCCGAGCGTGACCCGGCTGCACTCAAGGAAGCGCTCGATGCGCTCACCCGCGCCGCCGACCGCGGCAACGGCAATCTGCTTGCGCTTGCGATCGACGCCGCGCGCGCCAAGGCGACGGTCGGCGAGATTTCGATGGCGCTCGAAAAAGTCTTCGGCCGTCATGTCGCCGAGATCAAGGCGATCACCGGCGTCTACAAGCGGGAGGTCGGCAAGGGGGACAAAATGACCGGTGCCGTCGACAAAGTGCGCGAACAGGTCGAGACGTTCGAGGCCGCCGAAGGCCGCCGCCCGCGCCTGCTGGTCGCCAAGATCGGGCAGGACGGGCACGACCGCGGGCAAAAGGTGATCGCCTCGGCCTTCGCCGATCTCGGCTTCGACGTCGATATCGGGCCGCTGTTCGCGACGCCAGCGGAAGCCGCGCGCCAGGCGGTCGAGAACGACGTGCACATTCTGGGCGTGTCGTCGCTTGCCGCCGCGCATCTGACGCTGGTGCCTGAATTGAAAGCAGAGCTGGCGAAGCAAGGCCGCGACGACATCATGATCGTGGTCGGCGGCGTGGTGCCGCCGCAGGATTACGACACACTAATGAAAGCCGGCGCCGAGGCGATCTTCCCACCCGGCACGGTGATTGCCGACGCGGCGGCAAAGCTGCTCAGGACGCTCAACAAGCGGCTCGGCCACGAAAAAACCGCGGCAGAATAGAGACTTGGATCGCTCAAATTTCTAGCTAGACTAGTCTAGCTAGAATGGTTAGATTCGAGGCATGACCAAGCACGTCGGCATGTTCGAGGCCAAGACCAAGCTCTCCTCCCTCGTCGAAGAGGTGGAGAACGGCGGCACCGTCGTCATCACGCGACACGGCAAGCCGGTGGCGAAGCTTGTGCGCGCGCAAGCGGAATTGACGCCTGAGGAAATCGAACGGCGGCGGGAGGCTATTGCCGGCCTGCGCCAACTGGCGCGCAAACTGGACATCAAAGCGACCCACGAAGAAATCAAATCCTGGATCAACGAGGGTCGGCATTGATCGTCCTCGATGCCTCGCTCATCATCGCCTTGATCCTTCGTGAAGCGAATGTGCCGGACGGCGACTCCGTCTACAATGCTTTGGAAGCCGAGGCACTGACGGTCCCCGCTCATTGGGCGGCGGAAATTGCCAGCGCCCTCTGGATCAACCGCCGCCGAGATCGAATTTCCGCCAACGAGGTTGCTGCGGCTGTCGAACGGCTCCTGGTCTTTGGACCGACAGTCGATCCTGCCCCGCTGCTGGGCGATATTCCCGACCTGCTGCGATTTGCCGCCGGGGAGAAGCTGACAGCTTATGATGCGATTTATGTCCAACTCGCGTTGAGATTGGATGCCGTGCTCGCAACCGTGGACGAAGCCATGCGCGCGTCCGCTCGACGTCACGACATCGCTCTTCTTCCGATCTGACCGCGCATGGCACAATCCTCCCTCTCATCGTCTTCATCTCCGCTCGCCGCCGGTATCCGCAGCGGCGACCGCGCAACATTGGCGCGCGCCATTACGCTGATCGAGAGCAAGCGCGCCGACCACCGCAGAAGCGCGCATCTGCTCGTGCAGGAATTGCTGCCGTTCACGGGCAAAGCCGTGCGCCTCGGCATCACCGGCGCGCCGGGCTCCGGCAAATCAACGACCATCGACGCGCTCGGCACGTTTCTCACGTCGAAGGGCCACAAGGTGGCGGTGCTGGCGGTCGATCCGTCCTCGACGCGTACCGGCGGCTCCATCCTCGGCGACAAGACGCGCATGGCGAAGCTCGCCGTCGACGCCAATGCCTTCGTGCGGCCCTCGCCCTCCTCCGGCACGCTCGGCGGCGTCGCGTCCAAGACGCGCGAGACCATGCTGCTGTGCGAAGCCGCGGGCTACGACGTGGTGATGGTGGAAACGGTCGGCATCGGCCAATCGGAAACGGCCGTTGCCGACATGACCGATTTCTTTCTCGTGCTGGCGATCCCCGGCGCGGGCGACGAATTGCAGGCGTTGAAGAAAGGCATCGTCGAGCTTGCCGACATGATCGCCGTCAACAAGGCGGACGGCGACAATGTCGAGCGCGCGAAACGGGCGGCCGCCGACTACCGCGCCGCGCTCAACATCCTCAAGCCGCAGTCGGAGACCTGGTCGCCGCCGGTCATCACCTACTCGGCGCTCACCGGCAACGGCATCGCGGATCTGTGGGCGCAGGTGCGTGCGCACAAAGAGAAGATGACTGCGTCGGGCGAGCTCGCGGCGCGCCGCCGCGAGCAGCAGGTGAAATGGATGTGGTCGATGCTGGAAGAGCGGCTCACCGCGCGGCTGCGCAGCGATGCCGCCGTGAAGGCCAAGCTCCGGCAGGCTGAGACCGCGGTC
>DASSRW010000157.1:0-16578 GCA_035701545.1 Pseudolabrys sp.
TAAACGTAGCGGCCGTGGCAATGCTTGAACTTCTTGCCTGAGCCGCATGGGCACGGCTCGTTGCGCCCGACCTTGCCCCAGCTCGTCGGATCCTTCGGATTGCGCGCGGGAGCAACAGCCGCGACGCCGACCGCTGCCAGCGGACCGGCGGCCGCGAAGGCCGGCTCCGGCAGAACGAGATCGTCATCGCCCGAGTTCGGGTCGACGTGGTGCGCCTCCATGTAGGGCAGATTGCTCTGCTCTTCCGGCGGCGGTTGCGTGACAACCTCGACACGCATCAATTGCGCCGTCACCGCCTCGCGCAGGCGCGCGACCATGGCCTCGAACAGGCTGAACGCCTCCGCCTTGTACTCATTGAGCGGATCGCGCTGGCCGTAACCGCGCAAGCCGATCACCTGGCGCAAATGCTCGAGCATGACGAGGTGCTCGCGCCACAGGTGATCGAGCGTCTGCAACAGGATCGATTTCTCGACGTAGCGCATCACGTCGGGCGTCCACTTGGCCGCCTTCGCCGCCATCCACTCGTCGGCCCGATTGTCGACACGCTCGCGCACTTCCTCGCCGGCGATGCCTTCTTCCTTTGCCCACTCCTTCACCGGCAGATCCAGCGTCAGCACGTTTTTAAGCGTCTCATCGAGACCATTGACGTCCCATTGCTCCGGGTAGGCGTTTTCCGGAATGAACTTGGCGACGAGATCGTGCACGACCTCGTGCCGCATGTCGGTGATCGTTTCGTCGACCGTATCCTCGCGCATGAGCTCGAGCCGCTGCTCGAAGATCACCTTGCGCTGATCGTTCATCACGTTGTCGTACTTGAGCAGATTCTTGCGGATGTCGAAGTTGCGCGCCTCGACCTTCTGCTGCGCCTTCTCCAGCGCCTTGTTGATCCAGGGATGAACGATCGCCTCGTTCTCCTTCAGCCCCAGCTTCTGCAGCATGCCGTCGAGCTTGTCGGAACCGAAGATGCGCATGAGGTCGTCTTCGAGCGACAGGAAGAACTTGGAGTGGCCGGGGTCGCCCTGGCGGCCGGAACGGCCACGCAGCTGGTTGTCGATGCGGCGGCTTTCGTGACGCTCGGTCCCGAGCACGAACAATCCGCCGGCGGCGAGCGCCTTTTCCTTCAGGCGCGCGACCTGAGCGCGAATGACGTCGGCGCGCGGATCGCGCATGCGCGCGGCGTAGTCCTCGATCTCGGCGAGTTCCTGGCGGATGCGCATGTCGGCATTGCCGCCGAGCTGAATGTCGGTGCCGCGGCCCGCCATGTTGGTGGCGATGGTGATCGCGCCGGGCACGCCGGCTTGGGACACGATATAAGCTTCCTGCTCGTGGTAACGAGCGTTCAGGATGGCGAATACTTTTGTCTTCGAAGCGCCTTCGTCGCCCGAATAAAGCTTGGCAAAGGCATTTGGATCGGAAAAGTCGTGCTGCTCCCAGCCCTCTTTGCGCAGCAAGTCCGCCAGTTGCTCGGATTTTTCGATCGAGGTCGTGCCGACCAGAACCGGCTGGCCGCGCTGCTTGCAATCCTCGATCAGCGCAATGATCGAGCGGTATTTTTCTTTTGCGGTACGATAGACCTCGTCATCGTCATCGATGCGTATCAGCGGCATGTTGGTCGGCACTTCGAGAACTTCGAGGCCGTAAATGTCCATGAACTCGTCGGCTTCCGTCATGGCGGTGCCGGTCATGCCGGCAAGTTTTTCGTACATACGGAAATAGTTCTGGAACGTGATCGAGGCGAGCGTCTGGTTCTCCGGCTGGATCGGCTGGTGCTCCTTGGCCTCAAGAGCCTGATGCAGCCCTTCCGAATAGCGCCGGCCCGGCATCATGCGGCCGGTGAACTCGTCGATGATAACGACCTCGCCGTTGCGCACGATGTAGTCCTTGTCGCGCGTGAACAGCTTGTGCGCGCGTAGCGCCTGATTGACGTGGTGCACGACGGAGACGTTCTCAACGTCGTAGAGGGAATGGCCCTTGAGCTGGCCGGTTTCGCGCAGTCGCTGCTCCAGCTTCTCCATGCCGGCTTCGGTCAGCGTTACGGTACGCTGTTTCTCGTCGACCTCGTAATCGGTCTTGTCGAGCGCGGGGATGTAGCTGTCGATGGTGTTGTAGAATTCGGAGCGGTCGTCGAGCGGGCCGGAGATAATCAGCGGCGTGCGCGCTTCGTCGATCAGAATCGAGTCGACCTCGTCGACGATGGCATAGACGTGACCGCGCTGGACCATGTCCTCCAGCCGGTACTTCATGTTGTCGCGCAGATAGTCGAAACCGAGCTCGTTGTTGGTGCCGTAGGTGACGTCGCAGTCGTATGATTTCTTGCGCTCCTCGTCATCGAGCCCGTGCACGATCACGCCCGTTGTGAGACCGAGAAAGCTGTAGATCTGGCCCATCCATTCGGCGTCGCGCTTGGCGAGATAGTCGTTGACGGTAACGACGTGCACGCCGCGTCCCGAAAGCGCGTTGAGATAGACCGGCAACGTCGCAACCAGCGTCTTGCCTTCGCCGGTTTTCATTTCCGAGATGCGGCCTTCGTGCAGGATCATGCCGCCGATCAGCTGCACGTCGAAATGCCGCTGGCCGATCGTGCGCTTGGCTGCCTCGCGCACGGTGGCGAAGGCCGGCACCAGCACATCATCGAGCGACGCGCCTTCTGCGACCTGCTTCTTGAATTCCGCGGTGCGGCCTTTGAGTTCCTCGTCCGAGAGGCCTTCCAGTTCCTTTTCCAGCGCATTGATCGCGGCCACGCGGGGCTGATAGCTGCGAATCCGCCGGTCATTGGCGGAGCCAAACAGCTTGCGGGCGACGGCGCCGATCATGGGGAAGTCCTTATCTCAGACCCGATGGTCCTACCAACATCTCGCCGGCGAGGCCGGACGCTTCCGGCGCTCCGGAATTGCGGCTCTTTTCGGGCGAGTTGACGCGACACGAGCACGGGAGTGCGGCGAGTCAGGTTCGCAGCAGAGATAGGAGTCGGTCGGATTATTGTCAATTGCGGCTGAAAATACGGGGGTTTCCTGCGTTCCGGATCACGCGGAAGTCAGCCGCCGGCATCAGATGACCATTGCAAAGGTAAGAGGGTTGGGTCACAAGACCGCGCTCAAACGGGCGGCTCCGCGTAAACCATCAAGGATAGCCCCATGTCGATCCCTCTTCTCGCCGGCGTTCCGGCCCTTCTGCGGCGGGCAGGCGTCGTTCTTGCCGCCGTTGCAACCGCTGCAATGCTTGCAGTGCCTGCATTGACCGGCGGTGCGCTGGCTGCTCCCGCCGACAAGGGCAACGACCCCGTCCTCGCCAGGGTCAACGGCGCGGAAATCCACGAGAGCGATCTTGCGCTCATCGAGGAGGAAGCCGGCCAGCTTCCGCCGATGGCGGCGCAAGCGAAGCGCGACTACCTCATCAACTTCGCGGCCGACATGATGCTGCTGGCGCAGGCCGCGGAGAAGCAGAAGATCGGCGACACCGACAGCTTCCGGCGGCGGCTTGCCATGCTGCGCGAGAAGCTGCTGATGGAAACCCTGCTGCAGTCGACCGGAAAGCAGGCGCTGACCGACGAGGCGATGCACAAGGTTTACGACGAAGCCGTCAAGGAGATGAAGCCGGAAGAGGAGGTGCACGCGCGCCACATCCTGATCCGCGCGCCGGCCGGCGACGAGAAGGCAAGCAAGCAGGCCGAGGACAAGATCAAGGCGATCATCGCGCGGCTGAAAAAGGGCGAGGACTTCGCGAAGGTTGCGAGTGAAACGACCGAAGACCCTTCCGGCAAGGCGAACGGCGGCGATCTCGGCTACTTCACCAAAGAGCAAATGGTGCCGGAATTCGCCGAGGTCGCCTTCAAGCTCGACAAGGGGCAGATTTCCGATCCGGTAAAGACGCAATTCGGCTGGCACGTCATCAAGGTCGAGGACAAGCGCACCAAGCCGACGCCGACCTTCGACGAGGTGAAGCCGCAGATCGAGAATTACGTCACGCGCAAGGCGCAGGCCGAGCTGGTCACCAAGCTGCGCGCCGAAGGCAAGGTCGAGCGCCTCGATAAGCCGGCGGACGCAGCGAAACCGGAGCCGGCCACGCCGGAGAAAAAGTAGAAGTCGCCGCGCGCGATCCATTCATCAAATGAATTCGTCATGGCCGGGCTTGTCCCGGCCATGATGTTTAAGGAGCACTGCGCCTGCCTCGTCAGGATCACCGGGACTCGCGCCTTCGGCGCGGCCCGCTGATGACAGTGGAAAAATGCCCGACCTCGTGCCGGCATTTGCTTTCCCGCTGCGCGGCCGTGTCCCGGATGCGGTGCAGCACGAGCGCAGCGAGTGGTGCACCGCATCCGGGACCGTCATACACTCGGGCGGTCCCGGGTCTGCGTCGCAGCACTTCGTGCCGCGACGCGCCCGAGACACGATCGGGAGCTTGTGCCGGGCATTTGTTTTTGTGACGTGTGCATCAATAGATGTCGTCATGGCCGGGCTTGTCGCGGCCATCCCGCTTGGGTAGGCACTGTCGTACCCGCCTCATCAGAATCGCCGGGACAAGCCCGGCGATGACAACTCGCGCGCGGTGCCTTCTATGTCCACCACAATTTCCCCCCTCGCCCCGAAGAATGTGCCGGACATGCCGGCTATCGACGGCGTGCGGCTGGCGACCGCCGCGGCCGGCATTCGTTACGCGGGACGCACAGACGTCCTGCTGGCGCTGTTCGATGCCGGCACCACGGCGGCGGGCGTCTTTACCCGCTCCAGATGCGCATCCGCGCCCGTCGAATGGTGCCGCGCGCATTTGAAAAGCGGCACGGCGCGCGCGCTGGTGGTCAATTCGGGCAACGCCAACGCCTTCACCGGCAAGTCCGGCCGCGCGGCGACAAGGCTTACGGCGGAGTTCGCCGCCAAAGCCGCACGCTGCAAAACCTCGCAGGTATTCCTGGCGTCGACCGGCGTCATCGGCGAGCCACTCGATGCCGACAAGTTCGCGCCGGTCATGGCCGAGCTGGCCGCCCACGCCCGTGCCGGCGATTTCCTTGATGCGGCCAAAGCGATCATGACGACGGATACGTTTCCGAAGGTCGCAACCGCCCGCGCGCGCATCGGCAAGGCAAACGTGATCGTCAACGGCATCGCCAAAGGCGCCGGCATGATCGCTCCGGACATGGCGACGATGCTTTCGTTTGTGTTCACGGACGCGGCGATTGCCGCTCCGGCCTTGCAAGCCCTGCTGAAGGAAGGCGTGGCCGACACGTTCAACGCGGTCACCGTCGACGGCGACACGTCCACGTCCGACACGCTGATGCTGTTCGCCACCGGCAAGGCCCGTGATTGCCCGCGGATCGCCCGTGCCGGCGACCCGCGCCTCAAGGATTTTCGCAAGGCGCTCACGGCCGTTCTTGCAAGCCTTGCCGAGCAGGTTGCGCGCGACGGCGAAGGTGCGCGCAAGCTGATCGAAGTCGTTGTCGAAGGCGCCGTCTCGAAAGCATCCGCAAGACGCATCGCGCTCTCGATTGCCAACTCGCCGCTGGTGAAGACGGCGGTTGGCGGCGAGGATGCCAACTGGGGACGCGTGGTCATGGCGGTCGGCAAGGCGGGCGAGCCGGCCGATCGCGACAGGCTGTCGATCTGGTTCAGCGGCATGCGCGTCGCGCACAAGGGTGCGCGTGACCCCGGCTACGACGAGGCGGCGGCGACTGCCGCGATGAAGAAGCCGGAAATCAGCATCAAGGTTGCGCTCGGGCTCGGCAAGGGCCGCGACCGCGTGCTGACCTGCGATCTCACCAGGGACTACATTGCGATCAACGGCGATTACCGCTCCTAACGCCCGGTTAACCCTCGGGCCAAGAGCCTGTGTTTGCCGGACCAGCTTGAAGCGCCCTTAACCATCCGAGACTAGGGTCAGGACCAGCCGTGAGCGCAAACGTCGTTCTCGTTGCCGCCTGCGCGCTCATCGATCCCGACGGGCGCATTCTCATCGCGCAACGTCCGGCGGGAAAACCGATGGCGGGCTTGTGGGAATTTCCCGGCGGGAAAGTTGAGCACGGCGAACGGCCGGAACAGACACTGATCAGGGAGTTGAAGGAGGAACTGGGCATCGGCGTCAGCGAGGATTGTCTCGCGCCGCTCACTTTCGCGAGCCACAGCTACCCGGACTTTCACCTGCTCATGCCCCTCTATGTCTGCCGGCGCTGGCAAGGGATCGTCACGGCAAGGGAGAAGCAACAGCTCGCGTGGGTGAAGCCGAACAGGCTGCGAGACTACGACATGCCGCCGGCGGACGTACCGCTGGTGTCTCATCTGATGGCGCTGCTCTAGATCTTCCAGGGAACGCGTGAACAGGAATAAAGCCATGATCGATTTCAATCTGGTCGACCATCTGCGGAATTTTCTGCGCGATCAATCCGGCGCCACGGCCATCGAATACGCCATGATTGCTTCCGGCGTGGCCTGCGCCATTGCTGCGGTCGTTTTCACGGTCGGAACCAGGGTCAATCAGATGTTCACGACCGTGGACTCCGCGCTCAAGTAGTCGGCCGCAAGGCGGCGGGCGGGCGCCGCCGCGCACAGATCACTTCAGCCCGATGCCCGCGTCTTTGACGACACGATGCCATCGCGCGATGTCCTGCCTGATGAAGGCGCCGAAGTCTTCGCTGGTGGTTGAGACCGGGAATATCATGTGCGGCACAAGCTTCGCCTCCACATCGGGAAGCCGCAGCACGGTTGCGACCTGCTTGTTCAGGTAGCCGATGATCGGCGCGGGCGTTCCGGCGGTCGTGTTGAGACCGAACCACAGCGAAAAATCGAGGTTCTTCACGCCGGTTTCGGCAAACGTCGGGACGTCCGGAAGCGCAGCAAGACGCTTGTGTCCTGAAACGGCAAGAGCGCGCAACTTTCCAGCCTTTATGTGCGGCAGCACGGTTCCAGCCGGCGAAAACATCATTTGAATGCGGCCGGCCAGCAGATCGACCACCGCCTGCGAGCTCCCTTTGTAAGGGATGTGCCTCAGCTTTATCGACGTTTCGTGGCTAAAGAGTTCGGCAAAGAGATGTGTGGCGGTTCCGGTACCCGACGAACCGAACGTAAGCTCGCCCGGCTTTTTCTTTGCTTCGGCAATCAGATTCGCGACGCTTGTTGGGCCGGTAGGATGCACGACCAGCAGCACCGGTACGTCACAGACCTGCGTGATGGGAGCAAGGTCCTTCGCAAAATCGAAGCTGAGTTTGTTGAAGCTCGGGTTCGTCGTATTCGCAATTGAGCTGAGATATAGCGTGTAGCCGTCGGGCTTCGCTTTCACGACATCGGCAGCAGCGATGCTGCTTCCGGCTCCAGGCTTGTTCTCCACGATGAACGATTGGCCGGTGCGGTCAGTCAGCTTTCTGGCGATAACACGCGCGATGGTGTCGACCGGGGTGCCCGCGGGATATCCGGCAACGATGGTCACGGTTCTTGTCGGATAGGCTTGCGCGAAAGTGCCCGCGATCGGCAGAGCGATGAACAGCAGGGCGGCCCAGCATAGCTTTTTGATGTTCATGTACTCCTCCCTCGCTCACGATTTCCCAAGAGGCAGCCGGCAAAGTCAGGGAATGTACTTTTCGTCCTGTAGAAAAAGCTCTCGCGGCAGGTCGACGCCCAGCCCCCGCTCTTTGCACAATTTGTAGATACGCGCGCCGACGGCGGTGAACTGGACGCCGTCGCCCCCGAGTATCATGCCGACGATCTGGTCGTCCGACGTGCGGCCCGGGTGTTTCCCGACCATAACGTCTCCCAGTGTGGGCACCTTGTTCCAGTCGATCTTTTCCGATGGGCGGCCGATACGATCCTGTCCGTGCTCGGGAATGACATCCAGCCCGCCGATCGCGTATCGTTGCCAGAACGCGCCGTGGCGGTTGACGACCACGACGTCGCAGCGCTCCCAGCCGGCCATCTCCAGCTCCTGGTCCTTGACGCCGGTGATGAATTGCCCGGGTTCGAGCCAATCGGCCATGACAACGGCTTGCGGGGCATTGGTCGCGGTGATGATGAAATCAGAGCCCTTAACGGCATCGCGCGCCGACGCAACCGGCTCGATTGTGACGCCGGCTTCGGCTTCCCAACGCCTGGCGAACGCCGCGCTGTTGCCGGGGGTCGGGCTATAGACCTTGATCCTGTCGAGCTTGCGCACCGCCGGCTGGCAGAGGACCTGAGCCTGCGCCTGCCATCCGGTGCCGATCAATCCCATGATCTTCGAGTCTTTGCGCGAAAGGTATCTGGTCGCGATTGCGGCCGTGCCGGCAACCCGGAATTTCTGCAAATAGCCGTCGTGAATCATCGCCAGCAGCTCGCCGGTTTTCGAGCTGTAGAGATAAATCATGCCGCAGAACTTGCGGTCCTTCGTGCCGGGCACGCGAATCTGCCGCATGCGCTCGCCGCGCTTCACATACGTAATGATGTCGGAATCGACACGGTCGGATGTGACATCGAGACTGGCGATCGCGCCGGTCAGCGAAGTGAATGCATGGTGCGTCGGGCTGCCGCCTTCGGGAAATCCGGGGCCGTAATCCTTGCCGTTGCGCGGCGTGAATACCCGATAGTTCGGCGCATTGATTGCATCGCCCGTAGCAAGCGCGCGATGA
This sequence comes from Pseudolabrys sp., assembly GCA_035701545.1. Classification (GTDB taxonomy): domain Bacteria; phylum Pseudomonadota; class Alphaproteobacteria; order Rhizobiales; family Xanthobacteraceae; genus Pseudolabrys. The sequence continues at coordinate 8,582 of DASSRW010000157.1, forward strand.
CAATGGTCAAGCGCATCGATCACTTCCGGGACGGTCAAGACTTGCTCGACCGTGGGATTGTCTATCACCAACATTGCCGCCTCGCCACGCCGCCCATATAATCAGACGTCTGTCGATTGACCCTAGGGTTTCGACAGATGTCTGTCAATCTGCGCCACGACGGCTGGACATGAATAAGACGAAGCAGGCCGGGGAAATCGACCCGTTACTGGGACTGGGCGATCGTCCGGGCTTTCTGATCAGGCGCGCGCATCAGATTTCCCAAGCGGTGTTCATCGAAGAATGCGCCCATCTCGACATTACTTCCACGCAATTCGGCGTCCTGTGGGTCCTGGCGCGCGCGGGAGAACTCGACCAGATCGGCATTGCCCGACTGTTGGGGTTTGATCGCTCCACGACCGGGCTTGTGGTCGGTCTTCTGGAGCAGCGTGCGCTGATTGCCCGCTCGCCCGACAAGACCGACCGTCGCCGTCACGTTTTGCGTCTGACCAAAGCGGGCGAAGATTTGAAGCGACGCGCCGAGCCATTGGTCGATCGTGTCCGGTCGCGCCTTGAAGCAGTGTTTACGTCAGCGGAAGCGAAGACCTTTTCAAGACTGCTCGACAAATTCACACGCTCGTTCGATGAAACGACGAGAGTACCGCTCCGCCGGCGGGCCCGCTAAAGCTTCGACGAGATAGTGTCGGCGTCGAAAATCAGGCCGTCACCGCGCACAATCTATTCCTCACCCGGTTTCTCGCCCGCCGGAATTTCGCGCGTGCCGAGCGCGTCGGCAAGCCGGCGCGCCGCCGAGCCGGGACGCAGCGGCTGCTGCTGGCTTTCGTGCGGTGCCCAGCCGGACAGCCAGATGATTTCGAAAGTGGCGCGGATGCGCCCGTCGGCGTCCGAAAAATTCCGCGCATAAATCTCCGCCATGCGCATCAGCGTCGCGCGCCGGAGCGGCGTGCGCCGCCGCTCGACAAGCACGTTGGTCGCGCCCATGCGGCGGAGATCGGCCATGAGCGCAAAGGCATCGGCGTAGCGCACCGTAATCCGCTCGCTGTCGGTCACCGGCAGCGCAAAGCCGGCGCGCTGCAACAACGCGCCCAGTTCGCGCGTATCGGCGAAAGGCGCTACGCGCGGCGAAATCCCGCCCTCGCGTTCGCTCTCCGCCGCAGCGAACGCCTGACGCAATTCGGTGAGCGTGTCGCCGCCCGCAAGCGCGGCCAGAAACAGGCCGTCCGGCTTCAGCGCGCGGCGGATCTGTACCAACGTGCCGGGCAGATCGTTGACGAATTGCAACGCCAGCGCGGACACCACCAGATCGAGCGATCCTTCGGCAAACGGCAGCAGTTCCTCATCCGCTGCGACGCGCGCGAAAGCCGCGTTGAGAGTCTCGGGCTCGGCATTTGCCGCAACAAGGCTTGTCGTCTTGCCGTTCTTCGCGATAGCGCGGCGCACGGCATCGGCCGGGGTGCCGAGATCGACCGCGCGATCGAACGTGCGCAAGACCGCCGAGAGCCTTTCCGCCAGATCGTCAGCGGCGCGATCGAGCAAAAAGGTGGCGGGCCCGAGCTTGCGCGCGCGACGTCTGCGCGCGCGCAGCAAGCGTCGGTCGAAGATGGTCGGATTTGCAGGCATCTGATATCGTTCAAGTATGGACGAGGCGGCAACGGCTGGCAAAGCGGGCGGTCTTGCGCGATTCGACAGAGTCCGCGGCGGCCTGCGCGGCGCGCTGCGGATCGTGCTCGATGTCGCGCTGCCACCGCTCTGTCCGTCATGCCGCGAGCCGCTCGGCGACGGCACCGGACTGTGCGCGGCCTGCTGGTCGAAGCTGTCGCTGATCGAGCCGCCTTATTGCGCGCGGCTCGGCATCCCGTTTGTCTACGATCCCGGCCCCGGTCTGCTGTCGATGGAGGCGATCGCCAACCCGCCGGCCTATGACCGCGCCCGCGCCGCGGTGCGTTACGACGAGACTGCGCGCACGCTGGTGCACCGTTTCAAGTATCACGATCGCGTCGAACTCGCTCCGCTGATGGGGCGGTGGATGGCGCGCGCCGGCCGCGAACTGCTGGACGGCGCCGATGCGCTGCTGCCGGTCCCTTTGCACTGGCGCAGGCAGTGGGCGCGGCGCTTCAACCAGTCGGCGGCGCTGGCGAATGCCATTTCGGCGCTCAGCGGCGTCCCGGTGGCTCATACCGCCCTCAAGCGCGTGCGCGCGACCCATCAGCAGGTCGGCCTTTCGAAAGCCGACCGCGCCGGCAACGTGCAAGGCGCTTTCCGCGTGCCCGACGAGGCCAAGGCCGAGGTGGCGGGCCGCAGGCTGGTGCTGGTGGACGACGTGCTCACCTCCGGCGCGACCGTGGACACCTGCGCCCGGGCCCTCCTGCGGGCGGGGGCCAGCCATGTGGATGTGCTGGTTTTTGCCCGGGTTGTTCCCGGCGGCGCCCGAACCATATAAGGAGGCCGGACCAACGCGCCGAAACGCATGGCTTTTATTGAAATCTACACCACCCTGCACTGCCCGTATTGCACCGCCGCCAAGGCTCTGCTCAACCGCAAGGGCGCGGCGTTCAGCGAAATCGATGTCGGGCGCGACTGGGAGCGCAGGCAGGAGATGATCCAGCGGGCAAACGGACGGATGACCGTGCCGCAGATTTTCATCGGCCGCACGCATGTCGGCGGCAGCGACGAACTGCATGCGCTCGAGCGCACCGGCAAGCTCGACGGCTTGCTCGCCGGCGACGGGGCCAAGGCATGAGCAGCACGCCGGCAACCTTCAAGGCGGCGATGATTCAGATGCGCTCGGGCCTGGCGCCCGCCGCCAATATCGACGCCGCCGCGCGCATGATCGGCGAAGCCAGGGCTGCGGGCGCCGACTACGTGCAGACGCCGGAAATGACCAACATCATGGAGGCCAAGCGCGAGCGCCTGCTGGCGACCATTGCCGAAGAGAATGCCGACGCTTCGCTCGCCACGTTCCGCGAACTCGCGCGCACGCTCGGCATCTTCATCCATGTCGGATCGCTCGCCATCAAGGTGTCGCCCGACCGCGCCGCCAACCGCGCGTTCCTCATCGACCCGCGCGGCGAAATCGCCGCCCGGTACGACAAGATCCACATGTTCGATGTCGATCTCGCCGACGGCGAAAGCTACCGCGAGTCGCGCAGCTATCGCCCCGGCGAGCTGGCGGTGTTGAGCGATCTGCCGTGGGGCCGGCTGGGGCTGAGCATTTGCTACGACCTGCGCTTTCCGGCGCTCTACCGCGCGCTGGCGGAAGCCGGCGCGATCTTCCTCGCCATTCCGTCGGCGTTCACCAGAAAGACCGGCGAGGCGCACTGGCACGCGCTGATGCGCGCCCGCGCCATCGAGAACGGCTGCTTCGTTTTCGCCGCCGCGCAGGCCGGCAAGCACGAGAACGGACGCGAGACCTACGGCCATTCGCTGATCGTCGACCCGTGGGGACGCGTTCTGGCGGAGGCTGACGGCGAGCCGGGCTTCATCATGGCGGAGATCGATCCGGCGCAAGTCGCGACCGCGCGGACGCGCATTCCGTCGCTGCAGCACGGCCGCCGTTTCGAGATCGTCGAGCCGCTGGCCGAGCCGTCGTATCTTCACGTCGTGCGGGGGCCGGCATGATCCGATACGCCTTGCGATGCGACAAGAATCACACGTTCGACAGCTGGTTTCAGGATTCGGCCGCCTTCGACAAGCAGGCAAAGCGCGGGCTCGTCACTTGTCCGGTTTGCGGGTCCGACAAGGTCGAAAAGGCGCTGATGGCGCCGCGGCTCGCCGGCACAAGGAAACGCCGCCCAATTGCGGTGGAAGCGCCCGCCGAACCGGCCGCCGCATCTGCTGCCGAGGAAAAGACGCCGGTCGCGATGATCTCGCCGCAGGAGCAGGAGTTTCGCAAGAAGCTGAAGGAGCTGCGCGACCACCTGACGAAAAACGCCGATCATGTCGGTCCGCGCTTTCCGGAAGAGGCGCGCAAGATGCACTACGGCGAAATCGAGCACCGCTCGATCTACGGCGAAGCCTCGCCCGAGGAGGCGAAGGAACTGGCCGAGGAAGGCATCGAATTCCATCCGCTGCCGGTGCTGCCGGAAGACAGAAACTGATCGGGATGCAAGAGCCCGGCGCCCGGGTGGAAAATGCTTGTCATCGCGCTGTTCATTCTCCCCATCGTCATCGCGCTTGCTCTCATTGCATCCATTCGATCGATGCAGTCGGGCAGCAGCCAATCGGGCGGCGTGTTCTTTCTCGTCCTGTCGGTTGTCCTGCTGGCGTCGTTCGTCGCGCTGGCGATCAGCGTCCGCAACGACGTGCGGCTGCAATTGCTCGGCGCAGCGGAAGGCTTCGCGACGTGGGGCGCGATTTATTTTCAGTTGAAGCGGGGCGCCAAGAGCTAGCCCGGCGCAGTGGCTAGTGCGCCCAGATCAGCAGCGCGACGCCGATCACGATCAGCACGACGCCGATCGCTTCACGCGGGGCCGTGGGCTGTTTGAACACGAATTTCGAGATCGCCTGCGCGAACAGCACCTCGACCAGCGCCAGCGTGCGCACGCTCGCCGCCGTCGCGATGGCAAACGCCAAAAACCAGAACTGCGAGGCGAGCGCGCCCATGAAGCCTGCGGCGAGCGAGGGCCGCCAGGCTTGCACGATGGCCTTGAGCACCTTGGGTTCGCGCACAGCGAGCCAGGCGGACAGCAGCGCGGCCTGCAGGATCAGGCCGACCATCAGCGTGAAGGTGGCGGCCACGACGTAGTTCGCGAGATGCAGATCGAGGATCGCGCCGCGGTAGCCGACGGCGGAGATGCCGAACATGCCGCCGGAGACGAGGCCCAGCACGGTCGGCTTCACACCGCCGGCCGAGACTGCGCCCGGCTTCAGCGACATCACCACCACGCCTGCCGTAGCAATGAGAATGGCGACCGCCAGCAGCGGCGTGATCCTGTCGCCGAGCAGCACAAAGCCGAACAGCGCCACCTGCACCGGCTCGGTCTTGATGTAGGCGATGGTCACGACGAAAGAGCGGTCGTTCATGGTCGCGAGCATCAGTGCGGTGGCGGCGATCTGCGCGAGAAAACCGACCGTGATCCACGGCCAGAACATGAGGTTCGGATGCGGCAGCGGCGCGTGACTCACCGCGAGCACGCCGAGGAGCGAGAGAATCGCAAACGGAAACCCGAACAGGAAGCGCACGTGCGTCGCGCCGACCGTGCCGAGCGTGCCGGTCAGCTCGCGCTGCATGGCGTTGCGCGCGGTCTGCGCCGCGGCGGCGATGACGGTGTAAACGGCCCAGAGCATTGCGGCAGGAGCTTTGAGGGTGGATGGATTGCCGGGTCAAGCCCGGCAATGACGAAGCTGCTATGCAGGCCGCTTAGCGGGCGACTTTTCGGCCACGACCATGTAATTGACGTCCATGTCGCCCGACAACTGCCAGCGGTCGGCGAGCAGATTGTAGATCACGCCCCTCTCGCCGATCACGCGCAGACCGTTCCCTTCGAGCGCGATCTCGAGCTCGTTCGGCGTCACGAACTTGTCCCATTGATGCGTGCCGCGCGGCAGCCAGCGCAGCACGTATTCGGCGCCGACGATTGCGAGCGCGAAGCTTTTGACGGTGCGATTGAGGGTGGCGGCGATCATCAGCCCGCCCGGCTTCGCCATCGCGGCGCAGGTTTTCACGAACAGCCCGACGTCGGCGACGTGCTCGACCACTTCCATCGCCAGCACGATGTCGAAGCGCTCGTTTGCTGCCGCCAATTCCTCCGCCGTCGTGGCGCGGTAGTCGACGTCGACGCCGCTTTCGCGCGCATGCGCGGAGGCCGCCGCGATATTGTCCTCCGACGGATCGGCGCCCACCACGTGCGCGCCGATGCGGGCGAGCGGCTCGGACAAAATCCCGCCGCCGCAGCCGATATCCAGAATACGCAGGCCTTTCAGGCAATCGAGCTTCTTCGCGTCGCGGCCAAAATGCGCGGCCGCCTGGTCACGGATATAGCCGAGCCGCACCGGATTGAACTTGTGCAGCGCCGCCATCGGCCCGCGCGGGTTCCACCAGTCGGCCGCATGACGCGCGAAGCGTTCGACCTCTGCGCGGTCGACGCTCGACCCAACGGTCTCGCCTCTTCTGTTAACCATCGCCGCCATCTCGCTTTGCCGAAGGCCTCAGGTTGCGGGCTTTTTTACCCGCCGGTATGTATAGCCGCCTTTCGCGGCGGGCGCCGAGGGGGCAAGCGCAGGCCGCATGTTGGCGCTGTTTGGCGCGTTCGGGAACGTTCATGGCTCGGCTGGTGATGAAGTTCGGCGGAACGTCGGTCGCCGACATGGACCGCATCCGCAACGTGGCGCGCCACGTCAAGCGCGAGGTGGAGGCCGGCCACGACGTGGCGGTCGTGGTTTCCGCCATGTCCGGCGCGACCAACCAGCTGGTCGAGTGGTGCCGGCAGGCCGCCGTGCTGCATGACGCGCGGGAATACGACGCCGTGGTCGCTTCCGGCGAGCAGGTCACGGCAGGATTGCTGGCCATCGTGCTCGAAGGCATGGGCGTCAACGCGCGCTCGTGGCAGGGCTGGCAACTGCCGATCCTGACGGACAACGCGCACGGCGCCGCCCGCATCCTCGACGTCAACGGCGCCGAACTGGTCAAGCGCTTCAAGGAGCACAAGCAGACCGCCGTGATCGCCGGCTTCCAGGGTCTGCACAAGGAAACCGGCCGCATCACCACGCTCGGCCGCGGCGGATCCGACACCTCGGCGGTCGCCATCGCCGCAGCGATCGGCGCCGAGCGTTGCGATATCTATACCGATGTCGACGGCGTCTACACGACCGACCCGCGCGTGGTGCCGAAGGCGCAACGCCTGGACAAGATCGCCTTCGAGGAGATGCTCGAGCTGGCCTCGCTCGGCGCCAAGGTGATGCAGGTGCGCTCGGTCGAGCTTGGCATGGTGCACAATGTGCGCATTTTCGTGCGCTCGAGCTTTGAGAAGCCGGAAGACATCGATCCGAAGGCAGCGCCGTCCGGAACACTCATTTGCGACGAGGGAGATATCGTGGAACAGCAGGTCGTCACCGGAATAGCGTTCTCCAAGGACGAGGCGCAGATCTCCATCCGCCGCGTCGAGGACAAGCCGGGCGTCGCCGCCGCAATCTTCGGGCCGCTCGCAGACAGCAACATCAACGTCGACATGATCGTGCAGAACGTCTCGGCGGACGGCGCAACGACCGACCTCACCTTCACGGTGCCGTGGGCCGACTACGAGCGCGCGCGCGCCACGATCGAGAAGGCAAAGCCGACGATCGGCTTCGAGCGCATCGACGGCGCGACCGACGTGGCGAAAATCTCCGTCATCGGCATCGGCATGCGCAGCCATGCCGGCGTCGCCGCCAGGGCGTTCAAGGCGCTGTCGGAGCGCAAGATCAACATCCGCGCCATCACCACCTCCGAGATCAAGTTCTCGGTGCTGATCGATGCCGCCTACACGGAGCTTGCGGTGCGCACGCTGCACACGCTCTACGGCCTGGACAAAGCCTAAGGCAGTTTTTTGGATTGAATCGCCCGACGCGCTGTTCACCTCTCCCCTGTGGGGAGAGGTCGGATCGCGGAACGCGATCCGGGTGAGGGAGAACCACGCTATCGAGAGTCATTTACCCCCCTCGCCCCAACCCTCTCCCCAGTCGAAGTCGGATATATCCGACTTCGACAATCTATAAGTGCTCGAACTCGGGTACACCCGAGTTCGAGTGGGAGAGGGAGCGCGCTGTGCCTGTTGCCGTTTCAACCTAAAACAAAAACGCTTTAGCGCTGAGCGCGCGCACCGCCGTTGCGATCAGGCCGCTTCGGCCGTTGTGGGGTCGATGATCGTCCGCACGCGGGAGACATCGCCAGCGGCGGCCCTTTGCCGCTCAGGGCATAGGCCAGCCGCGCACCATCGGCCGCCGTGCAAAAACGGATTTCCTGGTTCATGACCGCCGCCCGGCGGCTGATATAGGGCGCCGCCGGCGCCGGAACAACGGCA
>DASSRW010000158.1:0-14084 GCA_035701545.1 Pseudolabrys sp.
TGAGCCCGATCACCTCCGAGATGGCGTGAAGCGTATCGCCGGGATAGACCGGCTTGAGGAAGCGGCATTCCGCGTAGCCGAGATTGGCGACGGCGTTGAGGGAGATGTCGGGCACTGTCTTTCCGAACACCACATGGAAAACCAGCAGGTCGTCGACCGGTGCGCGCGGATAGCCGATGGCGCGCGCAAATGGGTCCGACGACTGCACGGCAAAGCGCGAGCCGAATAGCCCGTTGTAGACAGCTACGTCGCCCTCCGTGATCGTGCGCGGTGTTGCGTGCCGGATTTCCTGGCCCAGCCTGAAATCCTCGAAAAAATTTCCTTCGCTCGCCTTCCCGGATTTTTGCACCGTGCTCAACGCCTTCTCCCTTGCGCCGACTGCGGCGCCATTCTCACAAACCTGTGAGGCCAACGCCAGTTTCGATCAACGGGAAACTGATGAGGATGTGTTTGGCCGCTGTGGTAGCGAAGACACCGCAACGTCATTCCACAGGAGAATTCCCCATGAAAAAGCAATTTCTTCCTTCAACGATTTTGGCCGCCGCGCTTGTGGTCGGCTTTGCGTCCGCCCCGGCTTTTGCGACGGATGACATGAAGAAGGAGGGGATGTCCAAGATGTCCTCCGACAAGATGGAAAAATCCGGCAAGATGGACAATATGACGGACAAGCGCATGAAGAAGGACCACATGTCCGGCAAGGACAAGACGCAAGACGGGATGAGCAAGTAATTCGGCCGGCGGCGGGCTCCGGCCGGCTCGCCGCCCACACCGAAGCTGCCGGAGGGAAATGAGATGAGCGCGGATGTGGCAATCGGCACCGAGCACGAGACGGCCGACGCGGTCATTCATCCGGCATGGGTTCGCATCTGCCACTGGATCAACGCGGTGGCGATCCTGGTGATGATCGGGTCCGGCTGGCAGATCTATGATGCCTCGCCGCTGTTCGATTTTACCTTCCCGCGGCAGATTGCGCTCGGCAATTGGCTCGCCGGCGCGCTGCTCTGGCATTTCGCCGCCATGTGGGTGCTGGTGATCAACGGCATCGTCTATGTGGCGCTCGGGATCGTGACAGGCCGCTTCCGCCGCAAGCTGCTGCCGATCTCGCCGCGCGAGATTTTCGCCGATGCCAAGGCGGCGCTCACCTTCAGGCTTTCGCACGACGATCTTGCGCACTACAACGCAATTCAGCGGGTGCTGTACGCCGGCATCATTCTCACGGGTGCCGTGATCGTGCTGTCGGGACTCTCGATCTGGAAGCCGGTGCAATTTCAGGAACTGACAGCTTTCTTCGGCGGCTACGACACGGCGCGTTACGTGCACTTTTTCGCGATGGCGACGATTGTCGGGTTTTTGGTCGTGCATGTCGCGCTGGCACTGATCGTGCCGAAGAGCCTGCGCGCGATGATTACCGGACGGTGAGGGAAGCGCCATGCGCAGACGCAGAATCATTCCCGGCGTCGACGAGAAGCTGCTCATCAAGGACACGGCCAGGCTGATGCCCGAACCGAGCCGGCGCATGTTCCTGCGCTCAGCCGTGACGCTCGGCGCACTGACGCTTTTGACTGGCTGCGACGTCATCGACGGCGACACCGCCGAAAGCCTGCTGCGCAAGGTGTCGAGCTTCAATGACGGCGCGCAAGCCTTGCTGTTCAGCGAAACGAAGCTCGCGCCGACGTTTCCCGAGAGCGCCATCACCAAGCCATTTCCGTTCAACGCCTATTACGACGAAGACGAGGCGCCGGTCGTCGACGGCAAGACCTACAAGCTCGAAATCTCCGGGCTGGTCGAGAACAAGAAGCCGTGGACGCTCGAGGAACTCTACAAGCTGCCCGAGGTCTCGCAGATCACGCGCCACGTGTGCGTCGAAGGCTGGAGCGCGATTGGCTCGTGGCAGGGCGCGCGCTTGTCGGAGTTTCTCAGGCGGATCGGTGCGGACACGCGCGCCAAATACGTCTGGTTCAAGTGCGCCGAAGGCTACACCAACACCATCGACATGCCGAGCGCGCTGCATCCGCAGACACAGATGACGTTCAAGTATCACAACCGCATCCTGCCGCGCGCCTACGGCTATCCGATGAAGATCCGCATTCCCACCAAGCTCGGCTTCAAGAACCCGAAATACGTGGTCGCCATGGAAGTCACCAACGTCGACAAGGGCGGGTACTGGGAGAACCAGGGCTACAACTGGTTCAGCGGGCTCTAGACAGGCTCGCGCATCAACTTGCCAAGGGCAACGCGTGCGGATAGCAACGTCTTTCCATCGTCATTGCCGGGCTTGACCCGACAATCCATCACTTGCGAAGGAATGGATGCGCGGATCGAGGCCGTGCGTGACTGAATTTGCGAGGCGCCCATGGCAACCTACAATCTCCTGCTTCTTCCCGGTGACGGCATCGGCCCCGAAGTGATGGGCGAGGTGAAACGCGTCATCGAATTCTTCAACAAGAAGGGACCGGACAATTTCGCCACCGAGGAGGCGCTCGCCGGCGGCGCCTGCTACGACGCGCACAAGGTCTCCATCACCGACGAGACCGTGCAGAAGGCGAAAGCCGCCGACGCGGTGATCTTCGGTTCCGTCGGCGGGCCGAAATGGGACAAGGTGCCTTACGAAGCGCGGCCGGAGGCGGGGCTGCTGCGCCTGCGCAAGGATCTCGATCTCTACGCCAATATCCGCCCGGCCATCGTCTATCCAGCGCTGGCGGATTCTTCATCGCTCAAGCACGAGGTAGTCGACGGCCTCGACATCATCATCCTGCGCGAACTGACCGGGGGCGTTTATTTCGGCGAGCCGAAGACCATCACCGACCTCGGCAACGGCCAGAAGCGGGCCATCGACACGCAGGTCTACGATACTTACGAGATCGAGCGCATTTCGCGCGTGGCCTTCGAGCTGGCGCGCAAGCGGCGCAACAAGGTCACCTCGATGGAAAAGCGCAACGTCATGAAATCGGGCGTGCTCTGGAATGAGGTCGTCACCCAGGTGCACGCGCGCGAATTCAAGGACGTGCAGCTCGAGCACATGCTGGCGGATGCCGGCGGCATGCAGCTCGTGCGCTGGCCCAAGCAGTTCGACGTGATCGTGACCGACAACCTTTTCGGCGACATGCTTTCCGACATCGCGGCGACGCTGACCGGCTCGCTCGGCATGCTGCCGTCGGCCTCGCTCGGCGATGTCGATCCGAAGACGCGCAAGCGCCGCGCGCTCTACGAGCCGGTGCACGGCTCCGCGCCCGATATCGCGGGCAAGGGGATTGCCAATCCGATCGCGATGATCGCGTCGTTCGGCATGGCGCTGCGCTATTCGTTCAATCTCGGCAAAGAGGCCGACATGATCGATCAGGCGATCGCCGGCGCGTTGGCGAAGGGCCTGCGTACGGCCGACATCGCCGAGAAAGGCGCCAAATCGGTCAGCACGTCGGACATGGGCTCGGCGATCCTGGCCGAGCTGGAGACGCTAGCCGCCTGAGCGGCGGCGAGGTCAGGTCAGCAGGCTCTTCGGAAGTCATTCCGGGGCGCGCCGAAGGCGCGAACCCGGAATCCAGAGGCCAATTCTGCGCGCGCTTCTGGATTCCGGATCGCCGCTTCGCGGCGTCCGGAATGACGTCGGAAAGTTTCTCGGAAGCTTGTTAGGCCGCCAAACCGAGGGACGCGGCACTCAGGGCCACTGCCAGGGATTGTTCTTGCTCGGAATATCGAAGGGACCGTGCAGCGGATTGCCGAAGCCGCCGGTCGTCTTGTCGATCACCTGCGTCGGCGAATAGGTCGGCCGCACGGCGTAATCGAACGAGCTCTGCGAGTAGGGCAGCACTTCCGTGCCCGGATCGAGATAGGAGCGCCTCTGCACGATGATGCGCGTATGGCGCCGGCCGTTCTCGTCGATCCACGAAACATGCGTATTATCCGGTGCCGTAACGATGACATGCCTCCTCTTCGGTGCGGCATTGGCCGAAGCCGACAAAAGCCCCGCGACAGCGGTGGCGGCAAGGATTGTGGCAAGTCCCGAAAGGCGCATTTGATCCCTCGCATGGCTACGGCCGGAAACGCACTGTAGTCGTGTTCGGTTCGCGGCAACAGGGTTTCATCACAGGCATTTGTTGCCTGAAATACTTAAGGAAGGCCCAAGCCTCTCCTCGACCCGCGGATGGCTAAAATCTCAGATGCCGTAGTTCTTGCTCAGATATTCCTTGATCGCCTTGGCGTCCGCCTCATCGATCGGCGCGCCATAGGCCTTGATCATCTTGTTTACTTCGGCATCCCATCCCTTGGCGTCGAGATAGGGCGAGTTCATCGGAATGTAGGCCAGCGTGTGGCAGGCGGCGCAATTGCCTTCCACCTTGTCGAGGCCCTCGCCCTTCTTGAGCTGGATCGGCGCCTCGGCGGCGGCGGGAAGAGCGATCGTCGCGGCAACCAGCGCAACGGCAAGTCTTCGCATGATTTCCTCCCTCAGGCCGCATTGAGCGTGATGTTTTGCATCACGTTGTTGTGGTAGCCAGCGCCGTTGAAGATCAGGTCCGCAACCTGGGTTTGCCCGATCTTGTTGGTGGCGTTCACCATGATGGTGTTCCTGCCGCGCCTGGCGGACAGCTCGAAGCTCCACGGGCGGAATGCGAAGCGGCCAAGGTCCTCGCCAAGTTTTGCCGTCGACCAGCTTTTGCCGCCATCGGTTGAAACCTCGACCATGCGGATGCCGTAGCCGCCGTCCCAGGCAAGGCCGCTGACGGTCACTTTGCCGGTCTTGATTTTCGCGCCGTCGCGGTGGCTGGTGATCAGCGAGTTGACCACCATTTCGGTGATGGGCGTGTTCGGCGCGTATTCCTGCGACGTGAAGCGCGCCACCACGGGGAATTTCCCGCGCGGGATGCGGTAGGCCGGATTCATCCAGAAGCTGGTGAGCGGCCTGGTCAGCGCGCTAATGGCGTTGACGTGTTTCATCCAGTAGGTGCCGGTCCATCCGGGCACGATGACGCGCGCTGGAAAGCCGTTGAAGTGCGGCAGCGGCTGGCCGTTCATTTCATAGGCGACGAGCGTCGATTCATCCAGCGCCTTCCAGATCGGAATGCTTTTGACGAAGTCCGGCGTCTTGTCGACGACGGGCCCGTCGGCGCCGCCGAATTCGATCTCGATTGTTTCCTTCCTGAGACCGACCTTGTCGAGCACGTCCTTCAGCCGCGCTCCTTTCCAGCGCGCGCAGCCCATCGCGCCGTAGCCCCACTCGACGCCCGGCACGTGCGGCTTCGACAGCCCACGCCGATTGCCGGAGCATTGGTTCACCGCGACGACTTCGAACGCGGGCATTGTCTTCAGGTCGTCGAGCGTGAGTTCGGCCTGCCCATTGGCGCCGTCGCCGCCGACCTTGATACGGTAGGTTTTGACGTCGACCTCCGGAATGTCCGCGAGGTGATAGCGCACGAAGAATTCGTCGTTGGGCGTGATCGGCGTGCGCAGATATTCGAGCGGCGCCTCATAGTTTGGCGGCCGGTCGGCAAGCCGGATCAGCGGTTTCTTGCCCGGCAGCGCTTCCATGGCGGCGATGCTTTGCACGCCCGCCGGAATTCCCGGCGTCAGCGGCACGCCGGCCGCCTCAGCTTCGGAAAATTTTGGCAGGCTCAATCCGGAGGCGGCCAAGGCGGCGCTCGCGCCGGCCGTCCCCAACAGGTGGCGTCGTGTGAGCATTGTCCTCTCCCCAGAGGTACGGCCAAAGCGATCCGGTCATCACCGGGCGTCTCAGATAGGAAGATACGAATATGATCCGCTCAATTGTCAGGCGGGTCAATCGGCCGGCGGCATGGCTGCGATGCCCGAAGGCCCCCGCGCGCGATTGGCGCGATTGAATGCGCCGTCGCCGCGCCCAGATACGAGGGCGCCGGCTCCCGGTCGGAAGGCATGGGCCTTGCCGTTGTTTTCGCCGCGGTTCTCGCTTAGAAGCGCAGCAATTCGGGTCCGCTGCCCCGCGGGCTGAATGGAATTCAGGAGAAATCCTAATGGGTTACAAGGTCGCTGTGGTCGGCGCGACCGGCAATGTCGGTCGCGAGATGCTCTCGGTCCTGGCCGAACGGGAGTTTCCGGCCGATGAGGTCGTCGCGATCGCGTCGCGCCGCAGCCAGGGCGTGGAGTGCTCGTTCGGCGACAAGACCCTGAAGGTCAAGGCGCTGGAGCATTTCGACTTTTCCGACGTCGACATTTGCCTGATGTCGGCGGGCGGCTCCGTGTCGAAGGAATGGTCGCCGAAGATCGGCGCGCAGGGTGCGGTGGTGATCGACAATTCATCGGCCTGGCGCATGGACCCGGACGTGCCGCTGATTGTGCCGGAGGTGAATGCCGACGCGGTTGCGGGCTTCACCAAGAAAAACATCATTGCCAATCCGAACTGCTCGACGGCGCAGCTCGTCGTCGCGCTGAAGCCGCTGCACGACAAGGCGCGCATCAAGCGCGTCGTGGTCGCGACCTATCAATCCGTCTCCGGCGCCGGCAAGGAAGCAATGGACGAGCTGTTCTCGCAAACCAAGTCGGTGTTCACGCTCGACGAGGTCGAAGCGAAGAAGTTCTCGAAGCGCATCGCTTTCAACGTCATTCCGCACATCGATGTGTTCATGGACGACGGCTACACGAAAGAAGAATGGAAGGTGGTGGTCGAGACCAAGAAGATTCTCGATCCGAAGATCAAGCTGACTGCAACCTGCGTGCGCGTGCCTGTGTTCGTCGGCCATTCCGAAGCAGTGAACGTCGAGTTCGAGCAGCCGCTCAGCGCAGACGAAGCGCGCGAGATCCTGCGCAATGCGCCGGGCTGTCTTGTCATCGACAAGCGCGAGCCCGGCGGTTACGTCACGCCGTACGAATCGGTCGGCGAGGATGCAACCTACATCAGCCGCATCCGCGATGACGCCACGGTCGATAACGGCATTCAGATGTGGGTCGTCTCCGACAACCTGCGCAAGGGCGCGGCGCTCAACGCCGTGCAGATTGCGGAAGTGCTGATCAACCGCAAGCTGATCCAGGCGAAGAAGAAGGCGGCGTAGTTTCTTTCTTGGATCTTTTATCTGTCATGGCCGGCCTTGTGCCGGCCATCTCGCTTAGGAACGCATTGTGCCCACCTGATCGAGATTGCCGGGTCAAGCCCGGCAATGACAACCGTCCTCAAAACCTCGGCTGCGCGAACATCCGCGCATATTCCTCTGCCGCCACCTGTTCGAATGTGCGGGTCGCCGGATCGCGGATCGACAGCTTTCCGGTCGCGACGCCGAAGTAGGCGCCGTGCAGTGCGGTCTCGCCGCGCTCGACCTGCGCGCGCAGGCGGGGAAAGGTCAGCAGATTTTCCAGGCTGAGCTCGACGTTCGCCTGCTCGAGCGCGGTCATGTAGTCGTGCAGCGGACGATCGCCACGCGGGCCCACCTTTTCCGCCGCCGGCGCCATCAGCGACATCCATTTGCCGATGAAGTCGCTTGGCGTCAGCGGCTCGGCGTTCTCCGCGAAAGCCTTGACGCCGCCGCATTGCGCGTGACCGAGGACGACGATGTGCTTCACCTTGAGCGCGACGACGCCGAATTCCAGAGCCGAGGATACGCCGTGCGCCTGCGTGTCCGGCGCATAGGGCGGCACAAGGTTGGCGATGTTGCGCACCACGAACAGCTCTCCGGGGCGTGCGTTGAAGATCGCCTCCGGCGCGCAGCGCGAATCGCAACAGCCGATCACCATGACTTCCGGCGACTGCCCTTTTGTGGCGAGCTCGCGATAGCGTTCCTGCTCGGCGCGCAAGCTGCCGTGGAGAAAGGCGCGATAGCCATCGATAAGCTCTATCGGGAATGACATGGGCTCTCTCGTCATTTGCGGGCTTGACCCGCCGATCCGCCGATGAAAAAGCGATATGCTGTAAAAAGATCACTGCGGTTTCCGGGTCAAGCCCGGCGATGAAGAGGGCCTACGCCAAGTGACCATCCGTCCGCGCCGCAGCGTGCTTTACATGCCGGGCTCGAATGCCCGCGCGATCGAGAAGGCGCGCACGCTGCCGGTTGACGGGGTCATCCTCGATCTGGAGGACGCCGTCGCGCCGGAGGCCAAGGAAGCCGCGCGCAAGCAGGTGACGGACGCCGTCAAGGCCGGCGGTTTCGGCGCGCGCGAAGTGGTCATTCGCGTCAACGGCATCGATACGCCATGGCATGCCGACGATCTCGCCGCCGCCGCGCATGCCGCGCCCGACGCGATCCTGATCCCGAAAATATCCAGTCCCGATACGCTGGAAATGATTGGCCGGCGCCTGCTCGACATGGGCACTGATCACAGGACGCGCGTGTGGGCGATGATCGAAACGCCGCTCGCCATTTTCAACATTCTTTCGATCGCGGCGGCCGCGCGCGATTCCGAATCGCGGCTCGCCAGCTTCGTGCTCGGCACCAACGACCTCGCCAAGGAGACACGCGCCCGCATCGTACCCGGCCGCGCGCCGATGCTGCCCTGGCTGACGACCTGCATCGCCGCCGCCCGCGTACACGGCGTCATCGTGCTTGACGGCGTCTACAACGACATCGGCAACGCCGAAGGATTTGCGGCCGAATGCGCGCAGGCAGTCGACCTCGGCTTCGACGGCAAGACGCTGGTGCATCCGAACCAGATCGAGCCTTGCAACAAGGCGTTCTCGCCGACGCCGGAGGAAGTGGCGCAAGCGCGCAAGATGATTGCCGCGTTCGATTTGCCGGAAAACCGGAACAGGGGCGTCGTCTCGATCGACGGCCGCATGGTCGAGCGCATGCATGCCGATATGGCGCGGCGGATCGTCGCGATTGCAGAGGCGATCGGTCAAAACTAGCGGCATTCCGGCACGCCGCAGTCGATCCCGATCAGCGTTTGCAGCGTGGACATCGCGCACGGAACGCGCCGTCAGCACATTGAACCCGGCGCGCGGTCAAGGCGTTGTTCCAGCCGAACCGAGGGAGGTGGCAGCATGCCCGAAATCCATCAAAGCAACGGACTGGTCACGCAGATCACGACCGTTCATGTCGATCCCGACAAGCAGGAGGAGGTTCTGAACCTGATGTCGGAGCGCGCCAGGTTCATGGCCGCGCAGCCCGGCTTCGTTTCCATCAGCCTGCACCGCAGCCAGGACGGCGGCCACGTGATCAATTACATCCAGTGGAAGGATCGCGAGACGCTCAAGGCGGCGCATCACTCGCCTGAATTCCGCAAGAAATGGCCGGAGTTCGGCAAGATCGCAGGCGAAATCGATCCATGCCTCTATGAGGTGGTGCTGGTAGAAGAGAAGTAGTGCGTGGCGCTTTTACCGTCATCATCCGCGAAAGCGGATGATCCAGTAATCATCGGCGTGCGAGAACGATCGAAAGCTCGCGAGTACTGGATGGCCTGCTTTCGCAGGCCATGAGCGGCAGTGGTTATGCCCACGGACGCTCGGCTTGCAGCTTCGATTCGTAGCTGTCGATCTTGGTCTTCTTCTGCTGCGTGAGACCGATGTCGTCGAGGCCGTTGAGCAGGCAGTGCTTGCGGAAGGCATCGATCTCGAATTTGACCACGCCGCCGTCGGGCCCATGAATCTCCTGCTTCTCCAGATCGACAGTGAGCGTGGCGTTTGATCCGCGCTCGGCGTCGTCGAACAGTTTGTCGAGATCTTCCGGCGAAACGCGGATCGGCAGCACGCCGTTCTTGAAGCAATTGTTGTAGAAGATGTCGCCGAACGAGGTCGAGATCACGCAGCGGATGCCGAAGTCCATCAGCGCCCAGGGCGCGTGCTCGCGGCTCGAGCCGCAGCCGAAATTGTCGCCGGCAACCAGAATTTTCGCATTTCGGTAAGCGGGCTTGTTCAGCACGAAGTCCGGGTTCTCGCTGCCGTCATCCTTGTAGCGCATCTCGGAAAAGAGGCCTTTGCCGAGGCCCGTGCGCTTGATCGTCTTCAGGTACTGCTTGGGAATGACCATGTCGGTGTCGACATTGATCATCTTCAGGGGAGCGGCGACGCCCTCAAGGACGGTAAACTTTTCCATCGATGCTCTCTGCTCTTCTCGTCGAGATATTGTCTTGGCGGCTCCGGCGGCGGCGGTCAAGCCTGCGCAGGATCGCCCACTTTGCGCTCGTCCCGCTTGAAGCTTGCCTCGCGCACGAGATTGCAGACCTGGATGTGAAACTCCGAATAGAACGACTCGCGCGCCCTGCGCTGCGCCTCACGGTGCTCGGGATGCATGCGCCAGGCGCGCATGCCGTCTTCCGACTCGAATTCGACGATGGTGACGCGCTCGCCGTCCTCGGCCGTGAAGCCCTTGTGCGAGATGTAGCCCGGCATCGTCCTCGCCAGTTCGCTCATGCGCGCGGACATCTGCATGTACTGCTCGCGCGCCTCCGGGCGAAGCCGGGAGCGGAAAACCGTGACGATCATCTTGAGCCTCCGAACGTTCAGGCGCCATGCTCGCGCCGCGGGCAAGGAGGCGCAAATACATCTTTTGAATAGGTCGGATCGACCGCGGTAATCAATCCTCAGTCCGCTTCGGCTTCAATGGCTTCGATGTCCTCATCGGAGAGGCCGAAGTGATGCCCGATCTCGTGCACCAGCACGTGCGTGATGATGTCGCCGAGATTTTCCTCGTGCTCGGCCCAGTAGTCGAGAATGGGTCGGCGATAGAGCCAGATCATGTTCGGCATCTGCGTCGGCGCCAAGGCCGACTGGAACGGCAGTCCGACGCCCTGAAAGAGGCCGAGCAGCTCGAATTCGCTGTCGAGCCGCAGCGATCTGATCACGTCCTTGCTGGGAAAATCGTCGATCCGGATGACGAGATCCGCGCACAGCGCGCGGAAACGCTCGGGCAGGCGGTCATAGGCCTGCGCGGCCATGGCCTCGAATTCGGCGAGGGAGGGCGCTTTCGCGTGCAGCCGGCTGTCGAGGGATCGTCGCATGGCTCGCTCCAGGGCGGGCAAAGACCCGATCAAGACCGGCTGGAAACCGCGCGGTCTGACCGGCGTTGGACCTGTAGTCCCGAACGCGTCATGATAGGATCATCATATGGGGACGGGGATGCTCAGAAACAGAGCCATTTGGGCGGCGGCGGCACTCGGCGCGGCGCTTGTGGGCATGCAGCCGGCAATGGCGCAATCTTCAGGTGAGAACGCTCAGACGCGTCCGGCGGTCCGCCACCAGGCGCGCACGCGCATCACGGTGCACCCCGAGCGCAACGAGCCCGGCCCGAACTCAAAGCGCATCTGCCAGTCCTGGCTGGAGAAGGAATACCGCGTCAGCGGCACGGTCATCGTGCCGGTGATGCGCTGCCACTGGGACTAGCGTTTGATTCATTTGATCCGCTCTTCCGCGCGAAAGAGGGGACCCGGAAGTCAAACTGGATTCCCGCGTTCGCGCGAATGAGCGGAGGTGAGATGGATCACTTCCACTCGCGCACGTCGACGAAGTGGCCGGCAATTGCCGCCGCTGCCGCCATCGCGGGCGAGACGAGGTGCGTGCGGCCCTTGTAGCCCTGGCGTCCCTCGAAGTTGCGGTTCGAGGTCGAGGCGCAGCGCTCGCCCGGCTGAAGCTTGTCCGGATTCATCGCAAGACACATCGAGCAGCCCGGCTCGCGCCAGTCGAAACCCGCCGCTTTGAAAATCGTGTCCAGCCCTTCCGCTTCCGCTTGCTCCTTCACCAGACCCGAGCCCGGCACGATCATCGCGTTGACGTTGGCGTTGACCCGCTTGCCGTCGACCACGCGCGCGACCTCGCGCAGGTCCTCGATGCGCGAGTTGGTGCACGAGCCGATGAACACGCGGTCGAGCTTGATGTCGGTGATCTTCTCGCCGCCTTTCAGCCCCATGTAGCCGAGCGAACGCTCGGCAGCCGCGCGCTTGCTCTCGTCGGAGATATCGTCAAGCGTCGGCACGCGGCCGGTGACGGACGCCACCTGCTCGGGACTGGTGCCCCAGGTGACGATGGGTGGGAGCTTTGCCGCATCGAGCCTGATCTCGCGGTCAAATTCGGCGCCGTCGTCCGAGCGCAGCGTCTCCCAGTAGCGCATGGCCTGATCCCAGCCGGCGCCTTTCGGCGCCTTCGGCTTGTCCTTCAGGAACGCAAACGCCTTCTCGTCGGGCGCGATGAAGCCCGCTTTGGCGCCGCCTTCGACCGACATGTTGCAGATGGTCATGCGCCCTTCCATCGAGATCGCGCGGATCGCCTCGCCGGCATATTCCAGCGCGTAGCCAGTGCCGCCGGCGGTGCCGATCTCACCGATAATGGCGAGGATGATGTCCTTTGCGGTGACGCCGGGCGGCAGCTTGCCGTCGACGATTGCGCGCATGTTTTTCGATTTTTTCTGGATGAGCGTTTGCGTCGCCAGCACGTGCTCGACTTCCGACGTGCCGATGCCGTAGGCGAGCGCGCCGAAGGCGCCATGAGTGGCGGTGTGGCTGTCGCCGCAAACGATGGTCGTGCCGGGTAGTGTGAAGCCTTGCTCGGGGCCGATGACGTGAACGATGCCCTGGCGCCTGTCGAACTCGTCGAAATACTCGATGCCGAAATCCTTCGCGTTCTGCGCCAGCACTCTGATCTGCTCGGCGCTTTCCGGATCGGGATTGGGCTTCGTGCGATCGGTGGTCGGCACGTTATGATCGACGACGGCGAGCGTCTTGTCCGGCGCGTGCACCTTGCGGCCGGCCGCGCGCAGGCCTTCGAACGCCTGCGGGCTGGTCACCTCATGCACGAGGTGCCGATCGATATAGATGAGGCAGGTGCCGTCCGGTTGTTCGTCGACCAGATGGTCGTCCCAGATCTTGTCGTAGAGCGTGCGCGGCTTGGCCATTACTCAATTGCTCCGATGTCTCTCCGCCATTCTGAGCTGCGAGCACTCAAATGTCGCGACTGTGCACCATGACGGACGGAAATTCGTGCGCCATATCTAGCGGCTAGCTGGCGCAAGAAAAAGGGGCCGAACGCGGCCCCCTTCATGCGTTCCCGCCGATGCGCGCCTATCCTTTTGCCGCCTCCGGGGTGCCGGCATCGTCGCCGGCGCCGCCCTGCGCCTCGCTGATGCGCGCCTTTTTGCCGCGCAGTCCGCGCAGGTAATAGAGCTTCGCGCGCCGCACCTTGCCGCGGCGCACGAGCTTGATGGAGTCGATCATGGGCGAATAGAGCGGAAACACGCGCTCGACGCCCTCGCCGTAGGAGATCTTGCGAACCGTGAAGTTCTCGTTGAGGCCGCGCCCGGAGCGGCCGATGCACACGCCCTCGTAGGCCTGGACGCGGCTCTTGTCGCCCTCGACCACCTTGACGTTGACCAGCACAGTGTCGCCCGGCCCGAAATCGGGGATTTCCTTGCCGGCGGAAAGCTTCTGCTGCTGCTCCTGCTCGAGTTGCTGGATAAGGTTCATCTGATCAATCTCCGTCGGCAGCGCCAGCATCCGGCGCGCGGTCCTTTTCAGGGACTGAATGGGTCGGCGGGCTTGTAGACCATAAGAACCGTATTGTCACCCTCTCGATTGTCATTCCGGGACGCCTCGAAGCGGCGGGCCCGGAATCCATAGCCCGAGGCACTTGGGATTGGATTCCGGGTTCGCGCCTTCGGCGTCCCCGGAATGACAATCTGCTACGGTTTCTTCCGCCCCAGATACGCCTCCCACAAATCGGGCCTGCGCTCCTTGGTTAACCGCTCGGCTTCGGCATGGCGCCACGCGGCCACTTTGGCGTGGTCGCCGGACGTGAGGACTTCCGGGATCGGCTGTTCCTCGAAAAGGGCAGGGCGGGTGTATTGCGGGTATTCGAGCAGGCCCTGCGTGAAGCTCTCTTCCGCCGCGGAAGCCTTCTTGCTCATGACGCCGGGAAGGAGCCGCACGCAGGCGTCAATCAGGGCCAGAGCCGCAATCTCGCCGCCCGACAGCACGAAGTCGCCGAGCGAAACTTCCTCGAGATGACGGGCGGCAATCAGCCGCTCGTCGACGCCTTCGAACCGGCCGCAGACAATGATCGCGCCCGCGCCCCTTGCGAACTCGCCGACCCGCGCCTGCGCCAGCGGCGTGCCGCGCGGGCTCATCAGCAGACGCGGGCGGTCATCTTCGATCGCATCAATCGCCCGCGCGAGCACATCGGCGCGCATGACCATGCCGGGGCCGCC
>DASSRW010000159.1:0-10971 GCA_035701545.1 Pseudolabrys sp.
CACAACCACATCCGCGGCTTGTCGCCGTTTCCCGGCGCGTGGTTCGAGATCGGCGGCGTGCGCGTGAAGGCGCTGCGCTCAACCAAGGGCGCGGGAAGGGGCGTACCTGGCACGGTTCTCGATAAGACTCTAACGATCGCATGCGGTGACGGCGCCGTGCGGCTGACGCAGGTGCAGCGCGCCGGCAGGCAGCCGATGACAACGGAAGAATTTCTGCGCGGGACACGGGTGGAACCGGGCGCCGCTATCCGTTAGCCTCCGCCGCGGGGCAAGGTTGCTCGAAAAAAGATTGTGAAGGAGGATTCGATGGCCTCGCTGGTCGTGCTTTACAAAAACCCAAAAGACACCGCTGCATTCGACAAGCATTATTTCGAGAAGCACGTCGCGCTGGCGAAAAAGATTCCGGGCGTGAAAAAATATGAAATCAGCAAAGGTCCCGTGATGAGCCCCGCCGGCCCGTCCGGCATCCATCTCGTGGCGACGCTGCAATTCGACAGTCTGGCCGCGATCCAGTCCGCCTTTGCCACACCGGAGGGCCAGGCGGCCGCCGGCGACCTGCCGAATTTCGCGACAGGCGGCGTCGACCTGCTGATGTTCGACAATCGCGAAGTCTAAACGGTCATCCGCACAGAATGCCCCGTTACAAGCTTGTCATCGAATACGACGGGGCGCCGTTCACCGGCTGGCAAATTCAGGCCGGCGGCTCGACCGTGCAGGGCGTGCTGACGGCGGCGGTTGAGGCGCTCTCCGGCCAACAAACACTCGTGCAGGGCGCTGGCCGTACCGATACCGGTGTGCATGCGCGCGGGCAGGTGGCCCATGTCGATCTCACGAAGGAGTGGGACGCTGATACCGTGCGCGACGGCCTGAACGCGCATCTGCGTCCGCACCCGGTTGCGATTTTGTCGGCCGAGCGCATCGGCGACGATTTCAACGCGCGCACGTCGGCCGTTCGCCGGCATTATCTCTACCGCATCGTCAACCGCCGTTCCGATCTCGCCCTTGACGCCGGCCGCGCTTGGCGCGTGCCGCGCCCGCTCGATGTGGCTGCGATGCACGCGGCCGCGCAGCGGCTCGTCGGCAAGCACGACTTCACGACCTTTCGCTCGACCGAATGCCAGGCGAAGTCGCCGGCAAAAACGCTCGACCGGCTCGAGGTTGTGCGCCACGGCGAGGAGATAAACGTAACTGCGGTCGCCCGCTCGTTCCTGCACACGCAGGTGCGCTCGATGGTCGGCTCACTGGCGCTCGTGGGTGAAGGCAAATGGAGCGCCGACGACCTGTCGCGCGCGCTTGCCGCGCGCGACCGCACGGCGTGCGGCCCGCTCGCGCCGCCCAACGGGCTCTATCTGATGCGCGTCGATTACTGATTTGTCGCCCGATGGCGGCGCGTGATCGGCGCCATATATCCATTTGGGGCAGAGCACAGGAGTATCCAATGAGCACGTATGGATCGGCGGTATGGTCAGGAGGCCTCAAGGACGGCAAAGGCGCGATTTCGACCAAGAGTGGCGCGCTGAAGGATTACCCTTACGGCTTTGCCAGCCGCTTCGAAGGCAAGGCCGGCACCAATCCGGAAGAGCTGATCGGCGCCGCGCACGCCGGCTGCTTCACCATGGCGCTCTCGCTCATCCTCGGCGAAGCCAGTTTGACGGCGGACAAAATGGAAACGCAGGCGGACGTGACATTGGAGAAAGTGCCGGACGGCTTTGCGATCACGCGCGTGCATCTGACGCTGAAAGCGAAAATTCCCGGCATCGACAACGCGAAATTTCAGGAGCTGGCCGCCAAGGCGAAAGCCGGCTGCCCAGTCTCAAAGCTGCTCAAGGCCGACATCACGCTCGATGCGTCGCTGATCTGAGAACAGTCCGATTCATTCAGCATCGTGCGAATGGGCTCTGGCCGGACTATTGACTCGCGGCGGCCATCTCCTGTTGCGATATTCCGTCGAAATTCAGGAGATGTCCCCATGACGATTATCGATTCCCAGGTCCACGCCTATGAGGCGAACACGCCGAAGCGGCCCTGGCACATGGTGCCCAATTGGCCACCTCACGTAACCGGCGACGAGATGGTGACGGCGATGGACAAGGTGGGTGTCGACGGCGCGATCTTCATCTCCGCCTTTTCCATGTATCGCTACGACGCGAGCTACGCGGTGGAAGTGCAAAAAGCCCATCCCGGCCGGTTCGCGATCGTCAAGCCGGTCGATCCGGACGATCCGGCCGTGGACGAAGTCGTCGCCGAGTGGAAGCGCACGCCGGGCGCGGTCGGCATCCGCATCTTCATGACCAGGGACAGGGAGCGCGCACCGGACGACCCGGGCCTCGACCGCATCGCGCGCGCGGCCGTCAGGCACGACTTCCCGGTCAATCTGCTGTGCTGGGGCAACCTGGACGCCGGCACGGCGGTGATCGACCGGCACCCCGACACGCGCTTCATTATCGACCATCTCGGCATCCAGCAGCCGCGCCAGCCGCCCGCGCCGGAGCAGCCGTGGGCTGACCTGCCGAAGGTGCTGGACCTCGCCAGGCGACAGAATGCGGTGATCAAGGTGAGCGGTGCCTGCACGCTGTCGCGCAAACCCTATCCGTTCCCGGACATCTGGGATCCGCTCGCGCGCCTGTTCGACGCCTGGGGCATCGAGCGCTGCCTGTGGGGCACGGACTGGACGCGCGCTTACGCCGTCGTCAACTACGAGCAGGCCGTTGAGCCGTTCCGCACGACGGATCGCCTGAGCGAGAGCGAACGAGCGATGCTGATGGGCGGCGCTTGCGCGAAGGTCTATCGATGGTCGCCGAAGAAAAAGCCGAATTAGTCTCGCCCAACGCTTACGCGAAATACCGGTCGATGATCTTGCGATAGATCGCCGTCAGCGCGACGAGCTCGGCAACCGGCACGCGCTCGTCGACCTGATGCATGGTCTGCCCGACCAGACCGAATTCGACCACCGGGCAATACTGCGTGATGAATCGTGCGTCCGAGGTGCCGCCGCTGGTGGACAATTCCGGCCGGCGGCCGCTGACTTCCGCCACCGCACTGGCCACCAGTTCCGTGAACGGTCCCGGCGCGGTGACGAACACGCCGGCGTTCGACGGCTCCCACTGGAAGGTGAAACGAATCTTCTCCGCCGCAGCTTTGGCCGCGCGCTGCTCGATCAGGATTTTCAGCGATTCGAGCGTGTGCAGATCGTTGAACCGGATGTTGAAGCGCGCCCGCGCCTCGCCGGGAATGAGGTTGACCGTCTTGTTGCCGACATCGACGGAGGTGAACTCGAGATGCGAGGGCGGGAAATGCGCGCTGCCGGAATCCAGCGGCTCGGCATTCAACGCGGCGATCAACGTCACCAGCCCGCGGATCGGATTGTCGGCACGATCCGGATAGGCGACATGCCCTTGCCGGCCATGCACGATGAGATGGCCGTTGAGCGAGCCGCGGCGGCCGATCTTGATGGTATCGCCGAGCGCTTCCACATTGCTCGGCTCGGCCAGAATGCAGTGATCGAATTTTTCGCCGCGCCCGGCCACCCATTTCAGCAGCTTGACGGTGCCGTTGACGGCAATGCCTTCCTCGTCGCCGGTAATGAGAAACGAGATCGAGCCTTTCGGCTTGCCGTCGTTCGCTGCGAGATGATCGAGCGTCGCGGCCATCGCGCAGGCGATGCCGCCTTTCATGTCCACCGCGCCGCGCCCATAGAGCGTGCCGTCCATGACTTCGCCGGAAAAGGGCGGATGCTTCCAGGCATTCTCCGCGCCGGGCGGCACCACGTCGGTATGCCCGGCGAACATCAGATGTGGAGCGGCCTTGCCGATGCGCGCGTAGAGATTCTCGACGTCTTCCGCCCCCGGCTCTTTGAATGTCGTGCGATGGACAGCGAAGCCCGCGGCTTTCAGCGTGCGTTCGAGAAATGCGAGCGCGCCGCCTTCCGCCGGCGTCACCGACGGACAACGGACAAGTTCGCGCGTGAGGGCGACGGGATCGGCAGGCATCAATATCTCCATTCTGTCATCACCGGGCTTGTCCCGGTGATCCCGCTTAGAAAGGCATGGAGGCCGCCTAAGCGGGATGGCCGGGACAAGCCCGGCCATGACGAGTAGAGCGCGCGGAGTGTGCTAATCACGGAGTAATTCATTGATGCTCGTCTTCGAGCGCGTTTTCTCATCGACGCGCTTGACGATGACGGCGCAATAGAGATTCGGCCCGCCGTTCTTGCCCGGCAGCGTGCCGGAAACCACGACAGAGTAGGGCGGCACCTCGCCCTGATAAATCTTCCCGCTCTCGCGATCGACGATCTTGGTCGAGAGTCCGAGATAGACTCCCATGCCGAGGACCGAGCCTTCGCGCACGATTACGCCTTCGACCACTTCCGAGCGCGCGCCGATGAAGCAGTTGTCCTCGATGATGACCGGCCCCGCTTGCAGCGGCTCCAGCACGCCGCCGATGCCGACGCCGCCGGACAGATGACAGTTCTTGCCGATCTGCGCGCAACTGCCGACCGTCGCCCAGGTGTCTACCATCGTGCCGCTGCCGACATGAGCGCCGAGATTGACGAACGACGGCATCAGCACCACGCCCGGCGCAATGTACGCCGAGCGGCGCACGACGGAGCCCGGCACGGCGCGAAAGCCCGCTTTCCTGAACCGTGCGGCGCTCCAGCCCTTGAACTTGGAATCGATTTTGTCCCACCAGACCGCCTTGCCCGGCCCGCCGGCGATCACGCTCATGTCGCTCAGGCGAAACGACAGCAGCACGGCTTTCTTCAGCCACTGATTGACGCGCCAGTTGCCGTCGGCGCCTCGCTCGGCGACGCGCGCTTCGCCGCCGTCGAGCAGCGTGAGCGCCGCGTCCACGGCCTTGCGCACGGCGCCCCTTGTGCTTGGGCCGATATTCTCGCGCTGCTCGAACGCGTCGTCGATCGTCCTGGCAAGCTTTTCCGTCGAAACTGCTTTGGCCATCGAAATGTCAGTCCCCCGTTCGGCTGCGGTTTGTCGGGGGCAGGGCGAGCGATGTCAAGCAGGCGCGTTTCGCCGCGGTAAACGGCGCTATTTCGCCACGCTCAACGTGTGCAGGAAGCCCGCCAGATTGTCGGTCACGTGATCGACATGCGGCGCGTCGCGCCCCTGCAACTCCCATTCCTCGCGGAAGACTTCGCGCTGGCCTTCCGGCACCACCAGCACGGTCGTCATGCCGAGCGCGTGCGGCGCTTCCAGGTTGCGCGCAAGGTCCTCGAACATCGCAGCGCGCGACGGATCGACGTTGTGCAACCTCAAAAACCGATCGTAGGTTTTCTTCGACGGCTTCGGCTCCAGTTCCGCGGCAATGATGTCGAACACGTCCTCGAAGTGTTCGTGCACTGCGAGCCGCCGCATCACCGCGTCGGCGTGCTTGCGCGTTCCGTTGGTCAGCACGAGCTTGCGGCCGGGCAAAGTCGCCAGCGCCGCGCCGAGCGCCGGATTGGGTTCGAGCGGCGAGTGGTCGATCTTGTGCACGAAGTCGAGATAGTCGTCGGGCTCGAGCCCGTGCTCGGTCATCAGGCCGCGCATGGTCGTGCCGTAGCGCCGGTAGTAGTCCTTCTGCACGCGGAAGGCCTCGTCCGGCGCGACTTTCAGAAAATTCTCGATGTAGGCGCGGATACGGTCGTCGACCTGCTGCCA
This sequence comes from Pseudolabrys sp., assembly GCA_035701545.1. GTDB lineage: Bacteria > Pseudomonadota > Alphaproteobacteria > Rhizobiales > Xanthobacteraceae > Pseudolabrys. The sequence continues at coordinate 5,655 of DASSRW010000159.1, forward strand.
GAGATTGAGGTGATGGGGATAAAGCGTGTTGTCGAGATCGAACACCCACGTGTCGACGCGAGTGAAGCCGCGCGGTTTCTTTTTGCTGCGGACAGGCTGATCGGTGCGATGTGAAGGCTGACTGGCGGGCGCTTTTCTCATGAACGCAAGACTCTAGGGCTCCTTGAAGCGCACGGTGGTCGCCGGTTTCCCGCCGATATCGATAGCGGCAAAGCCGGCCGAAGTCAGCCCGCGCGCCGCGCAATCCTTGTGATTGCTGATGTCAAACCGTCCGTCCCGCACGCACAGCATGACATTTCCGCCCCACTTCTCGGGCTCGCCGGCGCGCATGATCGTCTGGCCGTTGCCGTCGACCGCCTCCGCGTAGCTGTAGAGCCGGTGCGGGTCGCCATGAATGTCGGGCCGCAGGCATTGGCCGGACTCGATCCGGTACCAGCCGCGCGCGGTGATCGAGCCCATCTCGACGATGCCGAAGGCGGCCATCACCGTATGCGTCGTCTCATTGCACCAGGCGAATCCGTGGCCTTCGGGGTGTTCGGCCGCTTCCACGAGCTTGTCGAAAAAATCCACGCCCTGCGGCGCATTGGCCGGCAGCTTCCGGTCCTTGAGAAAGTGGGCGATCGCTGCGTCGGTCTTGGCGCCGGCGACGCCGTCGATCGGGCTTGCGTCGTAGCCGGTGATTTCCAGCAGCCGCTGGATGCCGGCGAGCCGCGCCTGCGCGTCGTCGTAGTCGGCCTCTTCCGCCAGATACGCGGTCGGCCCCTTTTCGGTATCGGATGGCTTGATCGCGGCAAAGCGGACGAATCGCCCGGCGTTGCACGTGCGGGCGTCGGCGATGGCGAAATTGTTCTCGCCGACGCACAGATCGGTTTGCCCGTTTTGCGGCAGCGGCGCCGCGCCGTAAACGGCCGGCGTGCGCACATGAACGTACACGAGGTCGGAGGCGGCGGCCCGTTCGAGCACGCGCCGGCACTGGCCCGGGTCGATGCGGAACCAGCCGACCGTGGAAACGGCTTTGCTCGCCGGCATGCCGATCGCCGCCTCGACGCGATAGCTCGTCCGGTTGCAGAGATTCAATTCGGCGTGCGCGGGCGTCGCGATTGCCGCAATCACGGCTGCAGCGAGGAGGCACGGTCGAATCATGCGCGCATGCTAGTCCCGCGCGGGCCGGCATGCGCAATCAATCCGGTTGAAATGCTCAGCGATGAATCAGCGTGCCGGCGCCGTGGTCGGTGAACAGTTCGAGCAGCACGGCATGCGGCACCTTGCCGTCGAGGATGACCACGCCCTCGACGCCCTGCTCGAGCGCGTAGAGGCACGTCTCGACTTTCGGGATCATGCCGCCGGAGATGGTGCCGTCGGCGATCAGCCGGCGCACGTCGGTCGCCGACATCTCCTTGATGAGCTGCTTAGAGGCATCAAGCACGCCCGCCACGTCGGTCAGCAGCAGAAAGCGCTTGGCCTTCAGCGCGCCGGCGATCGCGCCCGCGAACGTGTCGGCGTTGACGTTGAAGGTGCCGCCCTCGGCTGACGCGGCCACCGGCGCCAGCACGGGGATCAGTTCGCGCCCGAGCACGGTCGTCAGCACGGTGGTGTCCACTTTCGCCGGCTCGCCGACAAAGCCGAGATCGACCACCTTCTCGATGTTCGAATCCGGATCGACCACCGTGCGCGTGATCTTGCGTGCGGTGACCATGTTGCCGTCCTTGCCGCAAAGCCCGATGGCCTTGCCGCCGGCGGCATTGATGTGGCTGACGATCTGCTTGTTGATCGAGCCGGCCAGCACCATCTCCACGATCTCGAGCGTGGCCGCGTCGGTGATGCGCAATCCGCCGGCGAACTGCGAGCGCACGCCCGCCTTCTTCAGCATCGCCTCGATCTGCGGCCCGCCGCCATGCACCACGACCGGGTTGATGGCGGTCTGCTCCAGAAGGACGACGTCGCGCGCGAACGCCCGCGCGATGCTGTCGTCGCCCATGGCGTGGCCGCCGTATTTGATGACGATGATTTCCTCGTCGTAGCGCTGCATGTGCGGCAGCGCTTCCGAGAGGATGCGGGCCTGGTCGAGCGGGGAAATGGTCATTCGAGCCTTTGCGAGTTCCGCACGCTTTTAGCGGCCCCGGCGGCCGGGCGAAAGAGGCGGGCCCGATCCGGCCCGACGCCCCACCGGCCGGAACACGCGAAAATAGCGGCCAAATCCGGGAACCCGTTCCGATCCGCCGGAACCCCGACTCTGGTCCAGCCGTTGATAGGGTGGAGGCGAGAACGAGAAATCTCGTTCGTTTGAGCGCCGAGCTCCAACGCGACAGACGCCCAAAGCCGATCCGCAACGAGTAGGGGTGACGCAGGTAGCACGCGAATCGTGCGGGACCTCGTGCTTGCTTATGAATTGGAGGACAAAATGGCCAACGTATCATCTATGAGAGAAGCTTCGGCCGCCGAAACGACAAACTACGGCGGCTTCGTCGATGCTATCGGCGGTATTGCAACCGTCGTGCTTGCAATCATCGCCCTGTCGGGAACGCAAGAGGGCACCATCACCGCGATCGCCACCATCGTGTTCGGCGCGGCGCTGCTCATTCAGGGCGGCACGATGCTCACGGAATTTTCCCGAATGATGTTTCCGGCCGGCATCGCCGCGCCGGGCGTCGAGCAGTTCAGCGGCGGCACGCTTGCGACGTTGTTCCTGTCGGGTATCGGCGGCATCGTGCTTGGCGTGCTTGCCCTCCTCGGCATTTACCCCGCCGTCCTGACGGCGGCGGCCCTGATCGCCTTCGGTGGCGCGCTGGTCCTGAGCAGCAACGCGGTCTGGCAGCTGCACGTGGTGCGGCGCTCCACGATGGGCGGCGGCATGTATTCGGCTGCCGAAATCCTCGCGAGCGAAATGGCGTCCGGCTCGGCCGTATTCCAGGCGCTGGCGGGCGTGGCGGCGATCGTCCTCGGCATTCTGGCGGTGGTTGGCATCCACGCGCCGGTGCTGACGCTGATCGGCTTGCTGGTGATCGGCGCGACCGTCGTGATGACCGGCGGCTCGCTGAGCGGAGCGGCGGTGAGCTTCATGCACCCTGCTTCGCCGGCCTCCAGCCCGATGACGCGTACGCCGTAACAAGGTCCGAAGCGTGAGAGACATGGGGCGCCGCCGGAGAAATCCGGCGGCGTCTTTTACGTCGCGCGTTCGCGCGTGAGGCGGAGGATCGCCGCGCGCAATTCGGGAATGCCCGCACCGGTGAGCGAGGACGTGGCGAGCACATCCGGAAAGGCCGCCGGCCTTTTCGCCAGGGCCGCGCGCGTATCGGCGAGCCGCCGCGCCAGCGCGTCCGGCTTCAGCGCGTCGGCTTTCGTGAGCACGATCTCGTGGCTGACCGCGGCCTTGCCCAGCGCTTCGAGCACGCCCTCGTCGGTGTCCTTCAAGCCGTGCCGCGCATCGATGAGCACGTAGACGCGCGCGAGGTTGGCGCGGCCGAGAAGGTAGGCGTGAATGAGATCGGTCCAGGCCGCGACCTTCGATTTCGCCGCCGCGGCGTAGCCGTAGCCCGGCATGTCGACCAGCGTCAGCGGCCCGCCGGCGCGAAAGAAGATCAGCTCCTGCGTGCGCCCCGGCGTGCGCGAGATGCGCGCGAGGCTCCTGCGGCCGGTGAGCGCGTTGACGAGGCTCGACTTGCCGACGTTGGAGCGCCCGGCGAGCGCGATCTCGACGCCGCGCATCGGCGGCAGCGACGCAACCGATCCCGCCGCCGCCACGAACTGCCAGTCGCCGGCAAACAGCAGCCGGCCGGCCTCGATCTCGCTGCGGGTGAAGGTTGTGCTCATTGTCGCACGCACATTAAAGGATGATGCGGTAGAATTGAATCGATGTCCTATCCGCTCGTCCCCGCGAAAGCGGGGACCCAGCGCAGAAGAAGTCTGGATCCCCGCGTTCGCGGGGGTGAGCGGCTGACACATCTTGCCCGCGCAATCATTCCAGCCCGCCGGAGCCTTGCGCGGAATGACCTTCTCTTTCTTGCGCTTCCCGTTCTGCGTCCTCCGCTTCCTGCTCGGCGACCAGGGCCTCGAGCTTGCGGGAAAGGCTTGCGTGAATCTCTTCGATGTCCCTTTCGGGCTCCTGCGCGCCGTACTGCACCAGCAAGCCGTTGAGCTCGCGCAGGGTCCGCGTCAGCGAGCCGAGCGCGCGAGCCACCTGCTCCATCTGCCGCGGCTGCAGCGGGCCGCCGAGCCGCGCCAGCGCCGCCTCGATCGCCGGCAGCACATGAGCCACCGCGCTTTGCAGGCGCCGGCCGATCAACGCAGGATCGGTTGCCGGTGGCGCACCCGCGGCCGGCACAAGGTGCGGCGAAGGCTCATCGCCGACGAAAGCACCTGCGCTATCGATTTTTGAAATCGTTGATCCAAGTTCGGCCTGTTCCCTCTCCCCTGTGGGGAGAGGGTTAGGGTGAGGGGACTCAGGCGTTTCAAACGGTAGGTCCCCCTCACCCGGCTCGCAGCTTTGCTGCTCGCCGACCTCTCCCCGGAGGGGAGAGGTGAAGTGCGCTTGTTGCGTGCGCGGATTCAGGACCGCCGCCGCCGGCGGTCCTTCCGCCGGAATGGGCAGGCGCCGCATCTTCCAGCCCCAGCGGCGCGCGCGGTGGCGCAGCGTGTTGGCGGTGGTGCCGTGTTCGAGACAGATGTCGTCGACCGGCCGGTTGGTATGCTCGTAGTCGTAGCGGATTTGCGCCCAGGCTTCGGGCGTCGGTTCAGGCATGTGATTTTTCCTTGAGTGATCGGCCGCCCGTCGCCGCAACCCGCCTACGCTCGCTCTCGCGAGCTTCGGCGCGTTTGGAGTCCGCCGACCTTGCTCCGCCGAAGCGAAGCCGCTCCGGCTTCGCGAAGGCGAGAGCGCGGAGCGCGAAGGCGGAAAGCGGTGACGCCGCGGATGGATTTTTGGAAAGATACGCCGTTCCTACCAGAGCAGCGTCACGCTGTCAAGGAATATATTCCACACTCAAAACCGCATGAAAATTCAACGCCAGCCGAGGCCGGGCGCCACGTATTTCAGGATCGCCTCGATCACGTGCGCGTTGTAGTCGACGCCGAGCTGGTTCGGCACCGTCAGCAGCAGCGTATCGGCCTCGGCAATCGCCTCATCGCCTTTGAGCTCATCGATCAGCGCGTTCGGCTCCGCCGCATAGCTGCGGCCGAAGATCGCGCGCTCCGTCTCGCTTAAGAATCCGATCTGGTCCCGGCTCTCGTTGCCGCGGCCGAAATACATGCGGTCGCGATCGTCCATGAGCGCGAAGATGCTGCGCGACACCGACACGCGCGGCGTGCGCGTGTGTCCGGC
>DASSRW010000160.1:0-6872 GCA_035701545.1 Pseudolabrys sp.
ACCCGGCACAAATCCGGGATCGCGATGCGCTTCCCGCGCATCAGCCGCCTGCGCTGGGACAAGCCGCCGCGCGAGGCCGACCGGCTGGAGACGCTGGAAAAAATGCTGGAGCACAGCGAGCACGGCAGGCCGCCTGCGGCGCGGCAGACGTGCTAAGATCGGGCGAGGAGACGCAGGGCATGGCCGAGAATCAACGCATCTCGCACTGGATGGGCGGCTCGCCGCTGGCGGTGCTCGCCCGCCTCATCCTCATATCGATCCTGGTCGGCGTCATCCTGTCGGCGCTCGGGCTCGATCCTTGGCATATCGTGCAAAGCGTCGAGCGGCTCATCAACAACATCTGGAACATGGGCTTTGACGCCGTGCGCTGGGCGTGGCGCTACTTCCTGCTCGGCGCCGTGATCGTCATCCCGATCTGGATCATCATGCGGCTGGTCGACGCGCCGCGCGGACGCTAGAGCGCTTTTTGTTTACGTTGAGGCGGCGCGCGTGAGGGCGGACTCCCTCTCCCCGGCGGGGAGAGGGTTGGGGTGAGGGGGCAAGTGATTCTCGATAAACCTATTCCCTCTCACCCGGATCGCGTTCCGCGATCCGACCTCTCCCCGCAGGGGAGAGGTGAAGTGTGCTCTGGGCGATTCAATCCAAAGCAGACTTGCTTTAGCTCGGCCAGCTCTCCGCGGTGATGTTGGCGGCGTCCGAACCGACCATCGAGGCGAGCGAGTCGCGGTGCCGGCGGCGCAGCGCGGCGACCAGATCGTTCTTGATTTCGGCCACGAGCCCGACGCCCTTGAACACCAGTCCGCTGTAGAGCTGCACCAGCGCCGCACCGGCTTTCATCTTCGCGATCGCGGTCGCTCCGGAATCGACGCCGCCGACGCCAACAAGCGGAAACGCGCCTTCCACGCGCACGAACGTCTCCGCCAGCATGCGCGTCGCCAGCTTGAACAGCGGCCGCCCTGAGAGGCCGCCCGCCTCTTTCGCCTTCTCGCGCTCGCGCAAGGCGCTCGGCCGGGTGACGGTCGTGTTGCCGACGATCATGCCGTCGATGCGGTGCTTGCGCGCGACGCCGACCACCTCGTCGAGGTCGGCCAGCGAAAGGTCGGGCGCAATCTTGAGCAGGACCGGCGTGTGCCCGGCGCGCAGGCTCGCGCGCTCGCGCGCATCGAGCACGCGGGCGAGCAATTCGTCGAGCGCCCTCGCCTGCTGGAGGTCGCGCAACCCCGGCGTGTTCGGCGACGACACGTTGATCGTGAAATAACTCGCCACCAGCGCGAAGCTCTCGATCAGGCGGACGTAGTCGTCCATGCGATCGGCGGCGTCGCGATTGGCGCCGATATTGACGCCGACGATGCCGCCGCTGCCGGTCCGCGCCCGCGCCGCGAGCCGCGCAAGCACGGCCTCGGCCCCGTCGCTGTTGAAGCCGAGCCGGTTGATCACCCCGTCGTCGGCATCGAGCCGGAACAGCCGCGGGCGCGGATTGCCCGCCTGCGGCCGCGGCGTGACGGTCCCCACCTCGACAAAGCCGAAGCCGAGCCGCAGCAGCGGCTCGACCGCCTTTGCGTTCTTGTCGAAGCCGGCGGCAATGCCGATCGGGTTGGGAAAATTGAGCCCGAAGGCCCGCACCGCCAGACGCCGGTCGTCCGGCTCGGGCCGCGGCAGCGGCACGTACCGGAGGGCCTTGATGGCAAGCTTGTGCGCGTCCTCCGGATCGAGCGTTCGCAACAGCGGCAGAGACAGGCGGTCGAAGAGACCGATCACAAACGGAGGCTCCAGGCTCGAAAGGAGGCGAACCCTATCGGGAGCCCGTTCGGTTGTCCAAGGCCGGCCTTGCAAGAAATTGTCGCTGGACCTCGGCCGCCAAAGGTTATAATTCCTATGGGCTGGACAATAGTCATACGCCGGTTTCATCCCATCGGGCTGCCGCATGCTGACCCACAACCAGATCTGGACTGCCATCGACCGGCTTGCCGCGCGCGCCGGATTATCGCCGTCCGGCCTTGCCAAGAAGGCCGGCCTCGACCCGACGACGTTCAACAAGTCGAAGCGCATCACGCCGGACGGCCGCGCCCGCTGGCCGTCCACCGAGTCGGTCGCCAAATCGCTCGCCGCCACCGGCGTCAGCGTGGACACCTTCGTTCGGCTGATCGGAAACCAGAAGCAGCCGCTGCAAAGCGTGCCGCTGATCGGTCTCGCCCAGGCGGGCGCCGGCGGCTATTTTGGCGACGGCGGCTTTCCGGTCGGCAAAGGCTGGGAAGAGATCGCCTTCCCGTCGGTGAACGACGAGCACGCCTACGCGCTGGAGATTTCCGGCGATTCGATGAAGCCCGCCTATCGCGACGGCGATGTCATCGTTGTCTCGCCGGCGGCGCCGATCCGCCGCGGCGACCGCGTCGTGGTCAAGACGAGAGACGGCGAGGTGATGGTCAAGGAGCTGCGCCGCAAGACGTCAAAAAGCGTCGAGCTCAAGTCGCTCAACAGCGAACACCGCGACCGCACGTTTCCGATGTCGGAGGTGCTGTGGATCGCCCGCATCATGTGGGCGAGTCAGTAAGTTCTCTCCGGCGCCGGAGCCTCGTCTGCCGACTTCGAACCACACCCGCTCAATCCCGCGCAAGCGGGAATCCAGAGCAACCTTGAGAGCTCTGCGTTTTGGTCCTAAAGCAAGTTTGCTTTGGATTGAATCGCCCAGAGCACTCTTCACCTCTCCCCTGCGGGGAGAGGTCGGATCGCGGAACGCGATCCGGGTGAGGGAGAATAGGCTTGTCGAGAGTCACTTGTCCCCTCACCCCAACCCTCTCCCCAGTCGAAATCGGATATATCCGACTTCGACAATCTATAGGTGCTCGAACTCGGGTAAACCCGCGTTCGAGTGGGAGAGGGAGTTCGCCTCACGTGCGGCGCTTCAACGTAAACAAAATGCGCGTTAGGTCCCAGCTTTCGCGGGGACGAGCGGCGGCGATTCAATGCAGCCTGATCATGCGCTATGCAAAACGCCACTCGGCTACTGGCCGAGCGGGCGGAGATTGTTCGCATTCAGCATTCGATCGACGAGATCTTGCTGTCTGTGAGTCTCTTTGGCGCGCTCGTTTGCGTACCGCCGCCGGCAATCGTCGTATTCGGGAGAGTTGGGCTGCGCGCCGGAAGAGCGGCAGCGCGCGTCATCGGACGCGACGCGGGCCCGCTCCGCCGCAGCCAGGTTCGCCTGCCGTTCGGCGTCGTACTGCGCGCAGTTCGCAAGCAATCCCAGCGCCAAAAATACCACCGCAAATCGCACAACGACCTCGAAACGTTTGATACGAAAATTTGACCCTAGGACCATCTCGATCTCCGAACAGTCTAGAGCAGACTCCGGTCTGATTGGTGCACAAACTTTCTACCGGCTGTCATCGCCCGCGAAGGCGGGCGATCCAGTAAACACAATTTTTCAGTAGTTTACTGGATGCCCCGCTTTCGCGGGGCATGACAATAGAGAGGTTGAGCCACGGCATCACATGACTCCGTCTGAACGGACTCTACTCTAGAACATCGCGATAATTGGCGAACGCCACCTCTGTAGATCGCGCACACTATATGAGCCAGGATCAGGCGCTCCGCGCCAGCGCGCCGTCGATCATGTCGACGGTGTTCTGCAAGCCGTACACCGCGACGAACGAGCCGAAGCGCGGGCCTTTCTCCTGGCCGAGCAGCACCTGGTAGAGCATGTTGAACCAGTCGAGCGAGACGCCCGGCTTGCCGTCCTTCGCTTTCTTCTTGTGATCGAGGAACGGCTCGCGGCGGCCGACTTCGTAAACGACGTTCTGGATGTCTTCGGCGCTCGCACTCGGCTGCAATTGGCCGAGCGCGTCGCGCAGATCGGTCAGCGCGGCGCGTTCCGTTTGGGTCGGCTCGCGGAATTTTTTCGCCGGCAGGACGAAGTCGCGGAAATAGTGGACGGCATATTCGACCTGCGCGTTGAGTTTCGGATGCGTCTGCGGCGTGACGCCGGGACGGTAGCGGCCGATGAAGCCCCACAGCGTCTCGGCGTTCTCCGCGTTCGACGACGACACCAGCGTGAGCAGCATCGAGAACGAGATCGGCATTTCCACCTTCGGCGGATTGCCGGAATGGATGTGCCAGACCGGATTGGACAGCCGCTGCTTCAAATCCTGCCGCTCGTAGGCCTCGAGGAATTGCTGATACTCATCGACGTTGCGCGGGATGACGTCGAAGTAAAGCCGCTTCGCCGCCTTGGGCTCGCGGTACATGAACAATGAAAGGCTTTCAGGGCTCGCATAGCGCAGCCATTCCTCGATGGTGAGCCCGTTGCCCTTCGACTTGGAAATCTTCTGGCCCTTCTCGTCGAGGAAGAGCTCGTAGTTGAATCCTTCCGGCGGCCGTCCGCCGAGCGCGCGGCAAATCTCGCCCGACAATTTCACCGAATCGATCAGGTCCTTGCCCGCCATTTCGTAATCGACGCCGAGCGCGAACCAGCGCATCGCCCAGTCGGGCTTCCATTGCAGCTTGCAGCGGCCGCCGGTAACCGGCGTGGCGACCGGCTGTTTCGTGTCAGGGTCCTCATAGGTAATAGTGCCGGCTTTGGCGTCGTGCGCGATGACCGGAACTTGCAGCACGATATCGGTTCTCGGATCGACCGGCAGGAAGGGCGAATAGGTCTGCGCACGTTCTTCGCGCAGCGACGGCAACATGATCGCCATCACGTCGTCGAAACGCTCGAGTACGCGCATGAGCGCCTCGTCAAAACGGCCCGACGTGTAGCACTGCGTCGAGGACATGAATTCATAGTCGAAGCCGAAATGATCGAGAAAGGCGCGCAGCCGTGCGTTGTTGTGCTCGCCGAAGGATGGATGCGTGCCGAACGGATCCGGCACCTTCGTCAGCCGCTGTCCCAGGTGCTGCGCCAGCAATTCCTTGTTGGGCACATTGTCGGGAACCTTGCGCAAGCCGTCCATGTCGTCCGAGAACGCGATTAGCCGCGTCTTGATCCTGTCTTCGGTCAGCACGCGAAAGGCGTGGCGCACCATGGTCGTGCGCGCCACCTCGCCGAACGTGCCGATATGCGGCAGGCCGGACGGCCCGTAGCCGGTGGCGAAGATCACCTCGTCTTTCGGCCGGCTTTTCAGGCGCGCGACGATCTTGCGCGCTTCCTCGAACGGCCAGGCGTTCGATTGCTCGGCGACTTCGCGCAAGCCCGCCGCAGCCGTGTCAACATTCGACATTCTTCAGCTCTCCGCGCGGCGGACACTAGGAATCCGATGCGCCTTCGTCAAATACGAGAATTCAGAACGGGCTGATCGGAAAATAGCGCAGCCACAGATCGGTGAAACGGCCCTTCTCCCACAACTGAAACAAGGCCCAGTTCAGCGCCTGGCGCAGCGTGTCGTTGCCGCGCCGCACGGCGATCCCGATCCCTTCGCCGAAGTAGCGGCTCTCGAGAAAAGGCCCGCCACGAAACACGCAGCAGTTCCCGGAATCCGTTCCATTCAGCCAGAAGGCCAGCGCGACGCCGTCCCCGAACAGCAGATCGACTTCGCCCCGGCGCAAGGCGGCGCGTGCGGCGTCGGCATTCGGATACGGATGCACTTCGGCTTCGGTAAACAGCGCCTTGAGATAGGCTTCGTGCGCGGTCCCGGCGATCACGCCGATCTTTTTTCCTTCCAGCGCCTCGGGCCGCACGTCCTTGAATGGCGCGTCGCGCCGCGAAACGAAGCGGGCCGGCGTGCGATAATAGGGATCAGTGAAATCGACGCGCTGCCGCAGTTCCGGCGTCGGTGCGATCGAGGCAATCACCGCGTCGCCGCTATTGTTCTGGAGCGACCCGATCAGCGTATCGAACCGCCGCATTTGCACGGTGCAGGACGCCTTGATCTCCTCGCAGATCAGCCGCGCCAGATCGACGTTGAAGCCGATCGGGTTGCCGTCCGGCCCCGCATAATCGAACGGCGGGTAATCGGTCTCGGTGAGAAAGCGGATGATGGTGATGCGCGTGAGATCGGGCCGGTCCGGCCGCCGCCGCGGGTCCCAGAAGCCGGGCACCGCGAGCGGGTCCGTTGCCGGCACCCCGGCCGCCGGACCCTCGCGCGGCATCGGCAACGGCTTGAAAGTGGAGGGGGACTGCGGCGAAGGCTGCTGCGCGGCTGCGGTTGCGAGCGCGATCAATCCCGCCGTCAGCAGCGCGACCGCGCCGCGGCAACAGCAACCATGCATCCAAGGCATTCGCCGCCTCGACCCTTCTCGCCTCCGGCCTCTTGCGAAGACCCGGGCCGCCCCTTTGTGCGGCTGGGCGGACTAACGGGATCAGGCGCCGGAATCGTGGCGGACCATAGCATCGCAGGCGCGGCAAACCAGCACTATCGGCACGCGATCGGCAGCGGTCAGGCGGCGAGATGCCGTTCAATCTCGTGCACCGGCAGCTTGACGTAGTCCTTGTCGACTTCGGCGCGCACCGCCGCGCGCAGCGCCGGCGAACAGGCCTGACGAATGATGCCGAGCGCGCGGGGCGGCGCCACGAGAATGAGCGACTTGATCTGCCCCGCCGTCACGGCAGCGTCGAGCCGCGCGACAAGGCTTTCCAGAAACGCGCGTTCCGCCTGCCCGTGCCAATCGGTCTGACCCATCGAGGCGCCGACCGTGTTCATGGCGCGTCCGGGCGCGTCGGTACCCAATTCGCGCGTCGGCAGATCCTTCTGCTCGTAGACTTCGCGGGTCTTCAGATTGGGAAACTTCGTGTCGCCCGCATTTTCCAGCACCAATGCCTTGGCGCCGTCGCATACCACGACGCATTCGTTGTGGCGGATCAGGATATCGGACATGAGCTTGCTCCCGCGCGGAACGCCGGCGTCCGGTTTGGACATTCGGGAAAACGCGCAAGCGGC
>DASSRW010000161.1:0-8082 GCA_035701545.1 Pseudolabrys sp.
TTCCCGCCGGACCGTTGCGGGCGCCGCTTGCCGCGCAGATGGATCGCATCAACGCGCTGCTGATCGTCGGACCTGCACCGGGCGGCGCAGGCGTGACTGCGGCAGCGGCGGCACGCAGCCTGCCGGTTTTCTACGGACGTCTGGTGCCCGATCCCGGTGCAATTGCTGCGCTCAAAAAGCGGAAGGTTCTTGCTTTCGCCGGTATCGGCAACCCACGGAAGTTTTTTGAAACCATCGAGGAGGCCGGCATCGAGGCGCCCGTTTGCAAAGCCTTTCCGGACCACCACGCCTTTACCGCCGAGGAAGCGGCCGCCCTCGTCATGCAGGCGGAGCACGAGGGGCTGAGCCTTCTGACGACCGAAAAGGACCGCGCCCGCATGGGCGGCGATCCGGCGCTTGCGGCGCTCTGCGCGCGCGCGCACACCCTGCCAGTGAATATCGAAATCGGCGAGCGTGACGGCTTGCGCCGATTGGTTGTTGCAGCGGCGCGCAAACAGCCGCGCTAGGGCCGCTCCTCGTGGCGCTGCAAGACGGCCTCCGGGCTGGCGTAGGCCTCCTGCAAATCGACGCTCCAGTATTTCAGCTCTTCGAGCGGGATGGGCACGCCGGTCACGGCGCAACGTACGAAGGCACCCGGCCGCACCACGCGGAAATCGCCGTCGAGATATTTCACCTCGGCTTCGCCGCTCATGGGAACGGAACGATCGTAGCGATTGAGCACGGGAACCTGCCTGCGCGATTTGCGCCTTGTCAGACGAACATAGTCGTTCGGCCAGACGAGCGAAACCCCAATCGGCGCCCGCCCGCAAACGGCTATGCGCCGAACAAGCTTCCCTGCCCGCCCGAGCCTTCGCCGCCGCCACGGCGCTGCTTTGATCTGGGCGCCGCAGTGGCTGCGGACCCATCGCGATCATCTGCGGTTGCGCCGATGCGGCCATCGGAAAATTCGATATCAAGCCGCATGCGGCCTGGCACGGCGGCGGCAGAGCGGAGCGGCCGGCCGCTGCCGTCGCGCACGAGCGCATAGCCGCGCTCAAGAACCTTGCGATAGGAGAAGGCCTCCAGCAACTGTCCGGCGCTGCGCACGCGCTGAATCCGGTGCCCGAGATAGACCCGGTAGCAGCGTGTGTTCCGGTCGTCCAGCGCCGTGGTGATTTCCTTGCCGCGCACGATCCGCTGTCTGAGCAGCAATGGCGACAGCCGCGCCGCCGCGCGGGCGAATTCGCGGTGATGCGTCTGCGCATTCGCCGTCAGCGCGCGAGGCAATCGCGCCGCGCAAGCATCGAGCCGTTGCCGCGGTCCTGCGAGAATTTGATCGAGCGCCGGCAACGCACGCGCGGCCGCGCGCAATTCCGTCCGGCGATGCTCCTGGCCGCGCTGCCAACAGGCGAGCGCGCGGCGCGTCTTGCTCATCACTTCGGCGATCAGCTCAACGCGGACGGGCACGGCAATTTCGGCGGCGGCGGTCGGCGTCGGCGCGCGCTTGTCGGCCGCGAAATCGATCAACGTGACGTCCGTCTCGTGTCCAACCGCCGAAATGAGCGGAATCATGCTTTCGGCGGCGGCGCGCACCACGATCTCTTCATTGAAGGACCACAAGTCTTCGAGCGAGCCGCCTCCACGCGCAACGATAATGAGGTCGGGCCGCGCAATCGCGCCGCGCTCCGGCAGCGCATTGAAGCCGCGGATCGCGTTCGCCACCTCGGCTGCCGAATTTTCTCCCTGCACCCTCACCGGCCAGACGAGGACGCGGCGGGGAAACCGATCCTGCAACCGATGCAGAATGTCGCGAATCACAGCGCCGGTCGGCGACGTCACCACGCCGATCGTTTCGGGCAGGAACGGCAGCAACTGCTTGCGCGCAGGATCGAACAGGCCTTCCGCGGCAAGCTTCTTCTTGCGCTCCTCCAGAAGCTTCATCAGCGCGCCGACACCGGCCGGCTCGATCGTGTCGATGACGATCTGGTACTTCGATTGGCCGGCGAAGGTCGTCAGCCGGCCGGTGGCGATGACCTCGAGCCCCTCCTCCGGCTTCACCCGCATGCGGGCGTAGGTGGCCTTCCAGATCACTGCTTCGAGCCTGGCCCTGTCGTCCTTCAGGGCGAAATAGCAGTGACCGGATGAGTGTTGGCCGCGGAAACCCGAAATCTCCCCGCGCACCCGCACGTAGCCATAGGCGTCCTCGACCGTCCGGCGCAGCGCGGCGGACAGTTCGGAGACGGTCCATTCGACCAGATTGTTGAGCGCGGTATCAGACAAAGGGCGAATCTCTTGCGGGGTGAACCGGCATGTTACACAAAAGCCGCCGTTGCGGCCGGGTCAAGGCCGGATCGGACGCAAGGCAGAGCTGTCCCGAGCAGAGAATGCAGACATGAACATCCTTATCCTCGGCTCCGGCGGACGCGAACACGCGCTGGCGTGGAAAATCGCCGCAAGCCCGCTTTGCGACCGCCTTTATTGCGCGCCCGGCAACGCCGGCATCGCACGCGAGGCGGAGTGTGTGGCGCTCGATATCGCCGACCATGCCGCGGTGATTGCTTTCGCCAGGGAAAGAAAAATCGATTTTGTCGTGGTCGGTCCTGAAGCGCCGCTGTGCGCCGGCATAACGGACGATCTCGAGGCGGCGGGCATCAAGACCTTCGGGCCGAGCAAGTGGGCCGCGCGGCTCGAAGGCTCCAAGGGATTCACCAAGGACCTTTGCAAGGCCAACAACATTCCGACCGGCGCCTATGAGCGTTTCAAGCAGGCGGCGGCGGCGAAAGACTACGTTCGCAAAAAGGGGGCGCCCATCGTCGTGAAGGCGGATGGCCTCGCCGCCGGCAAAGGCGTCGTCGTCGCGGAAACGGTGGCGGAAGCCGAAGCCGCCATCGACATGATGTTCGGCGGCGGCCTGGGCACGCCTGCGTGGGAAATCGTGATCGAGGAATTCCTGCGCGGCGAAGAAGCGTCCTTCTTCGCGCTGTGCGACGGCAAAACCGCCATTCCGCTTGCATCGGCCCAGGATCACAAGCGCGCGTTCGACGGCGACAGGGGACCGAACACCGGAGGCATGGGCGCCTATTCGCCGGCGCCGGTCATGACCGAGGAGATGAGCCGCCGCACGATGGACGAGATCGTGCTGCCGACCGTTCGCGCCATGAAAGCGATGGGCGCGCCCTACAAGGGCGTCCTGTTTGCCGGCCTGATGATCACCGAGAGCGGGCCGAAGCTGATCGAATACAACGTCCGATTCGGCGATCCGGAATGCCAGGTACTGCTGCTGCTGCTGATGTCGGACCTCCTGCCCGCGTTGCTCGCTGCACATGACGGGCAGCTCAGGAATTTTGATCTGCGCTGGTATCAGAATGCGGCGTTGACGGTGGTAATGGCGGCGAAAGGTTATCCCGGACCTTACGCCAAAGGATCGCCGATCGAGGGGCTCGGCGAGGCCGCGCAAATCGAAGGCGTAGAAATTTTTCACGCCGGCACGCGAGCCGACGGCAGTCGTATTCTTTCGAACGGCGGCCGCGTATTAAATGTTTGCGCCACCGGATCGACCGTGCACGAAGCGCAACAACGCGCTTACGCGGCCATCGACAGAATCAAATGGAACGACGGATTTTGTCGCCGCGACATCGGCTGGCGCGCAATCGCGCGCGCGAATGAATCACGTTAAGAACTTTGATAGCGCTCACGACCGATTCACATCCGCGTCATCCAAAAATTTGAATCTGAATTCGTCTTTAGTCGGAGTGTACGGCCTAAGTGTTTGATACGACGCATTCAGCGTCAGGCGAATCGGATAACGAAAACGTAAATTCGCTTTTATTCCACATGGCTCGCATGCGCGCGGGCGTTTTGCAAATCACCTCGTGCTGCATAGGTTGCGCGCACTGTCACAACCAAGTGGAGACAAGAAATGAAAATCTTTCTGACAGCTGTTGCGTTCGCGACTCTCGTCGCGTCGCCTGCGTTCGCAGCGTCTCACAAGCACGCTGTGCAAACCGAAAGCGCGATCAATGGAGCGTACAGCTCGTATGCGGCAGCGCCCGGACAGGATGTCGTCGTCGGCGACCAGTTCATCGGTCGCGATCCGGACGCGAATGTCAGGTTGCAGTTGCTGCGCGACGCCGAAGGCTACGCGTACTAAGTGCAGGCGAAACGGCGCACGGGGTCCGGAATCCCAAGCCGGACCCCGGCGTTTGTCGGCAAAACGTGTTCGCAATCGACGGAATTCCGTCCTGCGCGGAGTCGCTTTCGCCACATAGGAACTCGCAACGTAAATTGTGAGTAAATTCGAAAACCGCCGAGAACAACTGTGTGCTGCTTCACCCGCCGAAGAAGGCGGACGGCTTACAGTCAAATCATGGGCTGGCAACTCTAGGAGACTCAAATGAAGAAGTACCTCTTGATCGTTACGTTCGCGACTGCGATCGCATCTCCCGCTCTGGCGCAAACCCCTGCTTACCGCAGTTCGGATGACGGCGCCTATGCGGCCGTGCCGGATGGCGTCGCCGTTCAGTTCGGCGACGAGATCGTCGGGCGTGATCCCGATCCGAACGTCAGGCTGCAAATGCTGCGTGACGCAAACGGCAAGGACTTCTGAGAGCGGCATCAGTAAGAACACGGGGTCCGGCTGATGGCCGGGCCCCGTTTGCGCATGGACGTTTTGCGCGGGAACAATTGGTCCGCTAAGGTCGGCTATACCTCGCGCCGGCCACCATGACCGATCTCGCCGATCTTTTTCCGGACTTTGCCTCGCGCTGGATCGATACGTCGATCGGCAGAATTTTCGCGCGGACCGGCGGGGACGGGCCCCCGCTGCTTCTTCTTCATGGATACACAGAGACAAGCGTGATGTGGCACCGCGTGGCGGCCGCGCTCGCCGCCCGTTGTTTTCTCGTTATCCCGGACTTGCCCGGATACGGCTGGTCCGCGGTGCCGGAGGCAGATGGTGCGCACGCACCCTACGACAAGCGATCGATGGCCAAGGTGATGGTCGAGACCATGGAGAAGCTCGGCCATGTGCGCTTTCGTCTCGCCGGACACGATCGCGGCGGCCGGGTCGCCTACAGGCTCGCACTCGATCATCCGGGCCGCGTCGAGCGGATGGCGACCCTCGATATCGTGCCGACGTACGACATGTGGCACGGCATGGACCGCAATCTGGCGATGAAGGTCTGGCACTGGCCGTTTCTGGCGCAACCATACCCGTTGCCCGAGATGCTCATCTCAAAGGCGCCGATCGAATATCTCGAATGGAAGATGGCGAGCTGGACGAAAACAAAAAACCTGTCCGCGTTCGATCCCCGTGCCCTGGATCACTATCGCGCCGCGTTCGCCGATCCAGTGCGTATCCATGCGCATTGCGAGGACTATCGGGCCGGGCGCGGCGCCGATCTCGCCAACGATGAGGCCGACCGCGCCGCCGGCAGAACGATCGGCTGCCCCCTGCTGGCGCTTTGGGGAGCGGTCGGCATTCCCAACGAAACGGGCGGTCCGTTGAAAATCTGGCGCGCCTGGGCGCCCGACGTGCGCGGCGAACCGATCGACTCGGGGCACTTCCTCACCGAGGAAAATCCGGACGCGACCGCGGCGGCATTGCTTTCCTTTTTTACCGCCGCATAGATTTGCGCGGCACCACAAAAGCTTCGCACGCGAACGGCCCCGCATGACCAGCATCGACCGGCAATCGGCGTTTTCCGGCACGAAGGACGTTGCGGACGGCTTACGCATTGATCCGGGCAAGCTGGAATCATATTTGGCCGCCCGGTTGACCGGATTTGCGGGCTCGTTGCGCATCAGACAGTTCAAGGGCGGGCAATCGAATCCAACCTATCTGTTGGAGACGCCGGTACGTCGTTACGTGCTGCGGCGCAAGCCGCCGGGCAAATTGCTGCCGTCAGCGCACGCCGTCGACCGCGAGTATCGCGTCACGCGCGCGCTCTTTGCGCAAGGCGTTCCGGTCGCGGAGCCGCTGCTTTATAGCGACGATGTTTCAGTTGTGGGCACGCCATTTTATCTGTCGGCATTTGTGGAAGGCCGCGTCTTCTGGGAGCCGCAGATGCCGGCTTCCAGCGCGAGTGAACGCACAGCGATTTACGACGCGATGAACGGGACCCTCGCCCGGCTGCACACCTTCGATCCGTCAAAAGTCGGGCTTGGCGACTTCGGCAGAGGCGAGAACTACGTCAGCCGCCAGGTCGAGCGCTGGTCGAAGCAGTATCGGGCCTCGGAGACGGAAAAAATCGACGAGATGGATTGGCTGATCGACTGGCTGCCGCGCCACCTGCCGCCGCAAGGACCAGTCCGGCTGGTGCACGGCGACTACCGCCTCGACAACATGATCATCGACAAAGCCGAGCCAAAAATTCTTGCCGTTCTCGACTGGGAATTGTCGACACTGGGCGATCCGCTCGCCGACTTTTCATACCATCTGATGGCCTGGCACATGCCGCATTCGGAAAGCGCGGCGGGCACAGCAACGCTGGTCGGCCATGATCTGAAGCAGCTCGGCATTCCGGCGATGGAAGACTACGTGAACGCCTATGCGACTCGCACGGGATTCGATCCGCGCCCGTATCTGCCCGTTTATCTCGCGTACAATTTCTTCCGGATCGCCGCGATCCTGCAAGGCATCATCGGCCGCGTGCGCGACGGCACGGCGACGAGCGAATTCGCGCCGGCAAAAGCGGAAATGATCCGACCGCTCGCCGCGAAGGCGTGGGACTTCGCGCGCCAGGCCTAGCCGGCCACGGCTGGTAAATGCCGCGTTTCCACAGCCGCTCGAACTCGACCGGAAATCAGCGATGTTCGTTCATGGGCAGCCCCTACCTTCCGTGCCAACCGGCAGGCGCGTTCCATGGAAATCGCAAGCACCCGGTCGCCCAGGGCGGAGTCAAAGCAAGCGGTCAATCCGAAGGCGCGGACTCCGCGCGCCGACAACGATTCGAAAAACGACGACGAGGATGCTTTGGAATCCCGGCCGCAACCGGCACAACCAGGTGTCGGACAACTGGTCGACAAAGTGGCCTGACGCGCACGTCTAGCGCCGCGCGGCGAAAAATTCCTTCAGCAGCGCCGCGCAATCGCTTTCGTTCATGCCGCCGTAAACTTCCGGCCGGTGATGGCAAGTGGATGACGCGAAGAACCGCACGCCGTTTTCCACCGCGCCGCCTTTCGGATCGCCCGCGCCAAAATAGAGCCGCCGGACACGCGCGAACGAGATCGCCGCAGCACACATCGCGCACGGCTCGAGCGTGACGTAGACATCGCAGTCCGTCAGGCGTTCGGAGCCCAGTCGAACAGCGGCGGCCCGGATCGCCAGCAGTTCAGCATGCGCCGTTGGATCGCGGTCAGCCACGGTACGGTTGCCGCGGCGCGCGATAACCTCGGTACCGCGCACGACGACGCAGCCGACGGGCACCTCGCCGCGCGTCGCCGCGGCCCGAGCCTCTTCCAGCGCCTGCTGCATGAACGAAAGTGCCGGCATCGTTGCTCCCTCGCGGGCTTTATGCCCGGCATCTACGCCTTTATACACATTCCGCAACAGAAGCGTGGATGGCCGGAACGAGCCGACCGATAACAAAATGGAAGAAGAAAAATCCGGCGAGCGCATCGCCAAAGTAATCGCGCGGGCGGGGCTTGCCTCGCGCCGCGAGGCGGAGAGCTGGATTGCCGCCGGACGCGTTTCCGTGAATGGCGCGATCATCACGTCGCCGGCGCTCAACGTCGGTCCATCCGACCGCATTGCCGTTGATGGCGAGCCGCTGCCACAGCGCGAGCGCACGCGGCTTTTTCTCTACAACAAGCCGCGCGGGCTGGTGACCACGCATTCCGATCCGCAAGGCCGCCCGACGATCTTCGGCGCGCTGCCAAAACATCTGCCGCGGCTCATCAGCGTCGGCCGGCTCGACATCAACACGGAAGGCCTACTGCTGCTGACCAACGACGGCGAGCTCTCGCGCGTGCTGGAACTGCCGGCTACCGGCTGGCTGCGCCGCTATCGCGTGCGCGCGCATGGCCGTGTGACGCAAACCGCTCTCGATGGACTGAAGCGCGGCGTGACGATTGACGGCATGCGCTACGGTCCAATCGAGGCCA
>DASSRW010000162.1:0-11118 GCA_035701545.1 Pseudolabrys sp.
ACGCCAGACAACTCTCGCGGCCGCATGTCGAAGCGCAAACACCGGCATTGCACTTCCCTGTTCAAATCGCCGTCGACCCCGCTCGACCACGCGCTTTTCGCCACGGATCAGGGCGCTTTTGCGGCATGGGTCCCGGCCAGCGATTCATACAGGAGACCGATTACCCCCGCAACGATCGCCACATCGGCAAGGTTGAAAACGTACCAGTTGAAGCTCCAGGATGCCGTGTTGACGTGGAAATAAACGAAATCGACCACCGCCCGATAGGTCAAGCGGTCGATCGCATTGCCGAAGGCGCCGCCGATGATGAGGCCAAGGGCCAGCGCGGAAAGCCGGCTGGTCGAGCGGGCAAGCCAGACCCAAAGCAGCACCACGGCGACGATCTTGAAGCCGAACAGCAGCCATTGCCCGAGCGGCCCCAGGTTCTGCAACAGGCCGTAGCTGATCCCCGTGTTGTGCGTGAGCACAAGATCTGTGAACGGCGCGACGTGTACGGGCCCTCGCGCGCCGAGCTGAAAAATAGAAACCAGATAGAACTTGCTGAGCTGATCGAGCGCAAAGACAATGGCCGCGACGATAATGCCGAAGCGCGTCAACGGGCCGCTCAGATAACCGAAGCGCTGCACTTGCGCGGCCCTCGCCTCAATCATTATTCTGCAGCCTTCCGCACGGCTTCCCATTCGCGCAGCGCCTGCGCATCGCGCGGCGACACGTCCGGATATTCCGGGTCGGCGCCGATCGTGGTCAAGATTTTCCACGAGCGCGCGCATTTTCGCCCCTCCGCCAGATTGGGCACGACCGCGACGCCCGCAACGTCGGGCAAGCGGAACGCGTCTGCCGGCCCCTCGCCTTCCACCAGCGTCGCCGCCGAGGTGATGCAGACCTCGGCGAGATCGCACGCGGCGGCCGCCTCGAACAATTCCTCGTTCGAAATGTGCACGATCGGATGCGCCTCGAGCGAGGAGCCGATGCGCTTCTGTGCGCGCTCGATCTCCAGCGCGCCGGTGACGACGCGGCGCACGGTGCGTATCTTGCGCCATTTCTCCGCGAGCGCGTCATCGCGCCAGGAAGCCGGCACCTGAGGAAACAACGCGAGATGCACCGACGGCGCATCCGCGCCGTAGCGCGACATCCACGCCTCCTCCGCCGTGAAGCAGAGCATCGGCGCGAGCCACGTCACCGTGCAGCGGAACAGATGATCGATCACAGTGAGACACGCCTTGCGCTTCTGCGACGAGATCGGGTCGCAATAGAGCGCGTCCTTGCGGATATCGAAGTAGAATGCCGACAGGTCGGCGGTCATGAATGCCGAGAGCGCGGCGAAGATGCGCTTGTAGTCGAATTCCTTGTAGGCCTGCCGCACCAGCTCATCGAGCTCTGCAAGCCGATGCAGCATCAGCCGCTCGAGCTCCGGCATCTTTTCCGGCGCAATCCGGTCTTCCTCATGGAAATGCGCAAGATTGCCGAGCATCCAGCGCACCGTGTTGCGCAGCTTGCGATAGGTCTCGACCGTGTTCTTGAGGATTTCCGGTCCGATGCGCAGGTCGTCGGCATAGTCCGCGGCACACACCCACATGCGCAGGATGTCGGCGCCGGATTGCTTGATGACATCCTGCGGCGCGACGAAGTTGCCGAGCGACTTCGACATCTTGCGGCCGTCCTCGGCCAGCACGAAGCCGTGCGTCAGCACGACGTCGAACGGCGCGCGCCCGCGCGTGCCGCACGACTCAAGCAGTGACGATTGAAACCAGCCGCGGTGCTGGTCGGAGCCTTCGAGATACATGACCGTATCCGCGCCGCCGTCGCTCTTGCGCTTGATGCCGGCAAGCTGCGGAAAATTCTGCGGGTCTTCCAGCACGAAAGCGTGCGTCGAGCCGGAGTCGAACCAGACGTCGAGAATGTCGTCGACCTTCTGCCAGCCTTCGTTGCCGCGCTTGCCGAGAAAGCGCGCCGCCGCGCCCGGCTTGTACCAGGCATCCGCGCCTTCCTGCTCGAAGGCCACGATGATGCGCTCGTTTACGTCCGCGTCCTGCAAAATCTCGACCGAGCCGTCTCCTTTCTCCTTGACGAAGACAGCAATCGGCACGCCCCACGCGCGCTGGCGCGAGATCACCCAGTCGGGGCGCGAATCGATCATGCCATTGATGCGGTTCTCGCCTTGCGGCGGGACCCAGGTCGTGGCTTCGATGGCGGTGAGTGCGCGGGCGCGGAGCGTGTCCTGTCCTGTCATTCCGGGACGACGCGAAGCGTCGGACCCGGAATCCATACCCCGCAGCGCCGGGGTTATGGATTCCGGGTTCGCGCCTTCGGCGCGCCCCGGAATGACATCGATGGGCTTATCCATCGCGATGAACCACTGCGGCGTGTTGCGGAAGATCACCGGCTTCTTCGACCGCCACGAGTGCGGATACTGGTGCTTGAGCCGTCCGCGCGCGATCAGCATGTGGGCATCGATCAGCGCCTTGATCACCGCCTCGTTGGCGTCGCCCTTCTCGCCTTTGTCGTTGATCACGCGCTTTCCCGTAAAGCCCGGCGCCTGCTCGGTGAACGCGCCGTTTTCATCGACGGTGTACGGGATCGCGGTGTTGATGCCGCGCGCTTCGAGCGCGCGTGCATTCGCCATCCACACGTCAAAGTCCTCGCGTCCATGACCGGGCGCCGTGTGCACAAAGCCGGTACCGGCGTCGTCAGTGACGTGGTCGCCTTCCAGCGGCGGGACATCGAAGTCGTAGCCGCCTCTGGCTTTCAGTGGATGCCTTAATTTCATTCCCTCCAAAGTCGAAGGAGATACTTCACCGACACTTTCGTACGCGCTAACGCGTGCTTGCTTGAACACTTCACCAGCAAGCTTTTCCGAAAGAATGAAGAGGTCACCAGTCTTGGCCCAGTTATCTGCCGGGGCCTCGGTGACTTTGTAGACCGCATATTTAATCTTCGGCGAAAAGCTAACTGCGCGATTGCCGGGAATGGTCCACGGGGTAGTTGTCCAAATAACGACCGAAGCGTTCTGGATATCGCCGGGATGCGCGCTTGGTAGGCCGGGTGTTGCGACCGGCGGCACAACCGGAAACTTCACCCACACCGTATCGCTGGTGTAATCCTCATACTCGACCTCCGCTTCCGCGAGCGCGGTCTTCTCCACCACGCTCCACATCACCGGTTTCGAGCCGCGATAGAGCGAGCCGTTCGCCGCGAACTTCATCAGTTCGCGCGCGATCTGCGCTTCCGCCGGAAAGCTCATCGTCGTGTAGGGATGGGCCCAGTCGCCTTCGACGCCGAGCCGCTTGAATTCTTCGCGCTGCACATTGAGCCAGTGCTCCGCATAGGCGCGGCATTCCTGCCGGAACGCAATCATCGCTTCCGGATTTTTCAGGTCCGGCTTCGCCTTGCCCTTCGCGCGGTAATTCTCCTCCTCGATCTTCCACTCGATCGGCAGGCCGTGGCAGTCCCAGCCGGGCACATAATTCGAATCGAAGCCGAGCATTTGCTGGCTGCGCGACACGACGTCTTTCAGCACCTTGTTGAGCGCGGTGCCGATGTGGATGTTGCCGTTCGCGTAAGGCGGCCCGTCGTGCAGGATGAACTTGGCGCGCCCCTTGGCCGCCTCGCGCATGCGCCGGTAAATGCCCAGCTTCTCCCAGCGCTTGAGGATTTCCGGCTCTTTCTGCGGCAAGCCGGCGCGCATCGGAAAGTCCGTCTGCGGCAGGAAAAGCGTCTCGGAGTAGTCGCGCGCGGCCTTGTTCATGGGGCCGGTTAGTACAGCGGCGGTGCCCGCCAGGCAACGCCTCTTGCCGGAACCCGCCGTCCCGCGACGGCGTTTACCGAGAGCGGCGTCGGGTGACGGCAGGCGCGCCGCAATTGGGTCGGGCGGCACAACTTCCGAAACGACGACGGCCGCTTCCCAGGAGGGAAAGGTGGAATTCTTCCGCATCCGCCGGAATGTTCGCGACGGCCTCGTCATCAGCGACGCGAGGCCGCTCCGGGATTCCTCCGCGGCGTGGGCTTCGACATCGCAAATGGCGACGATCGGCATCTTCGTGCTGCTCGCGGCCGCATGCCTTTATCTCTGCACGCCGGTCGTGCTGCCGACGACCGCCGCCGCCGTCATCGGGCTGACGCTGGCGCCGCTGGTGCGGCGCGCGAAGAGCCTCGGCGTACCACCATGGCTGAGCGCAATCGTGCTGGTGCTTCTGCTGATGATTATTCTCGGCGGCATCGCCACCATGATCGCCGCGCCGATCACCAAATGGATAAGCCGCGCGCCGGAAGTGGGCGAGACGATCCGGCAAAAACTGTACGTGCTCGACGGGCCGCTCAATGCGCTGCGCGACTTGCAGAATGCCTTCGTGCCGTCGGGCGGCAACACAAATGCCGTGGCGGTCCAGGAATCGCAGCTCGGCATGGTGACGCCGGTGCTGGCGTTCGTCACGCCAGCCGTGGCGCAGCTCGTGATCTTTTTCGTCGCCCTGCTCTTCCTTCTGGCGAGCCAGGTTCAGATTCGGCGCTATCTGCCCTCGCTGTTTTCCGAGCGCGACACCCGGCTGCGCGTGATCCGCATCTTCAACGATATCGGGCACAATCTCGGGTCGTACCTGGCGATGGTGACGCTGATCAACATCTGCCTCGGCGTCGTGGTCGCTGCAGGCGCGTGGGCCTACGGAATTCCCAATCCTCTGCTCTTCGGTGTGCTCGCCGCGGTCCTGAACTACATTCCCTATATCGGGCCGGCTTGCGTGGTCATCATTCTGTTCGGAGTCGGGCTCGTGACCTTTCCCGACCTGCTGCACGCGCTCTTGCCGCCCGCGAGCTTCGTGGTGCTCACCACGATCGAAGGGCAGATCATTTCGCCGACCGTGCTCGGCAGCCGTCTGCCGCTAAGCCCGCTGGCGATTTTTCTGTCGCTTGTATTCTGGGCGTGGCTGTGGGGACCGATCGGCGCCTTGCTCGCGGTGCCGCTTGCGATCATCGGGCGGGTCATTTTCCATCACGTTTTTCCGCCCGACGAGCCCGTCCTGCCGGGCTAGGGAACCAACGGTCGGCCCTTCGACTTATGCAAGGGAGGTAAACCCATTCGGTATGTTCGGAGCCCACCCATGACCACCAGCGCCGAAGGCGAGCGCGAAAACCTGCGCGAAGCGCGCGAAAACGTTCGCGAAGCCGCGCGCGATACGGCGAAAGAAGCAAGCAAGGATGCACGAAAGGCCGTGCGCGACTCGGCGAAGGCCGCCGCGGACGCATCGCCTGACATTCAGGCCGATCTCGAAGAGCTGCGGGCCGACATCACGCGGCTCGCACAGCAACTCGGGATGGTCGTAACGACGCACGGCAGTCACGCCTGGAATCGCGCCAAGTCGAACGTGGAGGACGTCTTGACCGACGCGGAAAAGCGCGCGCGCAAGGCGAGCGACGATCTGACCGCGACGATCAACGACTCGATCCAGGAACGCCCTTACACCACGCTCGCCATCGCGGCCGCGGTTGGATTTCTCGCGCACGCAATCTGGCGGCGGCGCTGAAAAGCGCCGGCACGTCCATGCTCGAGGGCTGGCTGCGTCACGCGGAGCTGACGGCCAAATCGAAGGGCTTCATTCCGGCGCTTGCCGTGTGGGGCATCGCGGCCGGGCTCGCCGCGCTCGGCGCGCTCATTTTCCTGAGTGTCGCAGGCTATGTGTGGCTCTCGCGGCAGTACGACAACCTGATTGCGGCGCTCATCCTGACCGGCATCTATGTCTTCCTCGCCGTTGTCTTCCTGGTCGTGCTGGCACTGGTACGCCGGCACACGATGCAACAGGCGCGCCTTGAACTCGCCGATCGGGCAAAGCATCCGGCGCTATGGCAGGACCCGCGCGTTCTGGCGGCGGGTGTCCAGGTGGGCAGAATGATCGGCTGGAAAAAGACCTTGCCGCTGGCCGCCATCGGGCTCCTGGCGGCCGGCATTGCGCGCGAGTGGTCAAGCCACGAGGACGGCTCGGGCAAAGACTAGTCCGGGACCGAGCCCAGCACCGGAAAAACGTCCCCGGCACGCCCCAGCACCTCGCGCGCGCGGAGGCCGTCCGTATTCATGGCACGCTTGAGATCGTCAACCGACGCAAAACTCTGCTCCGGCCTGATCCAGCCGACAAAGGCGACATCGATGATCTTCCCATAAAGGTCGCAATCGAAATCGAACAGGAAGGTTTCGAGCAGCGGCGCGCCGTTGTCGAACATGGGCCGCCGGCCGAAGCTCGCCACCCCGCCATGGCACCGCCCGGAAACCTGTACGCGCACCGCGTAGATGCCGTGCTTGAGCCCGCACGACGGATCGAGCCGCAGGTTTGCGGTCGGAAAACCCAGCGCGCGGCCGCGCTTTTCACCGTGGACGACCTCGCCCGACACGAACCAGGGGGCGCCGAGCAGTTCTGCCGCCTCCACCACTTCGCCGGATGCGAGTGCGTTACGCACCGCGCCGGACGAGATCGGCCGGCCCTCATCCTCGAGCTTCGGCACGATGTCGACCGGAAACCCCAGGCGCGCGCCCTGCTCGGCAAGAAAGCCCGGAGACCCCGCGCGTCCCTTGCCGAAATGAAAGTCGAAGCCGATCGCCGCACCGGCGATGCGAAAGCGCTCAACCAGGATACGGCCGACGAACTGCTCCGCCGGCGTGCCGGCGAGTGCGGCGTCGAAACGCATGATGATCGCGCCGTCGAGCCCCACTCCCGCGAGCAATCGCAGCTTGGCGCGCTCGTCGCTGAGTTGGAAAACCGGCTCCTGCGGCCGGAAGAACAGGCGCGGATGCGGCGCAAAAGTCAGGGCCGCCGCTTTTCGCCCCAATGCCTTGGCGCGCGCCTGGGCCGCGGCAATAACCGCGCGATGACCGCGATGCACGCCATCGAAGTTGCCGATGGCGACGACCGCGCCGGCCAGCGCGCTTGCGCCCGTCCCGTGCGCGCTTTCCCGCGCCACGACGAAGGATTTCGCCGGCTGATTGCTGTCGATCATGGCTGCTGCTTGAGACGGACCGTCGCCCCTTCACTGCCGCTTGCGTTTTGGTGCGTCAAGCGGCGCATCCTCGAAACGCGCATCATTAATCCCCCGTAAACAAAGTTTCAAATTAACCGGTTGTTCAAGCACGCTTGCTAGCGTGCGCGTCGCTTATGGGGACCCAGGACGGGTAAGGGGCGCTATGTCGGTCAACCTGGCGATGGCGGTTCTGGTGGTGGACGACTACACCACGATGATCCGCATCATCCGCAATCTGCTTCGCCAGTTGGGATTCGAGAACATCGACGATGCAAGCGACGGCTCGGCCGCGCTGGAGAAGATGCGCGCGCGGCACTACGGCCTGGTGATCTCCGACTGGAACATGGAGCCGATGACGGGCTACGACCTGCTCAAGGAAGTACGTGCCGACCCGCAGCTCGCGCAGACGCCCTTCATCATGGTCACCGCCGAATCGAAGACCGAGAACGTCATCGCGGCGAAGAAGGCCGGCGTGTCGAACTACATCGTCAAGCCCTTCAACGCGCAGACACTCAAAACCAAAATCGACGCGGTCTTTTCCGACCCGGCCTGAGCTCTGTCGCGTTTCACCACACGAGCCGAGGCGTGATCGCCTGCGGAAGCAGACCCGCCTGATCAAACGCGCTGTTCAGCGCTTCGAGATCGGGGCTCTCGCGCAGGCCGAACTCGTCGGCATGAATGCCCGACGTGACGAACAGGACGTCGACGCCGAAGTCGTGCGCGCCGCGCAAGTCGGTGCGCAGTGAATCACCGATCGCCAATGTGCGCCCGAGCGAAATTTTGCCGCCGCGCGCAGCTTGCGCCTTTGCCATGCTCATCTCGTAGATCGGCCGGTACGGCTTGCCGGCATAAAGCACCTCTCCGCCCATGCCGGCGTAAAGATCGGCAAGCGCCCCGGCGCAATAGACGAGGCGGGTGCCGCGCTCGACCACCACGTCGGGATTGCCGCAGACCATGAGCAGATCGCGGGTGCGCATCGCTTCAAGGCGCTGTCGGTAGTCGTCCGGCGTTTCGCGCTCGTCGTCCTCCAGCCCGGTGCAGACAACGTAATCGGCATGCTCGAGCGGAGAAAATTCAAGATTCAGCCCCGCAAAGACCGAACGATCCCGCTCGGGACCGAGATGGAAAAGCGCCTGATTCGGGCGCGCCAGAATCACGCCGCGCGTCACGTCTCCGGATGAAACCATCGCATCGTAGACGCCGCGCGGGACTTGCAGGCGGTCGAGCTGACGCGCAACCGAATCGCTCGGGCGCGGCGAATTGGTAATCAGAATGACCGTGCCGCCGCCGCCGCGAAAACGGTTCAGGGCGTCGCACGCGGCGGAAAAGGCCGACACGCCGTTGTGCACGACGCCCCAGACGTCGCAGAGCACAAGGTCATAGCCGGGCGCAAACGCAGCGAAGTGCGGGACCAGGGGCGGGGCTGCGGTGCTCATGAACGCGCCGGACGCTACGTCGATCGCGCCCGGCGATCAACGGGCGGCAACCTTGGCAACGCGCACAACGGGGGACTGACGGATTGCCGTAGCGGCTTTCGCGTCCGTGTCGTTCGCCCGCGGCAATGCTTCGGAGCGCACCGGACGCGGTGGCGAGAACAGGAAACCCTGCCCGAAGCGCACGCTCTGATCGAGCAGGTCAACCACCATGGCCTCGTTTTCGATTCGCTCGACGACAAGATCGATGCCCGAGCGCGCCAGCAGATCGGCAAGATCGGCCGGATGAATATCGCTCAGCGCAGCGGGCGTATGATCGAGCAGGAGGCGCGCAGGAACCTTGACCACGCGGAAGGAGCGCTCGGCCAGTTCCTTCGGCGCTATCCGCAAATCGCCGACGTGATCCATGGAGAAGCGGAAGCCGCGCTCGGCGAGGGCGGCCAGGCTTTCGTGCTCGATCGGCCCGAAGCTGCGATAGGCCTTTTGCGTGAACTCGAGCATCAGCGCCGGGGCCAGCGCCCTGTTGGCTTCCATGAATTCGAGGAACTGCTGGAAGTGCGCGGGATCGGACAGGGTCGCGCTGTGCATATTGCAGAACAGGCCGACGTCGCGGTTCTTCAGTTGCAGGCGGCGCAGGACCTGCACCGATCGCAGCAGCAGCAGGCTATCCAACTTCAGAACCGCGGGTGTGCCTTCCACAAAACCGATGAACTCGGCGGCGGGCACGACATCGCCCTCTTCCGTGCGCAGCCGCGACAACGCCTCGTAGTAGCGCACCTTGCGCTGCGGCAGGGTGACAACCGGCTGCAAGTAAAGATCGATGCGGTTCGCCGCCACGGCCTGGCCGACCATGTCGGCAATGCGTTCCCGGCTCATGCCGGCGAAGCGGCCCGTGCCGCCGACTGCATCGGCCGCGACGATTGCATCGTTGGCGGGCGCAGGCGGCGGCTCAGGGGCGGGCGCGGCAACGTCGGGGTTCTCCAGGCGCGGCGCCGTCATTGCAGGATCGGCAGCGGTGGCAATCGCCTTCGCCCGATCGTGCAGTTCGGCTTCGTGCGCGGCGACGGTCTGGGCCAGTTGATTGACCAGCCCGCCGAGCTCGCCGATCTCGATCACCAGCGGATCGATCCCGTGCGTTTGCGTTTCGGCGGTCGCGGCGCGCTCTTCCAGAATGTCGATGCGCCGGTCGATCTCGGCGAGCCGGCTGCGAAGCTCAACGACACCGCGCGTCAGATCGACAATGCGGCCGTCGCCGTTGCCGCGCCCGTTTTCTTTTGTGGTGATGATCTTGTAGAGGGCCATCGCCAGCAATGCGGCGACGGCGGCCATGACGGACGCCAGCCCACTAACGCCGGCACCGAGATAGAGGATGGTCCCCAGCGAGGCCGCAATGAGGATCATGCAGATCGCAATAAACATGGCGCTGATGCGCGACATCGGGCATTCCCCGGGCGAAACGCAATGTCCAAGTGATTCGCCGTGCCGACCCCAATGTTCCCGAGCCGGCGCGTCCGCGCAACCTCGAACTCCTGCTATGCTGACGCCGATGCAACGTTTTGCGCAGCAGTTTGGGATGTCGGAGCCTGACGGCGGCGCCCTGCACGGCCTGCCGCTTCTGCGCGCACTCGCAGCGCCTCCCGAACGCGCCTTTGGATTGTTCCTTGCCGTGCACGCGGCGGTCTGGATCGCTCTACCTACGCTGCTGTACGCGAACCTGCCGCTCGACCTGATCGAGGCGCTGATCTACGGGCGCGAGTGGCAGCTCGGCTACGACAAGCTGCCCCCCTTGCCGTGGTGGCTGGTCGAGATCGCCTATCGGCTGGTCGGCCACGACTTCGCCTATTACCTGCTGGCGCAAATCGCGGTCGTTGCCGCCTTCGCCTGCGTATGGGCGCTGGCGCGGCCTCTGGTGGGGCCCGCCTGGGCGCTCGCAGCCGTGCTCATTATCGATGGGCTGCACTACTTCAATTACACCGCCGTCAAGTTCAATCACGATGTCATTCAACTGCCGTTCTGGGCGCTTGCCGGCTTTGCCTTTCACCGCGCCTTGCGCGAGGGCCGGCCGAGGCACTGGCTGCTGCTCGGCATCGCAATCGGCATGTCGCTGTGGGCGAAGTACTTTGTGGTGGTGCTGGCCGCGCCGATGGTGCTGTTCGTGCCGATTGACCGCGATGCGCGCAAGGTGCTGGCCACACCCGGCCCGTACATCGCCATCGCGGCAGCGCTGGTCGTCATGGCGCCGCATCTCGTCTGGCTGGTGCAGAACGATTTCCTGCCCTTTGCCTACGCCGAACACCGCGCGGTGCCCTCGCGCGGATTGATCGATCACGTCTGGCATCCGCTGCAATTCGCCATCGGCCAGTTGTTCTTTCTGCTTCCCGCACTGGCGATTGCCTCTCCCCTGTTTGCGCGCGCCAAAGCAGCCGAGCCCACGGCCGCAATTCACGCCGACGCCTTTGACCGGCGCATCGTGGCGTGGCTTGCCTTCGGGCCCCTGCTGGCGGTCCTCGCCATGGCGGCGGTGAGCGGCCGGGGCACCATCGCCATGTGGGGCTACCCGCTGTGGCTGTTTCTCGGGCTCTGGCTTGTTCTGACCGCGCGCCGTTCGCTGAACGGTGAGCGTCTCGCTCGTGTCATTGGCATCTGGGCCATCGTGTTTTGCGCGCTCGCCCTCGCCTTCATCGTG
>DASSRW010000163.1:0-37643 GCA_035701545.1 Pseudolabrys sp.
ACACCACGGTGCTGCATGCGGTGCGCAAGATCGAGGGGCTGGTCGGCAACGACATGACGCTTGCGGAAGAAATCGAGATCCTCAAACGCCAATTGCAGGAATAGGCGGCAAAAACTTTCGACGCTTTCCGTCTCGAAAGGCGGGCGAATTGCCAAGTTGGGGGCGCGCAGTCAGCAAGGCGCTCAATACAAGGGTCGCGAAGGAATCGGGTGAAGGCGCTGCGTCGAGCCGGGTGGGCGGGATTGTGGCTTCCACCCAGGTCTCGCCGCAGGTGCCATTGGGCCCCTGTGGACCGCCTCGGGGGCGGGCAGCCCAAGGCTTGCGATTTTTGTGCCGGCACGTCACTGTTGCTGCCCGGCCGCCCGGAAAGGGCGGTGAAGGCGAGATTTTCATGAAGGTCACTGTCGAACGCGCCGCGCTGCTGAAGTCTTTGGGTCACGTGCATCGCGTGGTCGAGCGGCGCAATACCATTCCCATCCTGGCCAATGTCCTCATCAAAGCCGAAAACGCCAAACTCAGCCTCAAGGCAACCGACCTCGATCTCGAGGTGACGGATACGATTGCGGCGGAGGTTTCACCGGGCGGCGCCACAACCGTGCCGGCGCACATGTTCTATGAGATCGTGCGCAAATTGCCGGAGGGCTCGCAGATCATCATCGAAGGCTCGGGCGAGCGCGCCGTGCTGACGCTCCGCGCCGGCCGCTCCCGCTTTACCTTGCAGACGCTGCCCGAGAGCGATTTCCCCGATCTCGCAGCGGGCACGATGTCGCATTCGTTCAAGGTCCCCGCCGCCGATTTCAAGCGCCTGATCGACAAGACCCAATTCGCGATTTCGACCGAGGAAACGCGCTATTACCTCAACGGCATCTATCTTCACGCGGCCGGGTCGACGAAATCCGGCACCCTGCGCGCCGTGGCGACTGACGGCCACCGGCTTGCGCAGGTCGAGTTGCCGCTACCGGAGGGGGCCGCCGGCATGACCGGCGTCATCGTGCCGCGCAAAACGGTGGGCGAGGTGCAGCGGCTAATCGAAACGGGCGAAGGCGAGATCGTGGTCGAGCTTTCCACCGGCAAGATCCGCTTCACTATCGGCGACGTCGTGCTCACCTCGAAATTGATCGATGGGACGTTTCCCGATTACGGCCGCGTCATCCCGGTGAACAACGACAAGGAACTCGTGGTCGACAAGAAGGATTTCGAGGCGGCGGTCGATCGGGTCTCGACCGTGTCGAGCGAACGCGGTCGCGCGGTGAAGCTTTCGCTGACGAACGGGCGGCTGGTGCTGTCGGTCACAAATCCAGATTCTGGCAGCGCGACCGAGGAGATCGAGGTCGAGTATGGCGCCGATCCGCTCGATATCGGGTTCAACTCGCGCTACTTGCTCGACATCGCGGCACAGATCGAAGGAGAAGTCGCGGTCTTGAAGCTCGCCGACCCCGGCTCGCCAACGCTGATCCAGGACAAGGACTCCAAAAGCGCGCTTTACGTGCTGATGCCGATGCGCGTGTGACGGGTGGCGGGTGCCGGGCATCAGTAGTCAGGATCAGAATTGACGCTGCTGTCTGCTGCCCGACCACCAATTCCTGAATGATCATCCGCGCGGCGACCGCCGGAGACGCCGATCGAGTGCAGACGATCGCACGCGCGGCGTACGCAAACTACGTCGCACGCATGGGCCGTGAGCCGCCGCCAATGCTCGCCGATTTTCCCGCGCTGATCGCGGCCGGCATCATCGTCGTCATCGAAAGCGCGGGCGTGGTTTGCGGTTACATGGCGGCGTGGCCTGAACCCGACGTCTACCTGGTCGACAACCTTGCCGTCGAACCGGCCCGACAGGGCAAGGGGCTCGGCCGCTTTCTTATCGAGTACGCGGTCGACGAAGCACGCCGGCTTAACTTGCCGGCCCTGCGTCTTTATACAAACGTCGCAATGACAGAGAATTTGGCCATTTACCGCCGTCTTGGCTTTGTCGAGACGGCCTGCGTGCTCGAAGACGGCTTGCATCGTGTCCACATGCGATTAACGCTGTGAGCCGCGATGACCGCCGCGCACATTCGCCGCCTGACCCTGACAAATTTCCGCAGCTATCGCGCGGCGCAGATCGAGCTGGCCGGCCTTGGGCCGGTCGTGCTCACCGGGCCAAACGGCGCCGGCAAGACCAACCTGATCGAGGCGATTTCATATCTTGCGCCCGGCCGCGGCTTGCGCCGCGCGACGCTCGAGGAAGTCGCATTCAGCGAGGGCGACGGCGCCTGGGCGATCGCCGCAGACATTGAAGGCATGCTGGGGCTGGCGACGCTCGGCACCGGCATCGAGCCGCCCGCGGGCGAGGACGCTGCGCCGGCACGCGCCTGCCGCATCGACCGTGAGAGCGTCAGCTCGGCCACGGCGTTCGCAGATCATGTCCGCATCATCTGGCTTGTGCCGGCCATGGATCAGCTGTTCAACGGCCCAGCCTCCGAGCGCCGCCGGTTCCTCGACCGCCTTGTGCTCGCTGTCGACGCGCAGCATTCGAGCCGTGTCGCCGCGCTGGAGCGTTCCCTTCGCTCGCGCAACCGGCTGCTGGAAAATCCAAACAGCGACCCGCACTGGCTCGACGCGGTCGAGCGTGAAACCGCGGAGCTCGCGGTCGCCGTGGCGTCGGCCCGAATGGAAACCGTGCGCCGGCTTTCGGCCGCGCTCGCCGAGGCGAAAGAAAACCGGACCGTATTCCCGCTCGCCGGTATTTCGCTGCAAGGATGGATGGAGGAACGGCTGGCCAACCACGCCGCGGTTGAGATCGAAGATCGCTATCGCGATCTTCTGCGTCAAAATCGCGCGCGCGATGCGGCGGCCGGCCGCACGCTCGATGGTCCCCATCTTTCCGATCTCGCCGTTCGACATGCGATGAAGAACATCGCCGCCGCGGATGCGTCGACCGGCGAACAGAAAGCGCTACTCATTCGCCTGGTGCTGGCGCATGCAAGCCTCATCAAGCAGATGACGGGATTTTCGCCGGTGCTGCTTCTCGACGAAGTGGTCGCGCATCTTGATCCGAACCGACGCGGCGCGCTCTACGACGCGCTTGCTGATCTCGGTGCGCAAGTGTGGATGACGGGAGCGGACCCCGCCGCGTTCGGCGACATCATGATCCGCGCGCATGTATTCGACGTGCGCCCCGGGAATGTAAAGCCTGCGCCGCTTGCGCGTTAACGCCGCGTAGCGATTGTATCAATCGAGAAGTTTTGAACGCCGGTGAACAAGGAACCATTGTTTTGTCTGCGCTTTTACCTTCGCTGAGGCAACGCGGAGGCGAGGATGGGAACCAGCCCGGCAGTCGATCTGGTGCAGCGCGAATTGCATCGCGCGCTTGCAGATGCTCGCCGCTGCATCGAACGCGTCGAGATGGCGTCAGCCATGCTGAGCGCGTTCAATGCGCCGGTTCCTGAATACGAACCTCGCCTCCGCCACTTGCCGTTCAATCTGAGAAGTTTCGAGCTCGGCGAAGAAAGGGACGCCGATGCTTGAGCCGCAATAATTTCGTCAGAACTCGCCGAGCAGTTCGCGGCGGCGGCGCTCCGAAGCATCCGAGTAGCGTCGCAAGGCATGCGCTTCCGTCAGAAGTCCCATGACGTGACGATGCTCGGCGTTGTCGAGCACCGCAAGCGCTTCCGCTTCGGTGCGGTCAAAGCCAGAGATCGCGTCCTGCACGGTCATCTGCGGCAGCAGAAAATTATCCTCGAGATGCAGGATGTCGCGCACGGAGCCGGTGGCGTCGAGGTCGGCGCCATGCGCCTCCGGCACCATGACCATGCCGGCATAGCGGCCATCCGCGTCGACCGCGACCACGCGGCTGGTCGAGCCGAGCGGGAACGCCTGGCGAAAGTCGGTGATCGGCGTATCGACCGGCGTGGTGCGTACGTCGGGTCGCATCATGCGCGCGACGGTCAGATCGCGGATCCAGCCGACATCGGCCGCGCTGCGGATGGTTTCGCCGCGCAGATGGAAGCGCCAGGTGGCGAACGAATAGCCGAAGAACTCGCGCGTCACCTGCGCCGAAATGATCACGGCAATCAGCACCGCGGTGGCGAGCCACAGGTCACCGGTCGATTCCAGCGCGATGAAGGCCATCGTCAGAGGGCCGCCAATGATCGAGACCGAAATTGCGCTCATGCCGATGATCGCGTAGGCATCCGGATCGAGATGAAGGCTTGGCCAGAGGATGTTCGCGCTGACTGCAAAGATCTGTCCGCCGAGGGCGCCGAGCAGTAGCGACGCAAAGAACAGCCCGCCGCGGAATCCGCTGCCGAGCGAAATCATGGATGCAAGCGACTTCAGCAAAAAGATGAGAGCGATTTCGCGCAGCGGCAGCTTGAAGATGCCGGTCAAATGCAGCGCGCCGTGCCCGGACGACATCACCTGCGGCGAGATCATCGCGATCAGCCCGACCAGTGCGCCGCCGAGCATCGGCCGCACAGCCGGCGGCAGACGCAGGCGCTTGAACAGCGCCTCGCTCGAGGCAACTCCGCGCATCATCGCGATGCCGTAGATCGCTGCGAACAGCCCGACCACGCCGGCAACGATCAGATCGTGCACCTCAAGGCCGGTCAGCGTGCCGGTTTCGATGCCGATCTTCTCGGGCGAGAAGGCTTGGGCGGTGAGAAAGCCGAGTAGTGCCGCCATGCCGACCGGCGCAAGGCTCGCAATCGAGTAGCTGCCGATGACAAGCTCGAAGGCATAGAAGGCGCCGCCGAGCGGCGCGCCGAAGGCGCCGGCGATGCCGGCGGCGGCGCCGCAACCGACCAGCACGCGCAGGTCGCCGCGGCGCAGCCGGAAGGCACGGCCCGCCCACGAGGCGATGCCGCTCGCAAGCTGCGTGTAGCCGGCCTCGAGGCCGACAGAGGCGCCGACGCCGCTTGACCAGATCGTCTGCAAGGCCACGATCAGACTGCCGCGAAACGACATGCGCCCGCCGTGCAGCGCATTGGCTTCGATCGGGTCGACCTCGGTGCCGCGGCGTCGCGTGATGTAGGTGGTGGCAAGCCCGAACAGCAGGCCGCCGACGCAGGGCGTCAGAAACGCATAAAGCGGATTGAGCGAGATCTGCCCCGACAGCCGCTCGCCGGGGTCGAGCCCGAAGAACAGCACATGCATCACGCTGACGATGCCGCCCATGACGGTCGCGACGAGCCCTCCTGCGACGCCGATCAGCGCCGCCAGAAGGATGAGGCTTGATTCACGCGCGCGGACGATGGCGCGTAGCCGATGGGGCACCTCGAACGTGGCACTAGAGAACGCCATTGCGGATTGCAGCCGGCGGGAAAGATCGAATGTCACACTTGCATAGAAAACAATGCGATGCCGCGCACAAGAACAGATTGAAACAACGGATGATTATTTTCGGTAGGCCCGCCGGGCCGCGGAAACGAGCCCGTCAGACGCTGCGAAACGCATGTGCGGTCGGGGCTTGAGGGCGCAAAAAAAACGCACCTTTTTCGTACCCTGAGATCTTAAAAAATCCATTCAGGATCAACATATTAGGTAACATCACTTTGCCCTGTACGAGACCCGAAATTCATGTCAAACCCACTCTGGAATCCGACTCACTTTCTGAACCGTTCAAAGGGTCACGCCGATGGCTGAACCGGCCCGGAATCTGCCTTCCGACTACGATGCCGAGTCGATCAAGGTCCTCAAGGGACTCGATGCCGTGCGCAAACGGCCGGGCATGTACATCGGCGACACCGATGACGGCTCCGGCCTGCATCACATGGTCTACGAAGTCGTCGACAATGCGATCGACGAGGCGCTCGCGGGCTATGCCACCGAAGTCCTGGTGACGCTGAATCCGGACGGATCGGTGACCGTGCGCGACAACGGCCGCGGCATCCCGGTCGACATTCACAAAGGCGAAGGCGTGTCGGCGGCCGAGGTCATCATGACCCAGCTGCACGCCGGCGGAAAATTCGATCAGAACTCCTACAAGGTCTCCGGCGGCCTGCACGGCGTCGGCGTGTCGGTGGTGAACGCACTTTCGAGCTGGCTGAAGCTCACGATCTGGCGCGACAGCAAAGAGCACTTCATGGAGTTCCGCGACGGTGTCGCGGTGGCCCCGCTCAAGGTTCTCGGGAGCGCCGGCGAGAGGCGCGGCACGGAAGTCTCGTTCCTACCAAGCACGAAGACTTTCACGATGGTGGAATTCGATTTCGCCACACTCGAGCACCGGCTGCGCGAGCTCGCGTTTCTCAATTCCGGCGTCACCATTTCGCTTTCCGACATGCGCCACGCGGTCGAGAAGCGCGAGGAGATGAAATACGAGGGCGGCGTCGAAGCCTTCGTGAAATATCTCGACCGCAACAAGACGCCACTGATCCCCGCGCCGATCATGATCAAGGCGGAGCGCGAGGGCATCACAGTCGAGTGCGCGCTGTGGTGGAACGACGGCTATCACGAGTCGGTTCTTTGCTTCACCAACAACATCCCGCAGCGCGACGGCGGCACACACCTTGCCGGCTTCCGCGGCGCACTGACACGCCAGATCACAGCCTATGCCGAAACGGCCGGCTCCGCGCGCAAGGAAAAGGTCGCGCTCACCGGCGACGACTGCCGCGAGGGTTTGACAGCCGTGCTTTCCTGCAAGGTGCCGGACCCGAAATTCTCTTCCCAGACAAAGGACAAGCTCGTCTCCTCGGAAGTGCGGCCCGTGGTCGAGAACGTGATCAACCAGGCGTTGCAGGACTGGTTCGAGATTCATCCATCGGAGGCACGCAACATTGTCGGCAAGGTGGTGGAAGCCGCCGCCGCGCGTGAAGCCGCACGCAAAGCGCGCGAATTGACCCGCCGCAAGGGCGCGCTCGACGTTTCATCGCTGCCCGGCAAGCTCGCCGACTGCCAGGAGCGCGATCCGGCGAAATCGGAATTGTTCATCGTCGAGGGCGACAGCGCCGGCGGCTCCGCCAAACAGGGGCGTAATCGCGAATTCCAGGCGGTGCTGCCGCTGCGCGGCAAGATCCTGAACGTGGAACGCGCGCGCTTCGACAAGATGCTGTCGAGCCAGGAGATCGGCACGCTGATCACCGCGCTCGGTGCCGGCATCCGCGATGACTTCGATATTTTAAAGTTGCGCTACCACAAGATCATCATCATGACGGACGCCGACGTGGACGGCGCGCATATTCGCACGCTGCTACTCACCTTCTTCTACAGGCAGATGCCGGACCTGATCGAGCGCGGCCACATCTACATCGCGCAGCCGCCGCTCTACAAAGTCACGCGCGGAAAATCCGAACAGTATCTCAAGGACGAGCGCGCGCTCGAGGACTATCTGATTGCGACCGGCATCGAGGAAGCCGTGCTGCGGCTCGCTTCCGGCGAAGAGCGCGCCGGCGCCGACCTGCGCAAGCTGGTCGAGGATGCGCGCGCGATCCGCAACATCCTCAACGGCCTGCACAGCCGCTATAACCGCAAGGTCATCGAACAGGCGGCCATTGCCGGCGTGCTGAGCCCCACGCTTGCCGGCGATGAGGCCAAAGCTGCGGCAGCAGCCGGCTACATCGCCAAGCGGCTCGATGCGCTGGAGGAGGAGACCGACCGCGGCTGGGCCGGCACGTTCGACGAAACCGGCTTCCACTTCGAACGTACCGTGCGCGGCGTGAAGGAAGTCGCCATCATCGACCAGGCGCTGCTCGGCTCGGCGGATGCGCGCAAGCTGGACGAATTCGCACCAATGCTGCAACAGATCTTCCCGCGTCCGACCCCGCCCGCGATGCTCCGTCGCAAGGACGAGATCGATCCGATCCACGGGCCCGTCGGGTTGTTCGAGGCGCTCACCGAAGCCGGCCGCAAGGGCATTGCGCTGCAGCGCTACAAAGGCTTGGGCGAGATGAACCCCGAGCAGCTTTGGGAAACGACGCTCGACACCAATGTGCGTTCGCTGTTGCAGGTGAAGGTGAAGGAAGTCGACGAGGCCGACGATATCTTTACCAAGCTGATGGGCGAACTGGTCGAGCCGCGCCGCGATTTCATTCAGGACAACGCGTTGGCGGCGAGCGTCGACGCTTAAGGCGCACGGCGGCAGGGCTCGTCCTGCCTTTCGCTCCCGCAAAGCAGGGTCCGACCATAAAAGCACTGGAGTCCCGCTTGCGCCGGAATGGGCGAGCAGGAACGAAGCGGTTCACAATCTGATCCCGCCCTAGGACATCAGCTTCGAGCCAAGCGCGAGGCCGATAATCAGCGCACCGATAAACAGCACAAGGAAAATCCCGAACAGGACCTGCGCGATCGTGGCGGATGCATGCGCAACGCCGGAAAAACCAAAAATGCCGGCGATGATGGCGATGATGAGAAAGATAAGCGCCCATTTCAGCATTGGCGGCTCCCCGGGGCTGGCGGCAACGCTCCTCAACCGCTTTGCCACCCCTCAGGTTCCCGCCTACGGCGCGGGCGAAATCGAGCGTGGATCGCGCGGCGCCCACAGGCCGGCTTCGACGCGGCTGATGAAGTCGGCGAGCGCCTGATTGAACAGGGCGGGCTCCTCCAGATTGACGGCGTGCCCGGTTTTCGGAAACACGGCGAGGCCTGAAGCCGCGATCGTCTTCTTCAGGAACAGCGCCGGCTCGATGCAGCGGTCGTCCTCGTCGCCGACCACGATCAGCGCCGGCAAGGCGATGCGGCGAACGTCGTCCTCAAAATCGTACATCGAGGGCCGGCCGCCCTGAAAATTGCGCATGGTGCCGGCCGAGCCCTTAGCATCGTGTTCGGAGAGCATCCTGGCAAATTCCGCAAAGCCACGCGGATCCTTGACCGCGAATGGAATGCGGCTCGGCCCGTGCCCATAGGTCTTGGCGACTTCGACCGCTCCGAGCTTCTCGAATTGTGCAGCCGTCTCCTGCGAGGCTTTGCGGAACTGCCCGGTGTACCAGCGCTCGGAGCCGGAGCCGGCGCCCGCCATGGTCAGCGAGAGTACGCGTGAGGGGTGATGTAGCCCGACTTGCAATGTCGTGTACCCGCCCATCGACAGGCCCACGACATGCGCCTTCTCGATCTGCAAATGATCGAGCACCGCGATCGCGTCGTCGCGAAAGTGCTCGTAGGTGTAAGCGTCGGGCGAAACCGGCACGTCGGAGGGTGTATAGCCGCGCGCCGAGTAGCAGATGCAGCGATGCCGGCGCGCAAAGAAACGCATCTGCGGCTCCCAGCTGCGGTAGTCGCCGGCGAATTCGTGCACGAACAGAATCGGCGTGCCGGAGCCGGCCTCTTCGTAGTAAAGGCGAACGCGGTCTTTGCTCACGGCGTGGGGCATTTGCAATCTCGCTGTAAGTTGATGCCGCAGCTTATAGCGCGCCCGCGGCGCGTTCAGAACATGTCGAAATATTCTTTTTGCTCCCACGGCGTCGCCTCCGCCTGGTCACGCGCTTCCTTGTAGAAGCGCTCGATTTCAGCGTTCTTGATGTGGGCAAAATAGCTGACGAAGCTCTCGCCAAACGCCTCGACGAAGCAGCGGTCGGCGCGCAGCGCGGCCACCGCTTCCTGCAGGGAAGCCGGCAGCGGCTCGGCCTTGGTCTCGTAAGGCGCGTCGGCCGAGGGACCGGGCGCGAGCTTGCGCGCGATGCCGTCAAGGCCGGCGTAGATCTGCGAGGCCATGTAAAGATAAGGGTTCGCCGCGGGCTCGCCGACGCGATTTTCAAGGTGAGTCGAG
This sequence comes from Pseudolabrys sp., assembly GCA_035701545.1. Classification (GTDB taxonomy): domain Bacteria; phylum Pseudomonadota; class Alphaproteobacteria; order Rhizobiales; family Xanthobacteraceae; genus Pseudolabrys. Next base: position 9,677 of record DASSRW010000163.1, read on the forward strand.
GCCTCGCCCGGCTGCCCGAGCACGCGGACCATCACGCCGCGATTGTCGCGCCCCCAGATTGCGCGGTCGGGTGCGAGCGAATAGGGCCGATACCGCTTGTAGCCGTTGATGGTCGGTGTCGCGAAAGCAGCAGCGCCGCGCGCATGAGCCAGCAGCCCTGCAAGATAGCCCAGGCCGACGGCCGAAAGTCCATCGCGACCGCTGGATAGGAAGGCATTTGACTTCAGCCGCCGATCGATGAGCGATTGGTGCAGGTGCCAGCCGCTCGAAAATATGTTTGGCAGAGCGGGCCGGCACATGAAGCTCGCGAGAAGGCCGTGGCGCCGCGCGATCTGCTTTGCTGCCGCGCGAAACAGGATCATCGTGTCCGCCGCGGCAAGGCCCGCCTGCGGCCCGAAGGTGAACTCGCATTGGCTTGGCCCGAGCTCCACCTCGAGCGAGCGCAGCGGCAGATCGAGTGCCTCGATGCCGCGCCGCAGCGGCTCAAGCGCAGGCGCAAGCTGGTCGAAGCGCGACTCGGTCAAATACTGATAGCCTTGCGTCAACAAGCTTACTTCCGGCGCTTCGGGTGGCCACGTGGCATCGGCAGGCGCAAGGCGCGGGTTCTCGAGCTTGAAGAGATGGAATTCGACTTCCAGCCCGGCGCAATAATCGAAGCCCGCGCGCGCGAGACGCGTGAGCGCTGCCCGATAGAGCGCGCGTGTGGAAAACGGCACCGGCTTGCCGTTGGTGAAGTAAATGTCGCAGAGGACCCAACCGGTTCTTTCCACCCAGGGCAAAATGCGGAACGTTGCCGGATCGGCGACCATGACGAAATCGGCGCCGCCTTGCATTTCAGCCATCGCAAAGCCGCCGCCGGCGACGAACACCGGAAAGACGCTGCGGTGCGATGTATCCTTGGCGAGCAGCGTCGTCGTCATGTGAACGCCGGCGCGCAGCAGGGCCGCGGCTTCCGACGCAATCACGGTCTTGCCGCGCAGCACCCCATGCTGGTCCGCGAAAGAAAATCGGACCTGCTCGAGCTTGTTCTTCTTGATTTGCCGCTCGACGTCGGCGGCCGCAGCGGCCTGCGCGCCGCTCCACAGATCATGGCGCTCGACGAAGCTTGCAGCCGATCGCCGCTTGGGTGAGCCCATGCCGATTGCCGTCAGTGACCGTTGGCCCAGCTTTTGCTGTCCTGCCGGCTTTTGTTAGTGCGCTGCCAATAGGCCTGCCAATCCTGCGCCGGGCCGATGCCGTCGACGCAGGCGGGGCCGGTGATGTTCGCCGCCGCGGCCGCGTCGAGCACCATCAGCGGCCGGCCGCCTTTGCCGGACTCATCAAGCGCCTGCCGCAGCAGCCGGCGATACGCGATGATCGCCTTGTCGGAAGTACCGAGATGTTCCTGCGTGCGGTCCTGGATCGCCCCCATCGATTCGCACGCCCACTGATCGTGTACGTTGATGTCGGTGCCCATGCCGGTGAAAGTCTGATGTTCCTGCTCGTGCGGATCGAAGCCGTAATCGTTATCCTTGTTCTTGCGCGGCACGTAATCCGGCAATTCGTAAAGCTCGAGCCGCTGGCGGCGCATCTCGTCTTTGTTCACCGGTGCGCCGAACGAAGTGAAGATCGCGTACCAGTAGTGTCGCGTATCGTCGATCGGAACATGCCACTGCGAGATCGTCATCTCGCGGCTCATCGGGATGATGAACGCATTCGGAAAAATCAGATTGGTGACGCGCACGTGCGCCTTCTCGTCGCTGATCTGCCGCAGCGTGATCAGACGAAACCCGTAGTCAGTCGGCTCGACCTCGATACGCGGGCGCGTGAATTCGCGCATGATTTTCGTCATCGGCATGTCCGAGTCTTTCGACGTGTCACGGAACATCTTGCCGTAGCCTTCGTCGGGATTTTCGTCCTCGAAGAACCGGTGCAGGAATGACGTGTGGACCGGGTCGATGCCGACTTCGAGCGATTGCAGCCAGTTGCAATCGATCATGCCCTTGAAGGCGAACGTGTGAGTCGGTGGCGCGATGAAGCAATCGAAATCGGGAAACGCGGGCGGCTCGCCTTCACCGAGATAGGCGAACAAAATTCCGCTCTTTTCGACCATCGGGTAGGCCCTGTGCCGAATGTTGGCGCAGAGATTGCTGGTCTCCGGCTCCGCCGGCGTTTCCAGGCATTTTCCGCTCACGTCGAACAGCCAGCCATGGAAGGCGCAGCGCAGGCCTCCATTTTCCAGCCGCCCAAATGCCAAGTCGGTCCCGCGGTGCGGGCAATGACGCCCGACCAGACCATACCGGCCCCTGTCGTCCTTGAAGATGACCAGGTCTTCGCCGAACAGGCGCACAGGCTTGATGGGACGGTTGCCGGACAGTTCGTCAACAAGTGCCGCCGGCTGCCAGTACCGGCGCATCAGGGTGCCCGCGGGGGTCTTTGGACCGACGCGCGTTATGATCTCGCTCTGGTCTGCGCTCAGCATCGGTAACCAACTCCGGACGAATTCACTGCTGACTATGTATACGACGGCTGAACGGCCGCCGAAAAGCGGCTGGAGGGTTTACGGCGCTTGGGTCAAACAAAATGGCCGGCAAAACGCCGGCCACAACGCTTGAATCAGGATTTCCGCATGATCAGTGCTGCAGCCGCGCCGCCCAGCCGAGGTCCATGCGCCGGCGCCATGCGGTCTGCCGCAGGCCCATGAGCCGCCGCGCCGCGCTCTTCGCCTCGGCCCGGCTCGCCGCCAAGCAAAAGCGGTATTCAAGATCGGAAACGCGCGGCATCGCTGCGACGCCGGCGCGAAAGAACTTCATCCACGACCGGCCGCCGCCGTCGACGTTCAATTCGGTGATGGCCTTCGCCACGTTGGCGGCGTGCCCGAAGGCGATCAGCCGGCCGGTCATCATGTGACGGACTTCGTAAACTCCAGGCCCGGGCGGCGCATCGATCGCGTCACTGCTCTGGGTCGGAAAGCGCTTCCAGTTACTCCACGTCTGCACGTTCACGCTTGCTGCCTCCCTGCCTTAACTCTCACCCTGACGGTAGGCAGAAACGCAATAGCGCCGCATTCGTTCCCGGTCTATCGATGAATTAAAAAAGCCTTAACGCGGCTGGCAAGTCCTTGATTTCGCCTGCTAATGACCGGGCAGCACCAGCACTTTCGGCTTGGTGGGGACGCTGCCTTTTGACACGACGACGGACGGCACTTCGCTGAATTCGACCGCCCATTCCTGGCGCACGCGATCGAGAAAGCGATTGAGCGTAAAGGCGCTGAAATAGTGCATCGGAATCATCAGCGGCGCCTTGAGCGCGTGCAGCACCTCGACCATCCCTTCGAGATCAAGCGTGTAGCTGCCGTCGACCGGTACCAGCACCACATCGACGCGGCCGATTTCGTCGAGCTGCTGCTGCGTCAATGTGTGGTGCAGATGCCCGAGGTGCGCGATGCAGAGATTGGCGATCTCGAAAATGAAAATTGAATTGCCGTTGCGCTCGGTGCCGCCGTCCCAGCGGCGGATATTGGTCGGCACGTTGCGCACGCGCACGTCCTTGTATTGCAGATCGATGCGCGCCGGCTTCTCGTTCTCGGCCCAGCCGCGCAGCACGTACTTGATCGCCGGATCGGGATTGTTGGTGTAGTGCGTGTCGTGCGCGTGGTTCATGGTCGCAATGTCGGGCACGATCGGCGGGCGGACGTAGTCGTTGTAATCGGTCGCGATGCGCACGAGCTGCGGGCTTTCGATCAGGAACGTGGAATGCCCGATGTAGCTGATGCGGACTTCATCCGGTTTGAGCGCCACAAGCCGGAAGGGGGCGGGTGCGCCGAACGGCGTGCGCGATGCGATCAGACCGGGACAATTCGCAGTCAGCTCGGGCTTCGCCGCGGGCGGCGCCGCATCTTCCGCCGAAGCCCTTTCCGCTGCCAGCGCGCCAAGGAATGCGAAGAAAAACAGAACGAATTTGAACGAACCACCGCGCATTGTTTGCCCCGCGCGAATTAAAGCATGCAAACTCTGGCACGGTTCCAACGGCGTCGCCACCGGCCTCACGCACAAATGAAAGCGGCGCCCCTCGAGGCGCCGCTTTCGTAACTTGAATTCAGTCGGCGTCTAGTAGGGCCGGTAGTAAGGCCGATCGCGCATCGACACGATCGTGCCCTTCGGTGTCACGACGACCCAGCGGCCGTCCTCGCGCTTGATCGTTTCCACCGCACCCAGTCCCGGCAGGGAAACGCCCGGCGCCACCCGATAGATGCCGCTGCGTCCTTCGACATAGATGAGCCCGCTGCGCGTCGCGTGCACCACCCAGCCATGCACGATCGCGGGATCGTCCGGCGTGGCTTTCGCGCCTGCACCGTGCCGCGGCTTGATCGAGCCGGTCGTTTCCGATGAGGCGAGCTTCGCCTGCTGCTCCACATGATCAAGCCGTTCGGCGACCTTGCTCAGCTGCGCCGTGGTGCTCTTGTTGGCGGCGTCGAGGCTTGCTTTCAGGGCCGCGATTTCCTTCTGCGCCTTGCCTGCGGCTTCGATGTTTGCCGCGTTGATCACCGTCATCTGTTTCAGAAGTTGCCCGACCGTCTGCTGCATCGCCTCATTCTCGGCGATCGCCGCGGTTTGCGTTTCGGTCGGCCCTGCAAAATACGTATTCGCCATCGGTCCGATGACCGCGCCGAAAGCAGCAGCAAAGACCACCGAAGCCGCGAGAAGCGCGGACCGCATGCCGCGCGACGACGTCCCAGAGCCGGACTTGTTCTCTAGCGACGACTCGGCGTTGGCGATGCCGGTATCTGACCCGGTCGCCGTTTCGCGCGCCGGCGAAATCGAAGGCGACTCAATCGAGCGGAGGCTGTGACCGGTTTGAGCCTTGGCATCCGGCTGCGCCCCCGATTCGCTTTTTGAATCGGCGGCGTCCTTGCGCTTGGACATGGGGTGATGACTCCTGAATTGTCTGGTCACCAATTGGTAACCATGTTCGGTTACCAACCGGTTACCAATTCAGGGAGCGCAGCACGAAACGCTGTCGGTCTGGCGCCTTCGCTCTAGATGAGCAGCCGATTTTGTTCGGCCAGCGTCTTGAGCGAGTTCTGCGGCCGCGCCCCGACATGCTGAATGACTTCGGCGGCCGCCAGCGCGCCGAGCCGCGCCGCCGCGCCATGGTCCTTGCCGCGCGCATGACCAACCAGGAATCCGGCGGCGAACAGATCGCCGGCGCCGGTCACGTCCACCACGCGGTCGACGCTCGCCGCGGGCACGGCTTCCGTCTTCTCGCGCGTGACGACCACGCAGCCTTTTTCGCTGCGGGTAACCACCGCAAGCGCCGCGTCGCCGCGCAGCGCCGCTACCGCGATATCGAAATCCGCGGTTTCATACAGGCTCAAAAGCTCACGCTCGTTGGCGAACAGGATATCAACGGTGCCCTTGTGGACAAGATCGAGGAATTCCGCGCGGTAGCGGTCGACGCAAAAGGCATCGGACAGGGTCAGCGCCACTTTGCGACCAGCGGCATGGGCGACCTTTGCGGCTTTGACGAATGCCTGCTTCGCCTGCGGCGGATCCCACAAATAGCCTTCGAGGTAGACGATGGCCGCCGATGCAATCGCGTCCGCTTGGATGTCGGCCGGACGCAAATGCTGCGCGGCGCCGAGATACGTATTCATCGTGCGCTCGCCATCCGGCGTGACAATGATGTAGCAGCGCGCGGTCGAGGGCCCGTCATCCGCCGGTGCCGTATCGAAAGCAACGCTGGCGGCGCGGATATCGTGCGCGAATGTACGGCCGAGCTCGTCGTCTTTGACCTTGCCGACGAAGGCCGCGCGCGCGCCGAAGCTCGCGGCCCCGACGATAGTGTTCGCCGCCGAACCACCTGAGCTTTCGACCGCTGGTCCCATCGCGCCGTAGATTGTCTGTGCGCGCGCCTCATCGATGAGCGCCATTGTGCCTTTTTGCATGCCTTGCTTGACCAAAAAATCGTCTTCGGCATGCGCGATCACGTCGACAATGGCGTTGCCAATGCCGAGAACGTCATAGCGGAGAGCGGACATGAACGGCCTTTACGTTGATGCGCGCGCACTATATCGGGGGAAATGGCGCGGACAAGCGTACAGTGCCGGACCCGCCTCCACGCTCTCACCGGCCGCAATGTGCGCGGAGGCCCACTGAATGTCACTGACGCGCGATATCACCACGGTCGGCGGCGGCACGCTGATGTCGCGCCTGCTCGCTTTCGCCCGCGACGCCATGATCGCGAGCATGCTCGGAGCAGGACCGTTCTCGGAAGCGTTCTTCGCGGTTTTTCAGATCGTCAATTTCTTTCGCCGGCTGCTCGCCGAAGGCGCGCTCAATGGTTCTTTCGTTCCGATCTGGCTCAGGCTGCGCGCAGGCGAGGATGGAGCCGCCAATGCCGACCGGTTTACCCGACGCACGCTGGTGGCAATGCTTTCCATGGCCGGAATCGCCGCACTGCTTGCCGACACCCTTGCCCGCTGGCTCGTCATCGCGATTGCGCCCGGGTTCGATCCGGCACGCCGTGCACTGGCGGCACTGCTGCTGTCGATCGCCGCGCCGTACGTCTTCTTCGCGGGGGTCGTGGCGGTAATCTCCGCCGCGCTGAATGCCGAGCGCCGTGTCACCGCCGTCGTCGTCAGTACCGTGATGTTTAACGTCATCATGGTGACGGTCGCCGCTTTCCTGCTCGGCCCGCAAATCTTTTCGCTCGAAAAAACGATCTTGCTGACGAGCGCCATCGTTATCGCCGCCATGGCGCAGTTGCTCATATCGGGCGCAACCTGGCTGCTGACCGGCAAGCGGTGGCGGTCTCCGCGCATTCACGTGCCGGACGAGACGCGAACATTGTTCGTGCGTGCGCTGCCCGGGCTGACCGCGGCGGGCATCCCGCAACTCAAATTCATCGCCGGCGCCGCAATCGCTTCGTCCTCTTCTGCCGCGGTCGCGTGGCTTTATTACGCCAACCGGCTCTACGAACTGCCGCTTGGCGTCGCCTCGATTGCGATTGCTGCCGTCATCGTACCGCGTATCGCGGGCGCGCTGCGCGCCGGCACCGAAAAGGAGCTGGTGGCGGCGCAATCGCGCGCTTTCGAGATCGCGCTCGGCCTGGCACTTCCGGCGGCGACCGGATTTGCGATCCTGGCGTCGCCGATTGCCAGCGGCCTGTTCGAGCACGGCGCGTTCACCGCAAGCGATACGGCGGCAGTCGCCGCCGCGCTGACGGCGATTTGTGCGGGCCTTCCGGGGCACGTGCTGGAAAAAACGTTCGGCGCGATCTCATTCGCGCACGAGGACACGCGGACGCCGATGCTCACGGCCTTGGTCGCCCTCGCCGCGGCGATCGCCGGCGCGTGGCTGCTGTTTCCGCGCTACGGACACGTGGGCGTCGCCGCGGCGATCGGATTGTCGGCCTGGATCGGCGCCGCCCTGCTCGGCTTGCTGGTCTACCGGCGCAGATGGCTGCGGCTCGACCCGGACGCTGCGCGCCGGCTGCCGCGCATCGCACTGGCGGCCGCCATCATGGGCGGCATTGTATTTTACGGCCGTGTGCTCGGCGCGCGCATCGCGGCGGTATCGGCCCCCTCGGCAGAGGGACTCGCGGTCCTGTTCGCGCTCGTGGCGCTTGGCGTCGCGGTCTATGCCGCTGGTCTTCAACTCCTCGGCGTCGCCAGGCTCGGCGACCTTATCGCCGCGCTGCGCCGGCGCGGTTGAAACCCTTGCGCCCTGCCGGTTCGGCGTGGCATTCAGCCCCCCAAGCGAAAGGGCTTCCTCATGGCGTTCAAGGAGCGCGTTTTTTCCGGCGTGCAGCCGACCGGAAATCTGCACCTCGGCAATTATCTCGGCGCAATCGTGAAATTCGTCGCGTTACAGGAGAACTACGACTGCATCTATTGCGTCGTCGACATGCACGCCATCACGGTGTGGCAAGATCCCGTTGAGCTGAAAAAGACGACGCGCGAGGTGACCGCCGCCTTCATCGCGTGCGGCATCGATCCGCAAAAGCACATCATCTTCAACCAGAGCCAGGTCGCCGAGCACGCCGAGCTTGCGTGGATTTGCAACTGCGTCGCCCGCATGGGCTGGCTGAACCGCATGACCCAGTTCAAGGAGAAGGCCGGCAAGGATCGTGAGAACGTCTCGGTCGGCCTGTTCGTCTATCCGAACCTGATGGCGGCCGACATTTTGGTCTATCGCGCGACGCACGTTCCGGTCGGCGAGGACCAGAAGCAGCATCTGGAGCTCTCGCGCGACATCGCGCAGAAGTTCAACAACGACTTCGGCGAGTCGATCCGTTCGCATGGATTCGGCGATACGTTCTTCCCGTTGCCGGAACCGCTCATCCAGGGTCCGGCAACGCGCGTGATGTCGTTGCGCGACGGCTCGAAAAAAATGTCGAAGTCGGATTCCTCCGACCAGTCGCGCATCAATCTGACCGACGATGCCGACGCCATCGCCTTGAAGATCCGGCGCGCCAAGACCGATCCGCATCCATTGCCGAGCGAGGAGAAGGGCCTGGAAGGCCGGCCCGAAGCGGAAAACCTCGTCGGCATTTACGCGGCGCTGGAAGGCGTGGGCCGCGCGGATGTGCTCAGGCAATTCGGCGGCGGCCAATTCTCCACGTTCAAGAATGCGCTGGTCGACCTTGCCGTCGCCAAACTTGGGCCGATCGGCGGCGAGATGAAGCGGCTCACGCAAGATCACGTCTACATCGACAAGGTGCTCGCGCACGGGTCCGAGCGCGCGCAGGCGATCGCGGCAGAAACAATGAAAGCGGTCAAGGATATCGTCGGTTTCGTGCGGCGCTAGCGAACACGTCATTCCGGAGTGCACGCGCAAGCGCGTGAACCCGGAATCCAGCAAACAAAAAAGTGCCGGATGTAGCTCTGAATTCCGGGTCGCCGCTTCGCGGCGTCCGGAATGACTGAGTACGAAGGCCGGCGTGCCGCTTGTCCGCCCGTACCCGGCGTGCCACCATTCCCGCGCCGCCGTCAGAATCTCCGGGGAGCGACGACGATGAGCAGCAAGCGCCGAAGCTTCGAAACCGGACACAAGCGCAAATATCTGGTCCTCATCGACGACACCGAAGAATGCGACCGCGCGGTTTACTGGGCGGCCAAGCGCGCCGGCCGCACCAAGTCGGCCGTGGTGATGCTGCGCGTGATCGACACGAGCGACCGCGACAGGCAGTGGCTCGGGGTCGCCGACATCATGCGCGCCGAGGCGCATGAGGCGGCGAAGGCCGCGCTCGAAAAATACGCAGCGCGCATCAAGAAAATCGCCAACGTGAAGACGGACCGGGTGATCCGCGAGGGCGAAGTAACTGAAGAGATCATCCGCCTGATCGAGGAAGACGCCGATATCGGGATTTTCGTTATTGCCGCCCGCCCCGGCAGCGAAGGTCCGGGCCCCCTGATGAGCAGCGTTGCCAAGACCGCCGGCACCTTCCCCATTCCGCTCGCCATCGTGCCCGGCCATTTGAGCGACGAGGACATTGACGCGAGTTCGTAAGGCCTTGACCGGCGGGTTGACCCTGCCGCCCACCCTCGCCATTTATCTGGTATCGTCAGGCATCCCACGGGCCTTGAACCCGCGCGAGGAGCAAAAGCAGATGTTCATCCAGACCGAAGCCACCCCGAATCCGGCGACGCTGAAGTTTCTGCCCGGCCGGCTCGTGCTCGAGAACGGCACGCTCGACATGGCGACCCGCGAAGCCGCCGCCCAGTCGCCTCTCGCCGAGAGGCTGTTCGACATCCCCAATGTCGGCGGCGTCTTTTTTGGCTCCGATTTCATTTCCGTTACCAAAACGGACGGTGAATGGCAGCAGATCAAGCCGGCGGTGCTCGGCGCGATCATGGAGCACTACATGAGCGGCGCACCGCTGCTCGCCGCTGAGGCGCAGCCTTCGCAATCAGCCGGCGATGAATTCTTCGATGCGGCCGACGCCGAGACGGTTGCAACGATCAAGGACCTCATCGAGACGCGCGTGCGACCGGCGGTCGCCGGCGACGGCGGTGACATCACGTTCAAGGGCTACAAGGAAGGCGTCGTCTTCCTGCACATGAAGGGCGCCTGCTCCGGCTGCCCCTCCTCCACCGCGACCTTGCGGCACGGCATCCAGAATTTGCTGCGCCACTTCCTGCCGGAGGTGGTTGAAGTAAGGCCGGTGTAGTTTCTGGTCATTCCGGGACGGCGCGTCAGCACCGGACCCGGAATCCATATTCACAGACCGGGACTATGGATTCCGGGTGCGCGAGCTTCGCTCGCGCCCCGGAATGACGGCATTTGATGCTAGACTTCAACCATGCGCATCCTCGCCATCGACACCGCGCTCGGCGCGTGCTCGGCCGCCGTGCTCGACACGGACGAAAACGCCATTTCGGCGCAGGAATCGATTCCGATGGTGCGCGGTCACGCCGAAGCGCTGATGCCGCTCGTCGCGCGCGTGCTCAAATCCGCCAAGCTCGACTTTTCCGGCATCGGCCGCATCGCGGTCACCGTCGGCCCCGGCAGCTTCACGGGATTGCGCGTCGGCATCTCCGCCGCGCGCGGGCTGGCGCTTGCGTCGGGCAAGCCGGCCGTCAGCGTGACGACACTTGCGGCCTATGCCGCACCCCATCTCGATGAGGACGATACGGTCCCGGTCGTTGCCGCGGTCGACGCGCGGCACGAACATGTCTACCTGCAAGTCTTCGGGCCGGGCGGGCGCAGCCTGGTGGCGCCGCGGCTGAGCTCGCTGCGCGAGGCCTTGCGCGTGTGCACCGGCGGCGCCCCGCGCATCGTGGGCACCGGCGCCAAGCTCATCGCCTCCGCCTGGCCGAGCGGAGAGCGCAAACCGAGCGCCGTTGATCCGCGGCCTGCCCCCGACATCGAATGGATCGCGCGGCTGGGAGCCGCAGCGGAGAACACCGGCGCGCCCGCGCCGCTCTACCTGCGCGCGCCCGATGCCCAGCCGCAGGATGCGGCTCAATTACCGCGCCGATGATTGCGCTCATCCGCAAATTCTTCGGACGCGGCGATCCCGTCTTGTCGGAAGCGGGCCCGCGCGATGCCGCGGCGATCGCGGCGCTGCATGCGCGATCGTTCCATCGCGGCTGGAGCGAAGAGGAAGTGGAAATGCTGCTGGTCGACCGCAGCGTCCTCGCACACCGCGCGGCCGCCGCATCAAGCCTCGCCGGCTTTGTGATGTCGCGTCGCGCGGCCGACGAAGCCGAAATTCTCTCGATCGCCGTCGACGATGCCTTCCGCGGGCGCGGGCTCGCGCGCAATATGCTCCATTTGCACCTGCGACGGCTTGCCGGCCTCGGCGCGCGCGCCATATTCCTCGAGGTCGGCGAAAATAATGCTGCCGCGCTGCGGCTCTACGCGCGCGCCGGGTTTGTGGAAGTGTCGCGGCGGCCGAATTACTACGCCGAAACCGGCGGAAAATCCGCGACCGCGCTGGTGCTCCGCCGCGATCTCGCCTGATCCGACCATGGACACGAGCGGCACCGGCTCAATATTATGGCGGGCCGGATCGGAGTTAGAAGTGGTGGCCACGCCGGAAAAGCAGCAGCACGACAAGAGCCATATCGAAGCCCTTTGCGCCGCCAAGGGCATGCGCATGACGGACCAGCGCCGCACGATCGCCCGCGTGCTGGCCGCGGCCGACGACCATCCGGACGTCGAGGAGCTTTACCGCCGCTGCGCGAAAGTAGACGACCGCATTTCGATCTCCACGGTCTATCGCACCGTGAAGCTGTTCGAGGACGCCGGCATCATCGAGCGGCACGATTTCCGCGAGGGGCGCGCGCGTTATGAGCAAAGCCCCGAGGCGCACCACGATCACCTCATCAATTTGCGCAACGGCGAGGTGATCGAATTCCAGTCGGAGGAAATCGAGCGCCTGCAGGCGGAAGTCGCCCGCAAGCTCGGCTACAAGCTCGTCGATCACCGGCTCGAGCTCTATGCCGTGCCGCTCAAGGATGAAAAGTCCTGATGTGGATTGTGCGGGGCCTGTTCGTCGCGGCGTGCTTCTTCACCATGACGCCGCTGCTCATCTCCATGCAGTGGCTGCTCGAAAAGCTTGGCTTGCCCGGCTGGGGCTTCATCTGCCGCAACTATTATCGCTTCCTGTGCAAGATCATGCGCATCCGCGTTCGCGTGATCGGAATGCAGGTGCGCGACCGGCCGGTGCTGTTCGTGTCCAATCACGTCTCGTGGTCGGACATTCTGGTGATCGGATCGCTTTCACCGGTGGCCTTTGTCGCAAAGAGCGAAGTGCGCAAGTGGCCGCTGGTCGGCATCACGGCGAAAATCCAGCGCACCGTCTTCGTCGACCGCGCGCGGCGCAATCAAACCGGCTATGCCGTCGCCGAGATCGCCAAGCGGCTCGAGACCGGCACATCGGTCGTCCTGTTCGCCGAAGGCACCTCAAGTGACGGCAACCGGGTGCTGCCGTTTCGCTCGGCGCTGGTTGGCGCCATACGCGATGCATCCCGGCGCGGCAGCGACGGCGGCGTTCTCATTCAGCCGATGGCGATCTGCTACACCGGCGTCCATGGCTTGCCGACCGGCCGTCAGCACATGCCGCTCGTCGCGTGGTATGGCGATCTCGATTTTCTGCCCCACATCAAGACCTTCGTTAAGCGCGGCGCTGTCGACGCCGTGGTCTCGTTTGGCGAGCCGGTCACGGCAAGCGGCGAAGAGGACCGCAAGGAGATGGCGAGAAGGCTGGAGAGCACGGTGCGTGGGATCATGGGCGTTGCTTTGCGCAGCAGACTGCCTCGGATCGCGGCGGAATAGCCCGCCATTCCTTTTCGGACGGAAAGCCGGTATCGGTCTTGGGAAGCATCAATCAAAAGGCTGGATGGGCAGGACAATTCGGGACCGGGAGGCTAGATTGGCCGGGTTCCCATCGGATGGCATGAGCAGACCGCGCAAAGTCCATATCAAGTCTTTCGGCTGCCAGATGAACGTCTACGATTCCAATCGTATGGCGGATACCTTGGCGCCCGCGGGTTTTGCCGAGACGGCCATTCCTGAGGAGGCCGATCTCGTCATTCTGAATACCTGTCACATCCGCGAGAAAGCCGCCGAAAAGGTCTATTCCGAGATCGGCCGCATTCGCGTCATGAAGGAAGCCGCCGCGCGCGAGGGCCGCACCATGACCATCGCCGTCGCCGGCTGTGTGGCGCAGGCCGAAGGGCGCGAGATTGTCCGACGCGCCGCCACTGTCGATCTCGTGGTCGGCTCGCAGAACTATCATCGGCTGCCGGAATTGGTCGCGCGCGTCGAGCGCGGCGAAAAAGTGGTCGATACCGAGTTCCCGGTCGAGGACAAGTTCGACGCGTTGGCTGCCCCCAGCCAGACCGCGACCGCCAGACGCGGCGTTACGGCGTTCGTCACCGTGCAGGAGGGCTGCGACAAGTTCTGCACCTTCTGCGTCGTGCCCTACACACGCGGGGCGGAAGTATCGCGGCCGGTCGAGAAAATTGCCGCCGAGGTCGAACGCCTGGCCGACGCCGGCGTGCGGGAAATCACGCTCATCGGGCAGAACGTGAATGCGTATCATGGGGCCGGACGCGACGGACGGCCGCGGTCGCTGGCCGCACTGCTTTATCGGCTGTCCGAAGTGCCGGGCGTTGCGCGCCTGCGCTATACGACCAGTCATCCGCGCGACATGGACGACGACCTAATCGCTGCCCACCGCGACTTGCCGGCGCTGATGCCATACGTGCATTTGCCGGTGCAATCAGGTTCCGATCACGTGCTCGCGGCGATGAACCGCAAGCACACCGCGGTGCACTACCGCGATGTCGTCGCGCGCATGCGCGCCGCCCGTCCGGACCTTGCCTTTTCGTCCGATTTCATTGTCGGCTTCCCGGGCGAAACCGAAGACGACTTCCGTCAAACCCTGCAACTGATCGAGGACGTGCATTTTGCGAGCGCGTTCTCGTTCATGTATTCGCCGCGGCCCGGAACGCCTGCGGCCGACATGGACCAGGTTCCGCCCGAAGAAAAGTCGAAGCGCCTGCAGCGGCTGCAGGCTTTGATCGGAAAGCAACAGCGCGCATTTAACGCGACCTTTGCCGGGCGTTCTGTCGACGTGCTGCTGGAAAAGCCCGGCAGGCTGGCTGGGCAACTGGTCGGCAAGTCACCATATCTTCAGGCGGTGCAGGTAATGGCGCCGGCCTCCCGCATTGGCGAGATCGTGCCGGTGACGATTGCCGAAGTAGGAGCAAACAGCTTGTTCGGCGAAATATCTTCTCGCTTGCCTTCCCCTCGCAAAGAGCGGGAGCAGACGATGGCAGGAGCCTGAAACCGTTTTGCGCACCCCCGATCCCGCGATCCCTGCTTCCGCCGCATCGGAAGAAACCGCGACCACCCAGATCGTGCTCGCGTTTGATGACAACCGGCTCGCTTCCATCCTTTTCGGACAATACGGGCAAAATCTCGCATTGATCGAGCGCCGATTGGGGGTGGTGGCCGAGCAGCGCGGCAACCAGGTCACCATTGAAGGCTCGCGCGCGGCCTGCGAGCAGGCCCGCAATGTTCTTGAAAGCCTCTACGAGCGCACGAAGCTCGAAACCGAGCTGGCTTTGGGCGATGTCGAGGGCGCTATTCGGCTCGCGATCTCGCAGGGCTCGCTGTTCGATTACGATGCCGGCACCGCGCGCGCGGCTTTCGAGGAGCTCAACCTGCGCAAGCGTCCCGTCCGCGCCCGCACCGCCGCGCAGGACGCCTACATCCGTGCACTCAAGCGTCATGCGCTTGTATTCGGCACCGGCCCCGCCGGCACCGGCAAGACCTGGCTTGCCGTCGCGCACGCGGTGCAACTCTACGAGCGCAAGGAAGTGGACCGCATCATCCTGTCGCGGCCGGCGGTCGAGGCGGGCGAGCGGCTCGGCTTCCTGCCGGGCGACATGCGCGAAAAGGTCGACCCCTATCTGCGCCCGGTCTACGACGCGCTTTACGACTTGATGGATGCGCGGATCGTGGAGCGCGCGCTGCAGGCGGGAGAAATCGAGATTGCTCCGCTTGCTTTCATGCGCGGCCGCACGCTCTCGAATGCCGCCGTCATTCTCGACGAGGCGCAGAACACCACGTCGATGCAGATGAAGATGTTCCTCACGCGGCTCGGCGAGAACAGCCGCATGATCGTGACCGGCGATCCGAGCCAGGTCGATCTGCCGCACGGCCAGACTTCCGGCCTCGCCGAAGCCGTGCGCCTGCTCGGCCGGGTCGAGGGCATCGGCCACGTCGTATTCACCGCCGAGGACGTGATCCGGCACGAGCTGGTCGCCCGCATCGTCGAGGCCTACGATCGCGCCGCCCCGCCTCGCTCGCGCGAGAAGACGGAATGAGATCTCCGAGGACGAGAGCGCGCGCATCGCCGGCGATCGAAATCCAGGTGACGTCGGCGCGCTGGAAGCGGCAAAAGGCGGCCGAACGGACGGTCCGCAAGGCGCTGGCCGCGGCTGCAGGCGCGACGCGGACGGACGCCGGTGAAATCAGCATCGTGCTCACCGACGACAGGACGATACGCACGCTCAACCGTGACTGGCGCGGCATCGACGCGCCGACCAACGTCCTGTCATTTCCCGCGCCTGCCCGCAACGGAAACGCCGGGCCCGCTCCGCTCGGCGACATCGTGATCGCCTTCGAAACGCTCAGGCGCGAGAGCACGGAAGAAGGCAAGCCGTTTCTGCACCATTTGTCCCATCTGGCGGTGCATGGCTTTCTCCACCTGATCGGCTACGATCACCGGAGCGATAAGCAGGCCGCCGTCATGGAACGGCTCGAACGCGCCATTCTGGCGCAACTCAAGGTGGCCGATCCCTATCGCGTGCGAGCGCGTTGACGCCCGACTGCTATGCCTGACAACGACCCTCCAAGTTCCGGCAACGTCTTTCCCGCACCTTACGAGCCGCGCCATTTGCCGGTGCCGGTGCCGCAAGCGAACGAGGCGCCGCGCAGCGAGGGCTGGTTCAGCCGCACCTTGCGCGCCCTGTTCGGCTGGAAAACGGGCTCGATCCGCGCCGACCTGAGGGACGTGCTCGACAACGCGACGCCCGGCGAATCCGGTTTCCTGCCGCAGGAAAGCCGGATGCTGAAAAACATCCTCGGCCTGCGCGAGCGGCGCGTCGACGACGTGATGATTCCGCGCGCCGATATCGTGGCCGTGCAGCAGGATATTTCGCTCGGCGAGTTGATGCGCACCTTCGAGCGCGCCGGCCACTCGCGGCTGGTTGCCTACAACGATACGTTGGACGACCCGATCGGCATGGTGCACATCCGCGATCTGGTCGCCTTCATGACCCAGCGCGGCTCGGTCGACCCGCAGAAGAACGCCAGGCGCAAGAAGCCGCTGGCGGCCGATCTCGATCTCAAATCGATCAATCTGGCAATGCCGTTGTCGTCCGCCAACTTTGTGCGCGAAATTCTGTTCGTGCCGCCCTCGATGCGCCTCATCGACCTGCTCGCAAAGATGCAGGCGACGCGCATTCACCTGGCGCTGGTCATCGACGAATACGGCGGCACGGATGGGCTTGTCTCGATGGAAGACATCGTCGAGCAGATCGTCGGCGATATTGCCGACGAGCATGACGAGGATGAATTGCCCGGCGTCCTGCGCCAGCAGGACGACAGCTACATCGCGGACGCGCGCGCCAAGCTCGAGGACGTGGTCAACATCATCGGCAGCGAATTCGACATCGGCGACGCCGCCGAGGAGGTCGACACGCTCGCGGGCTATCTGGTCACGCGCGCCGGGCGGCTGCCGGTGCGCGGTGAGCTCATTCCGGGGCCTGGCCTCTACGAGATCGAGGTGCTCGACGCCGATCCGCGCCGCATCAAGCGGGTGCGGATCTACAAGCTGAAGGACCGCCGCGAGCGAGCGCGCGAGCCGCGGCGGCGCGACGGCGACGCGACCCCACCCGGCACGGCGGCTGCCAGCGCGCCGGCGGGGGATGTTGCATCGACAAGGGAATCGGGGCGAACTAGCGAATCACCATCGCCAAACAACTCCCGCGGCCCGTGACCCTGATCCGTTTCGCCCATTCGATCATGCTCGCCTGGGGCTGGCGGCGCGCGCTGATTGCATTCGGCCTGGGCGTCGCTTCGGCCCTGGCGCTCGCGCCGATCAACGCATGGCCGGTGCTGTTCCTGACCTTTCCGATGCTGGTCTGGCAGATCGACGGCGCGGTTTCCGGCCGCTGGAGCGGCGCACTGGGTGCCGCGGCGATCGGCTGGTGCTTCGGCTTCGGCTATTTTCTCGCCGGCCTCTACTGGGTCGGTTATGCCTTCCTGGTCGACGCCAAGACATTCGGATGGCTGCTGCCGTTTGCGGTCGCCGGTCTTCCCGCCTACCTCGCGCTCTATACCGCCGCAGGATTTGCCGCCGCCCGCCTGATCTGGGTGCGTGGGCCGGAGCGCATCCTGGCGCTCGCCGTCACGCTGACGATTTCCGAGTGGCTGCGCGGCCATCTGCTCAGCGGCTTTCCGTGGAACGCGTTTGGCTACGCGTTCTCCGAACCATTGGTCCTTGCGCAAAGCGTGTCGCTTGTCGGCGTGTGGGGCCTCACGTTTCTGGCTGTCGCGATATTCTCGGCGCCGGCGGTGCTCGCCGACGACAAGCATGATACGCCGCGGCCGCGACGTCCGATCGTGATGGCGGCCGTCGTGTTGCTCGCAATGGCGGGCTACGGCGAATACCGGCTCATGCGCAATCCGTCCGGCTTTGTCAGCGGTGTGCGTCTGCGCATCATGCAGCCTAACTTGCAGCAGGACGAGAAATTCAACTACAGCGCCAAGCAAAGCGTGATGGAGCGCTATCTGCGCCTTTCCGACCGCGCGACCGGGCCGCAATCGAGCGGCTTGCGCGACGTCACGCACCTGATCTGGCCGGAAGCGGCATTTCCGTTTTTTCTGACACGCGAACCGGAGGCGCTGGCGAGGATCGTGCACATGCTTCAGCCGAACACCGTGCTGATTACCGGCGCGGTGCGCGCCGCCGACACGCCGCCGAACGAGCGCGTTTCGCGCGCCTACAATTCGATCTACGTCATTGACCACGACGGCTCGATCAGCGCCATTTACGACAAGGTGCACCTTGTGCCGTTCGGCGAATACCTGCCGTTCCAGAATTTGCTGGAGCGGCTTGGACTCCAGCAGCTCACCAAGCTGCGCGGCGGGTTTCTCGCCGGCGACCGCCGGCGCGCGATGAATGTTCCGCGCGCGCCGAAAGCGCTGCCGCTGATCTGCTACGAAGCGATCTTTCCGGGCGCGGCGGTGCCGCCCGGCGAGCGGCCGGGGTGGCTGGTGAACGTCACGAATGACGGCTGGTTCGGCATCAGCTCGGGGCCGTATCAGCATTTCGAGCAGGCGCGCATGCTGGCAATTGCCGAAGGATTGCCCTTGGTGCGCGCCGCGAATACCGGCATTTCGGCCGTGGTCGATCCGGTTGGGCGCATCATCCGATCGCTGCCGCTCGGCGAGGAAGGCGTTGTCGACGCGCCTTTGCCGAAAGCGTTGCCCCCGACGGTCTATGCGCAGGCCGGGAATACCGCCGCCCTTCTGTTCCTGGTCGTGGGCGCCATTGCGGTCGGCCGCCGCCGGTTGCGCGATTGAGGCGCCCTTGCGGCGCCCAGCCGGACTAACGTACCTAACTTAGACACAATTTTTTCGCTTAGTCTAAACGGCGGGCGCAGGATCGAAGCCGTTGAGACTCTTTGGTGATTTTCCGCCCTGCGGCAAGACGCAGCGTATCCGGCGCCGGACCATGCATTGCGTTCCCTGCCGCATGTGTGACATTACGCTCGGCGCAGGCCGCATAGGAGATCGTTATGGCCAAAAAGGCCCCCAATCCTATCGATAAGCACGTTGGCAGCCGCGTCCGGATGCGCCGGATGATGATGAGCATGAGTCAGGAAAAGCTCGGCGATGCGCTCGGCCTCACGTTCCAGCAGGTGCAGAAATACGAAAAGGGCACCAACCGGATCGGCGCCAGCCGCCTCCAGCAGATCTCTCACATTCTCCAGGTGCCGGTTTCGTTTTTCTTCGAAGGCGCGCCCCATCTCGCCGGTCACGCAACCGGCATGGGAGAGGCGCCCTCGCCGGCTTACGTTTCCGATTTCCTCGCCACTTCCGACGGCCTTGCGCTCACGAAGGCATTCATGCGCATCAAGAACAGCAAACTGCGCCGGCGCATCGTCGATCTCGTTGAGCAGATCGCCGGCGAGGAATAGTTCTTCCCACCGCGCCCAATTCAGCGGCCCACCCTGCCCGCATCTTGACCTCATGCGGGTACGCTGCAAGAAACACCCCGATCATGCACGGCGCTGCGCGAATGCGCGTCACGGGGAGGAGTTTCAGCGGTGGCTCACACCAATTTCCTTTTCACCAGCGAGTCAGTATCCGAAGGACATCCCGACAAGGTGTCCGACCAGATCTCCGACGCCATTCTCGATTGCTTTATCGAGAAGGACATCGAGCTTGGCATCGCCGACGACAGCCTCGTCAATACGCGGCTTGGCTGCGAGACGCTGTGCACCACCAACAAGATCGTCATCGCCGGTGAAGGCCGCGGCCAGCTCTTCCGCAAGATCGGCGACAAGGCCGTCGTCGACCGCGAGCTGATCACGAAAATCGCGCGCGGCGTCGTCAAGGACATCGGTTACGACCAGGACGGCTTCTCGTATCACGGCGCGGACATCGAAGTGCTGCTGCACGGACAGTCGCCGGACATCGCGATGGGCGTCGACGCCAAGAAGAAAAAGAACGGCGAGGAGGAAGGCGCCGGCGACCAGGGCATGATGTTCGGCTTCGCCTGCACTGAGAGCGAGGTCTATGAAAAGAACTCGTTCATGCCGGCGCCGATCTATTTCGCGCACAAGATCCTGAAAGTGCTGTCGGAGAAGCGGCGCAACGGCCAGCTCGCCGATCTTCAGCCGGACGCGAAAAGCCAGGTGACGGTGAAATACGTCGAAGGCAAGCCTGTCGGCTGCACCAAGGTCGTCGTCTCGACGCAACACAAGGCGGCAAGCCGCAACGGCAAGAAGTACACGCCGAACATCATCAAGGACATGATCGGGGACGCGGTTGAATCGGCGCTGCCGAAAGGCTGGATGCCCAAGCGGCCGTCCGATTTCCTCGTCAATCCGACCGGCAACTTTGTCGTCGGTGGCCCCGATGGCGACTGCGGCCTCACCGGCCGCAAGATCATCGTCGATACCTACGGCGGCTACGCGCCGCACGGCGGCGGCGCCTTCTCCGGCAAGGATCCGACCAAGGTCGACCGCTCGGCCGCCTATGCCGCGCGCTATCTCGCCAAGAACGTCGTGGCGGCGGGCGTCGCCGAGCGCTGCACGATCCAGCTTGCCTATGCGATCGGCGTGGCCGATCCGATGTCGGTGCTCGTCGATACGCATGGCACCGGCAAGGTGCCGGAGCACAAGCTGGAGAAAATTTTGCCGGAACTGTTTCCGCTGCGCCCGACCAGCATCCGCCGCACGCTCAAGCTCAACCGTCCGATCTACCGCCGCACCGCCGCTTACGGCCACTTCGGCCGCGCGCCGGAAAAGGACGGCGGCTTCTCGTGGGAGAGGACCGACCTCGCCGACGCCATCAGGCGCGCGGTAAAGTAAGGGTATCTACGCGTATTGCATTTTCTGCTGTCATGCGCCGCGGAAGCGGGGCATCCAGTATTGTCATGCGCTGGCGCCTTAGTTGCTGCGCCGGCGTTTACTGGATCGTCCGCTTTCGCGGACGATGACACGCATGAATAGCCAGTGGGTCTATAACGAGCAGCGAAAGCGCGCCTTCTTCGGGCGGCGCAAGGGACATCCGTTGAAGCCGCGGCAGGCGGCTCTTTTCGACACGCTGCTGCCGCGCCTTGCGCTCGATCTCACCAGGCCCGCACCGGACGACCTGCGCGCGTTGTTTGCAAATGCGGCCGATGAGGTGCGGCTCGAAATCGGTTTCGGCGGCGCCGAGCATCTGATCGCGCAGGCGCAGGCCAACCCGCGCATCGGATTCATCGGCAGCGATCCGTTTCTCAACGCGATGGCAAAGGCGCTGACTGGAACCGAGGCGCAACAACTCACCAACGTCCGCCTGCACTTCGGAGACGCCACGGAATTGCTCGATTGGCTTCCGGCAGGCGCGCTCGCACGTATCGACCTGCTCTATCCCGATCCGTGGCCGAAGCGGCGGCACTGGAAGCGGCGCTTCATTCAGGATGAGAGCCTGGCGCGGCTCGCGCGCATTTTGCGCAAAGGCAGCGAATTGCGCTTCGCCACCGACATCCCGCACTACGCCACATGGACGCTGGCGCGCGTGCTGCGCTCACCGGATTTCATGTGGACCGCCGAGCGCGCCGACGACTGGCGCAAGCCATGGCCCGATTTCGCCGGCACGCGCTACGAAGCGAAAGCCAAGCGCGAAGGCCGCGTGCCGAATTATTTTGTGTTTCGGAAGATTTCGTGAGCCGCGGCGCTAACCCGCCCCCTGCCGCACCTGCCAGAAGCGCACGACGCGTTGCGCGGTGGCGGGCGTGAGCCGCTCGAAATTCTCCTGCGCGCTTTCCAAAGCCTGGCTCGAGGCGGCCTTGCTGCCCGAGCGCCTCGCGATCACGGACAGAATCTCGCGCACCGTCTGCCAGCCGAAACCGGCCGCGCGCGCGAGGATCAGCACCGGATCGGGTCGGTCGCCGTTGAGCAGGCGATCGACGACCTCGACCGGAACCGCGCAAAGCGTCGCCAGCGCGGCGATCGTTTCCTCGTATTGCCCCGCTTTGGCGAACGCCGCGATCTCCGCTTCCCTGAGCCTTCGCTCGCGATGCAGCGCGCGCGCCATCTCCAGCGCGGCGGTGTAGCTGCGCGGCGCAGCCTTGCTGCCGACCTCCTGCGAGACCTTGGCGAGCACACGGCGGATTTCCGCCTGCGTTTCCGGCCGCGCCTTCGCCAGCAGCCGCTTCTGCACAACCTCGGTCGCCTGCATCAGCAACTGGCGGAACAGGCGCGGCGGAATGTCGGTGCGCAGGCCCACTCGCTCCGCCAGCACGTCGTCCCGCCCCGAGCGCTCGACCAGTGTCGTGAAAGCCTTTTCCGAAATCGCCGCGTGCTGGTTGCCGGCGAGGCTGCGCGAAACCTCGTGATCGCCGCGCGAGACGAGCACGTCGGAAACCGCGGCGCTCAGCCCCTTGCGGACCGACATCGCCAGCAGATGCGCCTGGCCTTTCGTCTCGGCGATGCGCAGCAGAACCGGATCGGCGAGCTTGCTCTGGGCGAGCACCGGGCCGGCGACGGCAATGTCGTCGTGATTGGCGAGCGTGTGGACGACGCCGTCCGGCGCATTCGGCGCCGGCGCGATGCGGTGCGCGAGTTCCGCCAGCGCCTTCGTCTCGATTTCCTCGATCAGGCAGCACATCACGTCGTCGAACAGCGCGACGTGATCGTCGTTGATGCGGTCTGCGCTTTCGAGAAACAGGGTGGTAATTCGCCGCAGCGTTTCGGCGCGCTTTTCCGCCGAGCCGTGCTGGATCACTTCTTCCAGTTCGGGAAGCAGCGAAGCCGGGTCGCCCATCGAAGAACCTGCAAAAAACGGCTGCGCTTGTCGCGGGCAGCCGGTTTACCCAAATTTAAGGGCAGATTCTGAACGAAGGGTTAGCCCTTTTGCGGCATCGGCGCCTTGCATCCCCGCCTTAATTCGCTATATTTTGCGTGTCAGTAAGACACCTCATAACCGGATGGGTTTTGAGAGTGGGCCCCGCGGGACCCGCTCTTTTTTGTTACCAAAATGGCCGAGCGCCACGATCACGAGGAAAGCACGCCGGGTACGGCGGACCTGTCGGAACCGCGGCTCATCACCGAGCCGGGGCTGGCGGCCCGCGTCGCGGCCATCGCGGAACCGGTGCTCGGCGGACTGGGCTATCGCCTGGTGCGGGTCAAGATTTCCGGCCTGCAGGGCTGCACCGTCCAGATCATGGCGGAGCGCCCGGACGGCAGCATGGC
This sequence comes from Pseudolabrys sp., assembly GCA_035701545.1. Taxonomy (GTDB): domain Bacteria; phylum Pseudomonadota; class Alphaproteobacteria; order Rhizobiales; family Xanthobacteraceae; genus Pseudolabrys. The sequence continues at coordinate 32,649 of DASSRW010000163.1, forward strand.
GGTCGAGGACTGCGAGGCGGTTTCGCGCGCGCTCTCGCCCGTTCTCGACGTCGCCGACCCGATCGAGCGCGCCTACCGGCTGGAAATTTCCTCGCCGGGGATCGACCGACCGCTGGTGCGGCGCTCCGATTTCGACCGCTACGCCGGCAACGCGGTGAAGGTCGAAACGTTGATGCCGATCGGCGGACGCCACCGCTTCAACGGCACGCTGCTCGGCACGGAAGGCGAGGCCGCGCGCATCCGGCGCGAGGACGTCGCGCCGGGCAACGAAGTCGAGGTGGTTATTCCGATCGAGGACATGAGCGAAGCAAGGCTCATCCTCACCGACGATCTGGTGGTGGAAGCCTTGCGGCGCGGAAAGGCCGCCGAACGCGAAGCAAGGGCGGCAAAAAGACAAGCCAGGAAATTACGTCATCAGCCCGGCCACGCCGGGCAAGCCATCAAGCAAGGAGACTGAGCTATGGCTGTCAGCGCCAACAGGCTCGAACTGTTGCAAATTGCCGATGCGGTCGCGCGCGAAAAGGCGATCGACCGCGGCATCGTGATCACGGCGATGGAGGACGCCATCGCCAAGGCGGCGCGTTCGCGCTACGGCGCGGAAACCGACGTGCACGCCGAGATCGACTCCAAGACCGGCGATCTGCGCCTCACCCGTCACATGCTCGTGGTGGAGGCCGTGGAAAATCCGTCCAATCAGATCACGCTCGAGGACGCGCGCCGGCGCCATCCGGCCGCGCAGATCGGCGACACCATCGCCGATCCGCTGCCGCCGCTCGAATACGGCCGCATCGCCGCGCAATCGGCCAAGCAGGTGATCGTGCAGAAAGTGCGCGAGGCCGAGCGCGACCGGCAATATTCCGAATACAAGGACCGCATCGGCGAAATCGTCAACGGCGTGGTCAAGCGCGTGGAATACGGCAACGTGGTGGTCGATCTCGGCCGCGGCGAGGCGATCGTGCGGCGCGACGAGATGCTGCCGCGCGAAGTGTTCCGCAACGGCGACCGCATCCGCGCCTACATCTACGACGTGCGCCGCGAGGCGCGCGGCCCGCAGATTTTTCTCTCGCGCACGCATCCGCAATTCACCGCCAAGCTGTTCGCGCAGGAAGTGCCGGAAATCTACGACGGCATCGTCGAGGTGAAGGCGGTGGCGCGCGACCCGGGCTCGCGCGCCAAGATCGCGGTGATCTCGCGCGATTCTTCCGTCGATCCGGTCGGCGCCTGCGTCGGCATGCGCGGCTCGCGCGTGCAGGCGGTGGTGAACGAATTGCAGGGCGAGAAGATCGACATCATTCCCTGGTCGCACGACGTGGCCACCTTCGTGGTGAACGCGCTGGCGCCGGCGGAAGTCGCCAAGGTGGTGCTCGACGAAGAGAAGGAACGCATCGAAGTTGTCGTTCCCGACCAGCAGCTTTCGCTCGCCATCGGACGCCGTGGCCAGAACGTGCGCCTTGCCTCGCAGCTCACCGGCTGGGACATCGACATTCTCACCGAGCAGGAAGAATCGGAGCGCCGCCAGGCCGAGTTCGAGAGCCGCACGAAAGTGTTTGTCGAGGCGCTCAATCTCGACGAAGTCGTCGGCCAGTTGCTCGCCTCGGAAGGCTTCGGCTCGATCGAGGAGCTTGCGCTGGTCGATCTCAAGGAACTCGCAAGCATCGAAGGCTTCGATGAGGAGACGGCGCAGGAGCTGCAGGACCGCGCGCGCGAATACATGGACAAGCAGGAAGCCGAACTCGACGCCCGGCGCAAGGATCTCGGCGTTGAGGACGCGGTGAAGGAAGTTCCCGGCGTCACCACCAGAATGCTGGTCGCGTTCGGCGAGAACGGCATCAAGACGGTCGAGGATCTGGCCGGCTGCGCGACAGACGATCTCACCGGCTGGACCGAACGGAAGGACGGTGAATCGAAGCGTGAGCCGGGCATTCTCGACGGCTTCGATATCTCTCGCGACGAGGCCGAGTCGATGATCATGCAGGCGCGGCTCAAGGCCGGCTGGGTCACGGAGGCCGAACTTGCCCCGCCGCCTGCCGAGGAAGCCGCGGCGGAAACGCCGGTTGCGCCGGCCTGAGCCTGAGGATGACGCCAACGCATGCTTGCAAGGCACGAGGAACTCGATCGGGGAATGAACGACGGCGCGCGCGGCGCCGAACGCTACTGCGCGCTTTCGCGCACGCTTAGGCCGGTCGACGCGATGATCCGCTTCGTCGTCGGCCCGACCGGCGAAGCGGTGCCTGACGTGAAACGCAAGCTGCCGGGCCGCGGCCTCTGGATCACGGCGAGCCGCAGCGCGATCGACGAGGCGGCAAAGCGGAACGTGTTTGCGCGCGGCTTCAAGTGCGCCGTGCGCGTGCCGGCCGATCTTGCCGGCGTCACGGAAAATCTGCTCGAGCGCGCCGCGCTCGATGCTTTGGCGATCGCCGCCAAAGCGGGCGCGGCCGTGAGCGGATTTTCCAAAGTCGAGGCGGCGATCGCGGGCGGCGAATTGGTCGCGCTGATCCATGCCGCCGACGCAGCGGCCGACGGAAAGCGCAAGATCGAAGCAATGCTGCACCGCCAAGGAACCCGGAAAAGCCGCGATTTGCCGATCATTGACGCGTTTACCGGCGCCCAATTGGATTTGGCATTGAACCGCCCAAATGTGGTACATGCAGCCCTGCTTGCGGGGCCCGTGAGCGAGACCTTTCTCGCCCGTGCCATGCGATTGCGTCGCTTCAGGACCGGCTTTGCGGGTGAAGAGGCCTAACCAACGCGCCCGATAAAGGCGTTCGAGGAATCGAGACGTAGATGAGTGAAACGAAGACCCCGAGTGACAAGAAGCTGAGCGTCTCAGGCAAGACGCTGACGCTCAAGCCGCGCACGGAAACCGGCGTGGTGCGCCAGAGCTTCAGTCACGGCCGCAGCAAGCAGGTGGTGGTCGAGAAAGTTAAGCGGCGCAGCATTGGCGCGCCGGGCGAGACCAGATCCGACGCGGCGCCGGCGGAGGCGCCGGTCAAGCGCGCGGGCGCCGGCAAGGCGGCGGCACCCACGCCGGCAGCCGAAGCGCCGAAGCCTTCCGGCGTCGTTCTGCGGACGCTGACGGAGGAAGAGCGCGCGGCGCGCGCCCACGCGCTGGCGGATTCCCGCGTGCGCGAAGCGGAAGAGCGCCGCATCGCCGAAGAGGAGGCGCGCCGCCGCGCCAGCCGCGAGGTCAGCGAGCGCAGCGAGCGCGAAGCGGCCGAAGCGCGCAAGCGCGAGGAAGAAGAGCGGCGCAAACACGAGGAAGAAACAAAACGCAAGGCCGGCGAAGTTGCCAAAAAGCGCTTCGGCGAAGACGAGACACAGCGCAAGCCTGCCGGACGCCTGACGCTCGAGGCCGAGGAGGACGAGGCCCCGCGCGCGCGGCGTCCCGGCGCACGCGCGCCCGCCGCTCCGCGGCCGGCTCCGCGCGGCGGCGCCGAAAAGCAGCGCGGCCGCCTGACCGTCATCAACGCGTTGAATGCGGACGACGTGCGCGAGCGCTCGGTTGCGTCGTTTCGCCGCCGCACGCAACGCCTGAAAGGCAATGCTTCCGCCGAGCCAAGGGAAAAGCTCGTGCGCGAAGTCACCATTCCCGAGGCGATCACCATCCAGGAACTCGCCAACCGCATGTCGGAGCGTGCGGTCGACGTCATCCGCCTGCTGATGAAGCAGGGACAGATGGCGACGATCAACGATGTGATCGACGCCGACACCGCCCAGCTTATCGCCGAGGAACTGGGCCATACGGTGCGGCGCGTGGCCGAAGCCGACGTGGAAGAAGGCCTGTTCGATGCCGCCGACGATCCGGCCCAGACCGAGCCGCGCGCGCCGGTCGTAACGGTCATGGGTCACGTCGACCACGGCAAGACATCGCTGCTCGACGCGATCCGTTCGGCGGAGGTGGCCGCCGGCGAGGCCGGCGGCATTACGCAGCACATCGGCGCATATCAGGTCACCGCGCCCTCCGGCGCGAAAATCGCCTTCATCGACACGCCCGGCCACGCGGCATTTACCGCGATGCGCGCGCGTGGCGCCAGGGTTACGGATATCGTGGTGCTGGTCGTGGCCGCCGACGACGGCGTGATGCCGCAGACGGTCGAAGCCATCAACCACGCCAAAGCGGCGAAGGTCCCGATCATCGTCGCCATCAACAAGATCGACAAGCCGGACGCCAATCCGCAGCGCGTGCGTACCGACCTGCTCCAGCACGAAATTCAGGTTGAATCGATGGGCGGCGAAGTGGTGGACGTCGAGGTTTCGGCCACCAAGAAGCTGAACATCGACAGACTGCTGGAGATGATCGGCCTGCAAGCCGAGTTGCTCGACCTGCGCGCCAATCCGAACCGTGCCGCGGAAGGCACGGTGATCGAAGCCAAGCTCGATCGCGGGCGCGGCCCCGTGGCGACCGTGCTTGTGCAGCGGGGCACGCTGAAGCCTGGAGATATCGTGGTGGCCGGCGCCGAATGGGGCCGCGTGCGCGCGCTGGTGTCGGACACCGGCGAGACGGCGCACAGCGCGGGACCTTCCACGCCGGTCGAAGTGCTCGGATTTTCGGGCCTTCCCGAGGCCGGTGACCGGCTGGCGGTCGTGGAAAACGAAGCGCGCGCGAGAGAAATCACGGATTATCGCGCGCGGCAGAAGCGCGAGAAGATGGTGGCGCGCGCGAGCGGCATGCGCGGCTCGCTCGAGCAGATGATGGCGCAGGCGAAGACCTCCGGCCGCAAGGAGTTCCCGCTGGTGGTCAAGGCCGACGTGCAGGGCTCGCTCGAAGCGATCGTCGGCGCCATCGAGAAGCTTTCGACCGAGGAGGTCGTCGCGCGCGTGCTGCACGCGGGTGTCGGCGGCATCAGCGAATCCGACGTGACGCTTGCCGAAGCATCCGGCGTTCCGATCATCGCGTTCAACGTTCGTGCGCACAAGGAGGCGCGCGAGGCGGCGGAGCGCAGCGGCATCGAAATCCGCTACTACAACATCATCTACGATCTCGTGGATGACGTG
>DASSRW010000164.1:0-3936 GCA_035701545.1 Pseudolabrys sp.
CATCGAATTTCTTTGCCGCGGCAAAATCCGCCTCCGCGCCGCTTGCGTCGCCGCTTTCTCGCTTGGCCAGTCCGCGTCCATAGAGCGCGCTCGCAAGCCCCGGCTGCAGACGCAGCGCGGCACTGTAATCTTCAATTGCGGAGTCGAGTTGCCCCATTTTCAAGTGGATCAGTCCGCGCGAATCATGCGCCGCGGGATCGTTGGGCTGAACAAGAAGTGCTTTGTTGCAGTCAGCCAGCGCGGGCTGCAATTCATTGAGAATGGCGCGCGCCCAGCACCGCCCGTTCCAGACCGACTCCAGATCCGGCTCGAGCCGAATGGCGGCGTCATAGTCCTGCGCCGCATGCCGGTAGTCGTGCTGCATCTGATATGCTTCCGCGCGATTTGCAAACGCTCTTCCATACTTCGGATCGAGCTTGATGGCCTCTGCGAAATCCTCGAGCGCGCGGCCGTACTCTCCCTTCTTCTGGTAAGCGACTCCCCGGTTGTTGAACGGCTTTGCGAACTTCGGATTTAGTTTGATCGCCAGGCCGTAATCCTCGATCGCGCGGTCGTACTCGCCCTTGGCGGAATAAGCATCACCGCGATTGTTGTGAGCGATCGCCAGCACGAGCGACGTTTCACCGCCTGCGTCGATCAACGCGGTGCAGCCCTTGATCTGAGGATCCGGAGAACTGCGGTCTGCGCCGTTGCAGAGCTGAATGTTCTTGAGCTTGACGCCGCCCGTGTCCGTTTGGGCCGCGGCGGCGGCATTGGCCGGCATCCCCAACGCTGCCAGAAGCAGCGCGGCTGCGGCCACGCTGGAATTTACTCCGATTTTTCTTCTTTTGCGGAGAGCGGGTTCGAGAGACATTGAATATACGCCATCACCGCGAAGTTCAGCAGCCGCGGCAAATGGTCAAATTGGGCTTGTCCTGTTGCTGGCCCGAGCCCGCGCCCGGCGAAGCCGCGCCCGATTGGGTCGGATTGCCGGCGCCGTATCTTCGCAGGACGTTGTTTTTCCCCTCTTCGATCAGCGTGGAAAATTTCACGCTTCCATCGTCGGAAATCTCGACCCGCGGTGTCGTTCCCCGGATGCCCATTGTTGCAACAGGCGTGTCGATTTTCATGTCTCCGGTTGTTGCGATCTTGCCGGCGATAAAAGTGAACGTCCCTTTGGTCAAGCTGAGCAGAGTCGAGTTCGCATTGCTGTTCGGGTCGTACACGAATTCGGTCATCACCATGTTGGCGTTGCTGGACAGATCAAACGCTGTGCCGTCGGTAAAGGCAATGCCGACGCGTCCATCCGCGCCGGTAGCGACCGCATCTCCCAGATAGACGGGATCGCCGACCTTTGTCCGGTTGGATGAGCCGCCAAGCGCCGCCTGCACGACGCTTGCGCCGGCATGCGTGATCGTGACAGCGCCCGTCACGGTGACGACCTTGCCGATCGGCCGCACCGATTGATTGGTGGTCACAGGGGCATTCTGCGCCCGTGTCGCTTCGCAAAAGAAGCTGCCGCCGAATAAAACAGCGGCAGTCACAAATACGGCAACGGTCTGAATGCGCATTGCCCTGCCTTTGCCAGACTATTGTACAAAGTAACAATGATGCTTCGACGCATCAACAATGACACTCGATCGCGGCCATCCGCCGCCAATTTGCTGCACTTTTATGCGGCGCAACGCCCGCTCACATCCACCAAATGGATGAGCCTCAATATATCATTAATTTGAGGCTTTTTGCCACAAACATTGATTTAAATCAGGATCAAGGTGATAGTCGCGGCCAGTCATGGCAATCGCCGCCGTTCATCAGAACAGGAACACTACCTGAATACGGGCGAACGAAGAGGGCAGCGTCAGGTGTCCCCGCTTTCCTGCATTTCGCCGGAAGAGGTTGGCTCGACTGTGCAGTCAGCTTTGGCTCCCCTATTTACTGTCGGCGCCGTTGAATCTGCGATCGGTCATTGCACGCTTGTGCGGCCCGGCAGCCCCGCCGTTCAGGTCAGGCGCGGGGACGGCGTTTGCAGGGGCGACGTCGTCGAGACTGCGGATGATGGCCGCGTTTGCATTCGTTTGACCGACGGTACGGTGCTGAATTTATCCGGCAACGCCAGCATGCGGCTGAGCCAATTCGCCTGCACCGGTGCGGCACCGTCCGCCCTGCTGCACATCGCCCGCGGCGGGCTTGCATTCGTCGCGGGCGCGATCGCGAAGACGGACCAATTTGTGATCGAGACGCCGCTTGCCAGCATGCGGCGCCGTGCCCGGTCCGATGGTCTTGGCTTCCTGTCGTTCGCCGGATTCCTTTTTGCGACCATGGAAGAAGTCCATGCGGCGGGCTCCGGCGTTGCATTTCTGGACGACGGCACGATCGCCTACAAGGACCTCGAGCATGGCATTTTCGAGCTGGTGACCAAGGAAGCAAGTCCTCGGCACATCTTTGTCGATGATCCCGGCGAAACCATCGTGCTGCGTCGCGTCGGCTCCTCGATCAGCGAGAGCCATGTAACGAACAGCGTCACTCAAATGGCACAGTTCGAAGCCGCGCAGCAGGAGGCCTTGCATATTTTTTCGTTGGGCTTGCAGGGACCGACTGCAACCGGGGCAGGCGGGTCGAGCTCGCCTCCGTCGTCGGGGCCTCCGGCCTTCGTCCAGCCGATCAATTTTATTCAGCCTGACTCAGGCCTGCAGCTTACGATACCGGATAACGGTCCCGGCGCGGACGGCCATACGCCAACTTCCTCCGATTTCTTTTTCTTTTTCATTCCTCCTGCGCCGCCGGCTCCGCCTGGTACGGTTATCGAACGCGTGAACGTTACCGGCGATACCGCTCTCGACAGCACGACTGGCACGCTTGCGCTCGGTGGCCGAAGCTTTTCCAAGAGCGCGCCCACCTTTGTCTGGTCGGGCGGCGATCTGACGGCCGATCAAATAAGCACCCTGGCGGCAGCGAGCGCACTGACGGTCACGCCTTCCGGTACAGGCACGGCGAATGTCAGCTTCAGCGCGCCCGACAATGTCTTCGACTTTCTGGCCGCCGGCGAAACGCTGACGATCACCTACAAGGTGACCGCCAACGGCGGAAACAATGCGTCGGTTACCATCACCATCGTCGGCACCAACGACGCGCCGGAGCTGGCCGCGGATGCGTCAGGGACGTATCACATTAGCGAACTGGTCTGCCACACGAATGACTACGCGCCCGATACGGTGACCGGCTCGCTGCATTTCACCGATCCCGATCTCACCGACACGCATACGGTGGCGGCAACCATCGCCTCGGTGGATTGGTCGGGTGGTGGGCCGCTGCCGGATGGCCTCAACGATGTGCTGGCCAACGCGCTGTCGCTGACGGAGGTTGACAGCAGCGGCTCGGGCGACGGATCGGTCGGCTTCAAATTTTGTGCCGCCGACAGGAATTTCGATTTCCTGGCCGCCGGCGAGACGTTGACCGTGACCTACAACGTGAGCGTCACGGACGATCACGGCGTGAGCGCGGTCCAGCCGGTTACGATTACAGTCACCGGCAGCAACGACGCCCCGGTTCTCGCCGCGGACTGCTCCGGTCCGCACGAAATCACCGAGCGCGCCGGCACGACGGGCGACGCCGTCGACCTCGACACCACATCTGGAACCCTGCACTTCAGCGATGCCGATCTTGACGACACGCATTGCGTGACGTCCCACCTCTGTTCCGTGACAACGTCGGGTGGCTGCGCCTTGCCGGACGGCCTCACGGACGTGCTGGCGAATGCGCTTGTGCTCACCGAAGACGACAGCACCGGTTCGGGCTCCGGCACCGTCGACTTCAAGTTCGCCGCCGCCGATGAGAACTTCGATTTTCTGGCCGCCGGCCAGACGCTGACCGTCGTTTACGACGTGACGGTCGCGGACGGCCACGGCGGCAGCTCGACAAGGCCCGTCACGATCACGATCACGGGCACCAACGACG
>DASSRW010000165.1:0-15573 GCA_035701545.1 Pseudolabrys sp.
ATCATGGAAAAAGGCGGCATCAGCGTGCGGCTGGTGCGCTTTGCCATGGCACTGGTCGGCCACCTGCGCGGGGGGCTGCTGCAAGTGGTCGTGGTGACGATCTACCTCGTTTCCGGCATCTCCGGCTCGAAGGCTGCCGACGTGGTCGCGGTCGGCTCGGTAATGCGGCGTGAACTGAAGCGGCAGGGCTACCGGCCTGAAGAGGAAGCCGCCGTGCTCTCGGCCGCCGGCGCCATGTCGGAGACGATCCCCCCCAGCATCGCCATGCTGGTGCTCGGCTCGGTGACGCCGATCTCGATCGGCACGCTGTTCATCGCGGGGCTATTGCCGGCGGCGGTGATCGCGATCCTGCTGATGCTCGCGATCTATCTGATGTCCTGGTACCGCGGCACGCCGCGGGCGCCGCGCGCAAGTTTTGCGGAGTTCCTGAAAGCAAGCGGCGGGGCCATCCTGCCGCTGGTGATGCCGGTCATCATGATCGTCGGCATCAAGTTCGGTTTCGCGACGCCGACGGAGGTTTCGGCCGTCGCCGTTCTCTATGGCATCGCATTGTCCGTGATCGTCTACCGCTCGATCGATTTGCGCAGCTTCTTCGCCATCGCCGTCGACTGCGGCCTGCTCGCCGGCATGGTACTGTTCATCATCGCGGCGGCCGGCTCGTTCGCGTGGACGCTCACCGCCGCCGAACTGCCCACAGAACTCATCAAAACGTTGCATCTGCTGGGCAACAGCCCTTCCCTGTTCCTGATCGGCTCGATGGTGCTGCTGATCGTGATCGGCTCGCTGCTCGAAGGCTTGCCGGCACTGATTATCCTCGGGCCGCTGCTGCTGCCGATCGCCAACCAGTACGGCATCGACAGCATCCACTACGCGATGGTGATCCTGCTCGCGATGGGCATCGGCATTTTCATTCCGCCGATCGGCATCTGTTTTTATATCGCCTGCGCGGTGTCGGAGAGCGAGATCGAATCCTCCTCGAAGACGATGCTGCCCTATCTCGCCGTGCTGATCGCAGGCGTGCTCGCGGTCGCCTTTGTGCCGTGGTTCACGCATGCGATCCCGCGGCTGGTGGAAGGGCATTAGCTCCAATCGCTCATTCCCGCGAAAGCGGGAATCCAGCATTTGCTCTGGGTCCCCGCTCACGCGGGGGCGAACGGGAAGCTCTTGCAGCAGCTACTGCGGCTTGATGCCGGCGGCGTGCACGACGCCCGCCCACTTTTCCTTTTCGCTCTTGAGGAACGCCGCGAATTCCTCCGGCTTGTCGCCAACGACAATGACGCCGAGCGGATTGAGCCGCTTTTTCACCTCGTCGCTGCGCAACGCTTCCGCCGCCGCTTTATTCAACCTGGCGACGACATTGGCCGGCGTGTTTTTCGGCGCGACCATGCCGTACCAGTTCTCAGTCTGGATCTTCGGGTAACCGACCTCGACCATTGTCGGCACATCCGGCAAGACCGGAACGCGCCTGGTCGTTCCGATCGCAATGGCTTTCAGCTTTCCGGCCTTCACCTGCGGAATAAGGATCGGCAGATCGAGGAACACCATCTGCACCTGCTGGCCGAGCAGATCGTTCACTGCGGGAGCGGCGCCGCGGTACGGCACGTGCACGATGTTGATATGCGCGTTGAGCTTGAGCAACTCACCGGCAAGATGCGGCATGCTGCCGATGCCGGACGACGCGAAATTCAGCTTGCCCGGCTCTTTCTTGGCGAGCGCGACCAGCTCGGCCATGTTCGAGGCCGGCACGCTCGTTGCGACGACGAGCATCTCCGGCACCTTGGCGACAAGCGTCACCGGCGCGAAATCTTTCGTCGCGTCGTAAGGCACGCCCTTCTGCACGCTGGCGCTGATCGCGAGCGCTCCGGCGCTGCTGATGGCAATCGTGTAGCCATCCGGGTCAGCCTTCGCGACCATTTCGGTGCCGAGCACGCCGCCGGCGCCGCCGCGGTTGTCGACCACGACCTTCTGCTTGAGGATTTCCGCCATCTTCTGCCCGACCGACCGCGCGATGATGTCGCTCGGCCCGCCGGCGGGGAACGGCACGATGAGGTGGATCGGTCCCTTGGTGGGGAATGGCTGGGCGCCGGCTATGCCCGGCACGAGGGCAATGGCGGCAAAGCACAAAAGAACTGAAAGACACTTCGACACACGCATGGTCGCTTCCCCTCAAAAAGCTCAATCCCAAACGTCAAAGGCCCATTGTGGCCGCGCGATTTCACTTTGGCAAAAGATTTGAAATCGGAGGACGGCGGCCGAGCACGGCCACCGCCCTTCCCCGCAAACGATCAGCGCTTCAGCGGCGCGAACTTGGTCGGCACCATCAGGCTCGTGCGCTGCGACATCAGGTAACCGGAGTCACGGCTGGCATCGAGAAACTTCTTCCAGTCCGGATCCTTTGCAATGGCGCCGCGCTTCTGCTCGCGGTCCGCGGCGCTCTCATAGACCCAGAGGTGCACCAGCGTGTTCAACTCGCCGCTTTCCGCCTGCAGATAGCACAAGGGCTGGCCGATATGGCGCTGCTGCACCGGGAAGCCCAATTTCTCATAGATCTCCAGCCAGGCCGCGGTGCATCCGGGCCGCACGGTATAGGTTCTGACGTCGACGAGCACGAACAACCTCCGTTTGCAATCGCGCCGCAAAACACGGCGCCGCGCGGACTCTTGAAGGTCCGCGCGGCGCGGTCAATAGAGTTGTGGTACAGCGAGCTTGTTCGGCTTGCGCACGTCAGCCGGCGACCGACACTTCGGCGCGCTGCTCGGCGGGTTTGTCGTAATGCGAAAGATTGGTCGCCGCGTTGACCAGCGCGAGATGCGAGAAGCCTTGCGGAAAATTGCCGATCAGCACGCTGCTTTTCGGGTCGTACTCCTCGCTGAGCAGGCCCAGGTCGTTGCGCAGCGCGAGCAGGCGCTCAAATAAACGGCGGGCGTCGTCGCGCCGCCGCAGCATCAAATAAGCGTCGACCAGCCAGAAGCTGCACGCAAGGAATTGTCCCTCGCCGGGGGGCATACCGTCATCGGATTTCCTGGTGTCGTAGCGCAGCACCAGGCCATCTACCAGCAGCTCGCGCTCGATCGCCGCAACCGTCTTGCGGACGCGCGGATCGGCGGCCGGCAGGAAGCCGATCGCGGGCAGCAGCAGCAGGCTGGCGTCGAGGTCCTTGGCCCCATAGGAGCGCACGAAAATGCCGCGCCCGGCATCGAACCCGTTGCGGCAAACGTCGGCGTGGATTTCGTCGCGGATTTTGCACCACTCCTCGACCGGGCCTTTCAGCGAAAAAGTCTTCGCGCTTTTTATGGCGCGGTCAAAAGCCACCCAGGCCATCGCCTTCGAGTAGGTGAAATGCAGGCGCTCGCCGCGCACCTCCCAGATGCCCTCGACCGGCTCCCGCCAGATGGTGGCGAGATGCTTCAGGAATTCCTTCTGCAATTCCCAGCCGGACTCGTTGCCGGCGAGGCCGCCCTGGCGCGCCTGATGCAGCGCGTCCATGATCTCGCCGTAGACGTCGAGTTGCAGCTGGTTGTGGGCGGCGTTGCCGATGCGCACGGGACGCGAGTTTTCGAATCCGGGAAGCCAGGTCACCTCCCATTCCGTCAGCCTGCGCTCGCCGCGGATGCCGTACATGATCTGCATTTGCGGCGGACTGCCGGCAACGGCGCGCAGCAGCCACTCGCGCCACGCGCTCGCCTCCTCGAAGTAGCCGGCGTTCATCAGCGCGAGCAGGGTCAGCGTGGTGTCGCGCAGCCAGCAGAAGCGGTAGTCCCAGTTGCGCTGCCCCCCGATCTGCTCGGGCAGCGACGTCGTCGGCGCCGCAACGATGCCGCCGGTCGGCGCGTAAATCAGCGCCTTCAGCGTGATCAGCGAGCGGCTGACCGCCTCGTTCCACGGGCAATCGATCTTGTTTTTGCCGCACCATTCCGTCCAGTATTTTTCCGTCGCCTTCAGCGCGTGCTCGGGATCGATTCCTTCGGGCGGCTCCCTGTGCGAGCGCAGGTACGACATCACGAAGGGCACGCGCTGCCCCTTGCTTACCGTGAATTCCCCGACGGTCTTCAGATTCTCGCCGTGCAGCTTCACGTCCGACCGCACCAGCACCATGTCCGGGCCGGCGATGCCGCGCACCGTCCTTTCATCGAGACGGGTGACCCATGGCACTGTCGCTCCATAGCCGAAGCGGATAATCAGCTCGGTGCACATGGTGACGCTGCCGCGCTCGCCGACCACCATGCGCACGACGTGCGACGCGCCGGCGCGCGGCGGCATGAAATCGATCAGGGTGACGGCGCCCTCCTCGTTTTCGAAGCGCGTTTCCAGAATGAGCGTGCCGGGCCGGTAGCGGCGCGTGATCTTCGTGCCGTCTTTCTTCGGCGCGATCTGCCAGCGGCCATGCTCCGGCGCGCCAAGCAGTGCGGCAAAGCAGGCATCCGAATCGAATGCCGGCCAGCACAGCCAGTCGAGCGAGCCGTCGCGGCCGATGAGTGCCGCCGTCTGCAAGTCGCCGATCAGCGCGTAGTCCGCGATGCTGCGTGGCATGGTGCTATGCGCTGCCTGAAAAATCGACCAGCACTTTGATGTCGTCGGGCTGCCGCTTGAATGCTTCCTGCCAGCGCGACAGCGGCACGCGACGTGTAATCAGTTTTCCCAGCCATGCTTTATCGGCCCGCGCCAGTGCTTCGGCGGCCAGTTCGTAGTGCCGCCGGTTGGCGTTGACCGAACCGAATACCGCATTGTTCTCCAGCACCATGTCGCGATTGCCGCTCCCGACGTCGACCGACAGCTTGTGACCGCCCGAGGAAACGCCGGCGAGGCAAACGATGCCGGCGGGCCCCGCCCGTTCGATCACGTCGAGAATAACCTCGGACGCTCCGGTACATTCCATCACTAGGTCGGTGTGGAGATCGCCGAGAGGGCCGGTGTGGTATTTCGCCCCGAGCGCGCGCACGAGATCGGGCTTGGGTCCGGTCTTGTTGCGGTCGAGCATGTGAATCTCGAGCCCGCGCTGCTTGCCAAGCAGCGCCGCGAGCAAGCCCACGGGACCTGCGCCGGTCACGAGCAGCGTGCGCGGGCGCCATGAGCGCGTGCGTTGACCGATGCGCTCGATGTGATCCCATGCCTTGGCGACGATGCTGGTCGGCTCCAACAACACGGCGAGCATGCCAAGCTGCGGATCGACCTTGACGGCAAATTCCGGCTCGAGGCGGAAATATTCCGCACCATAGCCGTTGCGCTGCTTGATACCGCGCTCCGTGTATTTGCCGTTCCGGCACATGTCCCATTCGCCGGCGGCGCAGGCCGGGCACGGCACCGGGTCGGGCCGGCGCACGATGCCGACGATGAGATCACCGCGCGCAAAGCCGCTCCCGGCCGGCGCTTCCTCGACGGTGCCGAGGGACTCATGCCCAAGGATCAGCCGCTGCTGATGCTCCGGCGCCCAGCCATAGTCGCCGGAAATGATTTCGTGGTCGGTGCCGCAAATGCCCAATGCCACCGCGCGCACCAGGAGCGCGCCGTCCGATTCCGGCGGCGGCGGCACATCGGTAAGCTGGGTGGAGTTCGCAACGCCGGGCTGAACGGTCAGAGCGCGCATTCGGTCGTAGCTCGCGATTTCCCCGTCGTCCCCGCCCCGATAATCCGTAAGTCGAGCAGAGAGTTCCATAGGACCAATCCCCGCACTGAAGCCATGCGCGACGCGCCAGCCGCCTACCCGCCTCGTCCCTTGGTCTTTTGGCCAAAATCCATGCATAGCTTGCCCTACCAGCACACCGCACGACCGGCGGGTGCCCCTCGCGAATGGATGCCGCTTTGAAGACCCAGAGATTCCCCGCCCGTTTTCTGGCCGTGGGGCTCGCCGGCTTCTGCACCTTCATCAACCTCTATTCGCCGCAGGCAATCCTGCCGCTGCTGTCGCAGGAATTCGGCGCAGGCCCCGCCGAGATTTCCACGATCATGACCGCAAGCTCGCTGGCGGTAGCGCTGACGGCGCCGTTCACCGGGACCGTCGCCGACGTGCTGGGGCGCAAGCGCGTCATCGTCACCGCGATGTTCTGCCTCGGCGTGCCGACGATCCTGGTGGCGCTGTCGCCGACGCTGCATGCGCTGATCTTCTGGCGCTTCGTGCAGGGGCTCGTGATGCCGCCGATCTTCGCAGTGACAATCGCGTATATCGGCGACGAATGGGCGCCGCGCGAAGCGGCGAAGGCCGCCGGCATTTACACATCGGGCGCAAGTCTCGGAGGATTTGCCGGACGCTTCTTCGCCGGCATCCTTGCCGACCTGTTCGGCTGGCGCGCCGCGTTTTTCGTGCTTGCCGCCGCAACCTTCGTCGGCGCGGTGGTGGTGACGATCCTGCTGCCGCGCGAGCGTCGCTTCGTGCGCTCGGAGGGACTGCTCGCTTCCGGCAAGCAGATGCTGCGGCACTTCCGCAATCCGCAACTGGTCGCGACCTATGCCGTCGGCTTCGGCGTGCTGTTCAGCTTCATCGCGACCTTCACCTATCTGAGCTTTCGCTTGGCAGCGCCGCCCTACAATTTGTCGGCCGGATATCTCGGCGCGATCTTTGTGGTCTACCTGGTGGGTTCCGGCCTGACGCCACTCGCCGGCTGGGCGATCGGCCGCTTCGGGCGCCGCCATTTCATGCTGCACGTCATTGCGGTTTGGACCGCCGGCATCGCACTCACGCTGGCTGGGCCGTTGTGGCTTATCATCGTCGGCCTGATTGCCTGCGCCGCATGCGGATTGATGTGCCAGGCGGTCTCGACCGGCTACGTCACCATCACCGCACAGGCGGGACGCTCTTCGGCAGTCGGTCTCTACGTCACGAGCTTTTATCTCGGCGGCAGCTTTGGCGCAGCGCTGGGCGGCATCGCGTGGACGCTCGGGCAATGGCCAGCTTGCGTCGCGATGGTGATCGCGATGCTGGCGATCATGGGCTCGATCGTGGCGCTGGCCTGGGAACGGACGCCGCGCGCGGCCGCATAGAATTCATCATTGCACTTGCTGAATTTGGCAACACGGTCGTTCGACTGAATCTGGCAGTTCAATGCGGTCATGATCCGCCGCGAGCCGATCGAGCCCGCCAGGCCGGCTCGTTTTTGCGTTCGTAATCGCGAAAGGCTTTCACCAGGCCGCCGAGCACTTCGGCCGAGGTTTCGAACATCGCCTTGAGTTGCGGCTCGTCGACCTTTTCTATGTCTTGCCGCAAGTGATCGATCGTCTCTTGCAGCCGATGGGACATGTTCTGGGTGTGCGTGCGGGGATCGCGCTCGTCCGTAGGCATCTTCGGCTCCTGCTGCTTGCTCTGCGCCCCAACGCCCATGCGGAAGCGGGCATTGACACAAGAACCAACGCGGGTAGTTTCGGTTCCCGATATCGGTATTCGATACTGGACGAAGCGATGGCGGGAATTGATGGAGCATCAGGAACTTCTTTCGGGCCTGATCCGGCTGCACATTCTGCATCATGCCGCGGAAGGCGATCTTTACGGACAATGGATGATCGAGGAGTTGGCCCGGCACGGCTACAAGCTCAGCCCCGGTACGCTCTATCCGATGCTGCACGCGATGGAAGGCAAAGGCTATCTGACCTCGAAAGAACGGCGCGTCGGGCGTTCGGCACGCAGGCTCTATCGCGCGACGCCAGAGGGCCGGAAGGCGTTGAAACTCGCGAAAGGCAAGCTACGCGAGCTTTTCGCGGAGATATTCGTCAAGAATTAAACAGAGCGGTATAGCGATGATCAGCCATGCCTCGGCCAAAACGCGGCCGCTGATTGGCGGCTCGGCCGCGGAGGTGTTTTGGGCTTACCTGAAACTCGGCGTCACCTCGTTCGGCGGGCCGATTGCGCACCTCGGCTACTTCCGCAGCGAGCTCGTGCTGCGCCGCGGCTGGATCGACGAGGCGGGCTTTGCCGATCTCGTCGCCTTGTGCCAGTTCCTGCCCGGCCCAGCATCGAGCCAGACAGGTTTTGCGCTCGGACTTTTGCGCGGCGGCGCGTTCGGCGCGCTGGCGGCCTGGGCGGCGTTCACGTTGCCTTCGGCCATTCTGCTCGTCGCCTTCGCTTACGGGGCCTCGGCATTTTCGGGACCGGCAGGGCAAGGCGTCATTCACGGGTTGAAAGTCGTGGCGGTTGCCGTTGTCGCCCAGGCGGTCTGGGGCATGGCGCGAAATCTCGCCGCCGACCGCGAACGTGCTTCTATCGCGCTACTTTCAGTTCTGATTGTCGTCTTCGGCGGCGGCGCTGTCGGCCAGATCACAGCGATCGCGGTCGGCGCGGTGGCGGGATTGTGGTTGTGCCGCGGCGCTCCGGCGACGACAGCCGGACATTTGACCTTTCCGGTTTCGCGCACAACCGGCGCAGCCTGCCTGGCCGTTTTTTTTCTGCTGCTGATTCTATTGCCGCTCGCGAGCGAGGTGCTGAACGTACAAGGCTTCGCCTTGTTCAGTGCGTTCTACCGCTCGGGCGCGCTCGTCTTCGGCGGCGGTCATGTCGTGCTGCCGCTGTTGCAGGCGCAGGTCGTCGCGCCGGGCTGGGTGACGAATGACGCCTTCCTGGCAGGGTACGGGGCAGCGCAGGCCGTGCCGGGACCGCTCTTTACGTTTGCGGCCTACCTTGGCGCCGTGATGCGGCCCGAACCGAACGGAATTGCGGGCGCCGCCATCGCGCTCGTCGGCGTGTTTTTGCCCGGCCTGCTGCTGGTCGTCGGCACGCTTCCCTTTTGGGATGCATTGCGGGCGCGCCCCGCCGCGCAATCGGCGATGCGCGGCGCCAATGCCGCTGTTGTCGGCGTGCTCGGTGCGGCACTCTACGACCCGGTGTGGACCACCGCCATCCTTGCGCCCCATGACTTCGCGCTGGCACTGGCCGCGTTCGTCCTGCTGACGGTCTGGCAACTGCCGCCGTGGATCGTCGTGGCCTTCGCAGCGGCCGGTGGCGCGGCGCTCGCGTTCTCGGCGTGAGCGGCGCCCAACAAGGCGTCTATCGATTCTTCCAAGCCGGCTTGCGCATCGCGAGCAGCGGTCCATAGAGAACGACAAAGGCGGCAAAGCCTGCGATCCATGCGCCTCCGGACAAATCGATGAGCAGCAGCGAGCCCGTGCACGCGGCGGCGATCCGCAAAACAGCCGCAACGGCGATGCAGACATAGATCGCTTGCGTTGCGGCGCCGGCATGCAGCGGCTGGCCGGTATGGCCGAGCGTCGCCCGCGTCATCACCGCAAGCGTCATCAGGCCAATGGCACCCGCGGTCCATGCGTGGATTCCGGCGCTGGCCGGCACAACGGCGGTGAAAGCCGATGCGCCGATGAGCAAAAATCCGAGCGGCACGAAAAAATACGCAACGTGCAGCACCAGCACCAGCCGGTCGCGCAGCGTGCGGTCGCCGGCCCAGCGCGCGAGACGAGCAAACTGCAGCACACCGGCGGCGATCATGACCGCGCCGGCCACCGGATGATCCGGCACCGCGACCCAGCCGGCCAGGGCCAAGGCGCTAACGGCAATCGCCACCATGTCGAAGCGCGCGAAAGCGATCGGCAGCCGCCCGGGATTGTTTCGCGTGAGCCAGTTGTGCGTGAAGCTCGGGACGATGCGGCCGCCGACCAGCGAAATCAGCAGGATCACCGCGCCGATCCCGATCCGGATGCCGTAATCAGCTGCGCCGGAGCGCAGCACCTCGACGTGAAACACGACATTGCCGGCGATCAGGAGACCGACCGCGATCAGCACGCGCAAATTTCGCCAGTTCTTGCCGGCAACGATCTCGCGCCCGGTGACCGCGGCCAGCGTGGCCAGAAAAGCGACGTCGATGGCGGCGGCGAGCGTGCCGCCGATCTGCGCCGAAAACAGAATGGCGATGCGGCCCGCGAGCCAGAGCAGCGCCAGGCCCGCAAGCGAGCCGCCGCTCACCGGCAGGCGTCCGGTCCAGTTCGGGATGGCGGTGAGAAGAAAACCGGCGATGGCGGCGGCGACATAGCCGTACAGCATTTCATGGATGTGCCAGTCGAGCGGCGTGAAATAGGCGGGCACCGCCAGCATCCCGCGGTATTGCGGCAACCACAACAGGATGCCGAAGGCAGCCCACGCGCCCGCGGCAAGAAAGAACGGACGGAAGCCATAGGAGAAGAGCGCCGGCCCGGCATAATCGCGGCGGCGCTGAAGAGCGAGTGGAACCCACATCGGAAGCGATCCTTGGCTCATGATGCCACCGAGCCAGCACCAAATATAGTCCTGACTGCCGCCGCGTGCGCGCGTCAGCGGTCAACGCTGCCATGCCAAAGTGGCAGGTACCCGGCTTTGAGCACGCGAAGCATCGACGGCGGCGTGAGCACGTCGACCAGGACATCATGCGGGCGCCGTTTCGCGGCGGCGTAACCGGATGGCGTCCAGTGCAGGAGACGATTGCCGCGCACGGCATGAGGCGCGCCGCTGAGCACGATCATCGCCCCGTCCGGAAGCGCGTCGATGTTGCGCTTGTGCGTGCGTTTCTCTTTTCCGGCGAGCCGCTCGGCGTGCAGCGTCTGGTCCATCACGCGTGCGCTCGCGCGCTCTTTACTGCCGGAAAAGAGGTGCGCGAATTCTTCGGCATCTTTTCTGCGGCATTCAAAACACGGGCGATGGCCGGCAGCGAACGCCGTCACCTCGTCGAGGAAGAACAGCTCGGTGTAATACCGCCCCCAGACATCGCGATGCCTGTCCTTGAAATCGAGCACGCAGCAGATCCACTGACGCGAGACCCAGCGCCGGGTCGTCAGTTTTCTGTCATCCGTGTGAAGCTTGCCGCCGCGATTGCCCATCAGCGTCCCGCGCGCGGAGGCCGCGAGCAATTCGCCGAAAGGTGAGACGCGGTTTTGGAGCGACATTCGTTCCTCTGTCATGCCCGGCCTCGTGCCGGGCTCTCGCTTAGGCTCGCATGGCTTTGCCACATGAATCGAGATGGCCGGGACAAGCCCGGCCATGACATTGATAGATCGATCGATCAGCCCTGCGGCTGCGGAGCGACCTCGCCGGATGGCGGTGCGGGCCGCGGCTTGCCCGAAGGCGGCACGGCGGACGAGCGCGGCGTGGTCGGCTCGATGACCGACTCGCGTACCGGGCGCTTGCCGGCGAGCAGGTCCTTGATCTCGTCGCCGGTCAGCGTTTCGAACTCGAGCAGTCCCTTGGCAAGCGTTTCCAGATCACCGCGCTTCTCGGTGAGGATACTTTGCGCTTCGCCGAGACCGGCCTCGACCAGCCGGCGGATTTCAGCGTCGATCTTGCGGCTCGTCTCTTCCGAGATGTTCTGCTGGCGCGCAACCTGATAGCCGAGGAAAACCTCGTCCTGATTCTCGCCGTAAGCGACGGTGCCGAGTTCATCCGACAAGCCCCAGCGCGTCACCATCATGCGCGCAAGCCGCGTCGCCTGCTCGATGTCGCTCGCCGCGCCCGAGGTCACCTTCTCCTTGCCGAACACCATCTCTTCCGCAACGCGCCCGCCCATCATGATGGCGAGACGCGAGGTCATCTGCTCGCGGCTCATCGACAATTTGTCACGTTCGGGCAGCTGCATCACCATGCCCAGCGCCCGCCCGCGCGGAATGATGGTCGCCTTGTGCACCGGGTCGGTCGCCTTGACGTTGAGCGCGACGATGGCGTGGCCGCCTTCGTGATAGGCGGTGAGGAGCTTCTCCTCCTCCGTCATCACCAGCGACTTGCGCTCGGCGCCCATCATCACCTTGTCCTTGGCGTCCTCGAACTCGGCCTGCGTGACCATGCGCTTGTTGCGCCGCGCCGCCATCAGCGCCGCTTCGTTGACGAGATTCATCAGGTCGGCGCCGGAGAAGCCGGGCGTGCCGCGCGCAATCAACTTCAGGTTCACGTCGGGCGCAAGCGGCACCTTGCGCACGTGCACCTTCAGGATGTTTTCGCGGCCGATCACATCCGGGTTCGGCACCACGACCTGGCGGTCGAAGCGACCGGGGCGCAGCAGCGCCGGATCGAGCACGTCGGGACGGTTGGTCGCCGCAATCAGGATGATGCCTTCGTTCGCCTCGAAGCCGTCCATCTCGACCAGCAACTGATTGAGCGTCTGCTCGCGCTCGTCGTTGCCGCCGCCGAGGCCGGCGCCGCGATGGCGGCCGACCGCGTCGATTTCGTCGATGAAGATGATGCACGGCGCGTTCTTCTTGGCCTGCTCGAACATGTCGCGCACGCGGCTGGCGCCGACACCGACGAACATCTCGACGAAGTCGGAACCGGAAATCGTGAAGAACGGAACATTGGCTTCACCCGCGACCGCGCGCGCGATCAGTGTCTTGCCGGTGCCCGGCGGGCCGACCAGCAACACGCCGCGCGGGATGCGTCCGCCAAGGCGCTGGAATTTGCCGGGATCGCGCAGGAATTCGACGATCTCCTGCAAGTCCTGCTTGGCTTCGTCGACACCGGCAACGTCCTCAAACGTCACGCGGCCATGTGCTTCTGCCAGCAGCTTGGCGCGCGATTTGCCGAAGCCGAGCGCCTTGCCGCCCGCCCCCTGCATTTGCCGCGACAGGAATATCCACACGCCGATGAGCGCGATGAACGGCAGCCAGGAGACCAGCAGCGACACGAACCACGGCACGTCATTCTGCTGCGGCCGCGCGGTGATCGAGACGCCCTTGCTGTAGAGCTTCTGCACCAGGCCGGGATCGTTCGGCGCATAGGTCTGGAAGTTGCGGCCGTCGGAGAAGGTACCGTGGATTTCCGGTCCCTGGATCACGACATCGCGCACGTGGCCCTGATCGACCTCATTGAGCAGTTGCGAAAACGAAATGTCCTGCGCGCTCGTGCGTTGGCCAGGGTTCTGAAAGAGCGTGAACAACGCCAACAGCAGCAGAACGATGATCACCCAGAGGGCGAAATTACGCAGGTTGGCGTTCATCGGGCTTCCTTCGTCGGCGGATTTCCGCCGGAGCCTTGGTCGATTTGCCTAAAGTTCGTGGCGACTTGACGGCTACCGCAGTTAATGTAGGCACCGCGGCTCCCTGTGCCAAGGGAAACAGACGGTCCAAGCGCCCGATTTCCCGGTATTCTACCGTGCTTTTCCCGGTTTAACGGAACCCGGTGCACGTTTGGTTAAGTTCTTCTCACGCCCGCCACCGCGCCGAGCTGGCGCGCGCTCGACGACAAGGCTGGCGCTGCCTAAAGTTACAATCGCCCCAACCAACGTGCGGCGAAACCGCATTTTCGTGCGGGTTTTGCCGGCGGCAGCGAGCACGGCCATCAGAGCCTCCAGCTTGGCCAATTCGACGGGACCTTCGTTGCCAATTTGCGTGACCGCGCGGCCGACAACCCGAAGTGCAATTTCGGCAGGAAGCCCATGCATTCTAGCGGCATCGATTGCAATCGCGTTTTGATCGTCCTGACAGGACATAAATTCGATCATCGCCCGGTCAACCACAGCCTCGATTGCTGCATCCGCGCGCCGCAGCCGGCGGGCGAGCACCGAAAGCCGGCGCGCATCAAGCCCCTCGCCGGCGAGCGCGGGCATCACGCCGCGCAGCCGCGCCCGCGTGAAGCGCGGATCGCGGTTCGTCGGATCGTTGGCGAATTCGATCCCGAGGGCGCGCAGCGTTGCGATGAGGCGAGCTTTCGGAATGTCGAGGAAAGGGCGGATGAGCACGAGGTTGTCATTCCGGGGCGCGGCCCTTGGGCCGCGAGCCCGGAATCCGGAAGCATCCTCCGGGCTCGTCGCTGGATTCCGGGGCCACGCGCTTCGCGCCTGTCCCGGAATGACTGAAACTCTACGCATCCCGGCAAGACCGGTGATGCCACTGCCGCGTGCCAGGCGGATGAGCACAGTTTCGGCCTGGTCGTCGAGCGTATGCGCCGTCACGATGTGCTCGGCGCCGGCGCGCCGCGCGGCCCCGGCCAGCAACCGATACCGGGCCTGCCGCGCCGCCTCCTGCAATCCGCTCTTCGGCTTTCTGCCGGTCCAGCGCACGATCCGATGCGCGACGCCAAGTTTCTTCGCAAGCCGCGCAACCTGGGCAGCCTCGCGTCCCGATTCCGGCCGCAGCCCGTGATCGACGGTGACAGCCATCAGCCTCGGCTTCGTCCTGAGTGTCTTTCGCCACCGTGCGGCGA
This sequence comes from Pseudolabrys sp., assembly GCA_035701545.1. GTDB lineage: Bacteria > Pseudomonadota > Alphaproteobacteria > Rhizobiales > Xanthobacteraceae > Pseudolabrys. The sequence goes on from DASSRW010000165.1 coordinate 14,090, forward strand.
GCACCATCAGCGCCGTCGAATCCGGACCGCCGGACACCGCAAGCAGCAGGCCCGACGACTGATGCAGGCCGGCGAACAGCTCGTTCGCCTCCGCCGCCGAAACGGGCGCCACATCGTCCTTGCCGGGCATGATCACATCCGAAAGCAGCTGGCCGGACACGGGGTCCGGCGCATGCCTCGATCATACCCTAACAGTGCTCGCGCTTCTGCTCCTGCGCGGCGCCGCGCTTCACGCTGCCAGACGCGTGCGGGTATTTGCGAGCGACTTCGCCGAAGGTCGCGCAGGCAGCTTCCTTCTGATGCATGGCCGCGAGCGACTGGCCGAGCCGCAGCAGCGCTTCCGGCGCCTTGCCGGAGTGCTCGTATTTGGTCGTCACGGCAAGGAACGATTCGCCGGCGTCGCGATAGCGCTGCCGCTGATAAAGACTTTCGCCCAGCCAGTATTGAGCCTCGGGTGCAAGACGCTCGCTTGGATATTTCTTCAGGAAATCACGAAACGCCTGCTCGGCCAGCGCATAGTCCTTGTGCAGGATGTAGCCATAGGCGAGATCGTATTCGTCCTGCGGCGAGCCGGACGGCGGCAACGTGGCGAGCTGCTGGCCGGTCGCGCTGGGATTGCGCGGCGGCGGCGGAGGCAGCTGAGATCCGGCGGAGGCGATCATGCCGCCTTGCATCGGCGCGCGCGAAGACCCGCCCGTCATGGTCGAGAGATCAAGCGGCGAGCCGGCCATCCTGCCGCCGGGCGCTCCGAGCGGAGGCTCGTTGCGGGCCGGCAGGGGCGGCGGTGCCACCGGTGCCTGCGGTGCCATCGGTGCCATCCCCGCCTCGCCGTTCAGCGTGCGTCCCACGCCCGGCGCATTCGGATGCAGAGCCGGATCGAATTCATCCGACCGGCGGCCGGATGCCTCGCGTACCGGCGCCGGCTGCGCGGGACTCACAGATGCAGGCGCGGACACCGGCGGCGGCGACATTGCGGCCTGCGTGGAGGCGCGCGGCGGCCCGCCGTTCGAGCCAAACTGCTGCGAGCGCTCGTTGGCGCCGCCCTGCATGCGCTTGAGCTGCAATTCGAGCTGCTGATTCTGGTACTGAAGCTGCTCGATGGTCCCGGTGAGCTGGCGAATCTGGCTCTCCAACCGGTCGAGCCGCACGGCGAGATCGGCGGCGTTCGGCGGCCCGCCATGACCATCGGGCGCGCTTTGCTCATCGCCGCGGTTGAACAGATTGCCGAACAGGCCGCCGCGATCCTGCGCCGACACGCTGCCGGCGAGCAGCACCAGCGGGGCGGCGACAAGCACCGCCTTGCACAATCGATCCGTTGAAAATGCCATCAGCCGCCCCGATCGGCGTCCCGCGCGGTCAGTAGGACAGGCGCGAGTCGGTAGCATACGAGAGCCTGCGTCGAAATTGTGACTTCCAGTCCGCCGGCAACAAACATCCCACAGCCGCAAATGTCGTTCCGACGCCACGCAAATGCGCGAGCGGAA
>DASSRW010000166.1:0-20229 GCA_035701545.1 Pseudolabrys sp.
CGCGCGTCTCGCTGGACGCGCTCGCGCCGAAAGGCGTGAAACGACGATGTGGCGCCGCTCGGCGCTCCATCCCCTCGGCATGGCCGGGGGAGAAAAGGAAGACGGGCCCACCCCGGGCCGGCCAAACAACAGGGGCGATAGAGTTCGCCTGCTTTTGTTCATCGCTGGAGAAAGAAATGCACGCTGCCGCACGTTCAGGCGTCATGCGCGGGCTTGACCCGCGCATCCATGATGAAGCGCAACGGCGGAAATCTCACGAAAGATTTCCGACGAAGCGCCGCTTCATGGATTGCCGGGTCAAGCCCGGCAATGACAGCAAGAGCGAGGGGCGAAAGAGTGGCTCGACGCGGCCCGCAAATTCCCTAGATTAGCGACGCACAACACAAGGTTCGCCATGCCCGCCAATGTTTCCAAGATCAATCCGAACCCGTTCACCACGCGGCCCGAGATCGAAGGCACGTTCGGCGTCGTCACCACGACGCACTGGATCGCGACCGCGGTCGGCATGGCGACGCTGGAAAAAGGCGGCAACGCGTTCGATGCCGCGGTCGCGACCGCGTTCACGCTGCAAATCGTCGAGCCGCATTTGAACGGGCCGGGCGGCGACGTGCCGGTCATTGTTTACGACGTGCGCAAGCGCAAGGTCGAAGTCATTTGCGGGCAGGGGCCTGCGCCGGCGGGCGCGACCATCGCGCATTACAAAAAGCTCGGCCTCGATCTCGTCCCCGGCACCGGGCTGCTCGCGTGCTGCGTGCCCGGCATGTTCGAGACCTGGATGCTGCTGCTGCGCGACTACGGCACGATGACGCTTGCCGACGTGCTGACGCCGGCGATCGCCTACGCCCGCAACGGCCACCCGCTGGTCGAGCGCGCGACCGCGACCATCCAGATGGTCGAGGACCTGTTCCGCGAGCATTGGCCGACCTCGGCGGCGATCTATTTGCCCGGCGGCAAGGTCCCGCAGCCGGGCGCGATGTTTGCCAACCGCACGCTCGCCGACACCTACGAACGCATCCTGCGTGAAGCCGAAAGCGCCGGCGGCAATCGCGACGCGCAGATCGAGCGCGCGCGCCAAGCCTGGTCGCAGGGTTTTGTCGCCGAGGCGATCGACAAGTTCTGCCGCACGCAGGAGGTGATGGATACGAGCGGCGAGCGCCACCGCGGCGTGCTTACCGGCGACGACATGGCGCGCTGGCATCCGGGGATCGAGGCGCCGGCGACGCTCGAATATGAAAACTACACGGTTTGCAAATGCGGTGTCTGGAGTCAGGGGCCGGCGATGCTTCAGCAGCTTGCGCTGATGAAGCAGTTTCATCTCGGCAAAGTCGATCCGGCAAGCGCGGACTTCATCCACACGCTGGTCGAGTGCTCGAAGCTCGCCTACGCCGATCGCGACAAATTCTACGGTGATCCCGATTTCGCCGAGGTGCCGCTTACGACGCTGCTGTCCGACGCCTACAACGCCGAGCGCAAGAAGCTCGTCGGCGAGCGGGCTTCGCTCGAGCAGCGGCCGGGCACGATCGGAAAATTCGGCAAGCAGCTTCCGGTGCGCGTGGCCGGCAGTACGCAAAAAGCCGCCGGCGCGGGCGAGCCGACGGTCGGCAAGCTATGGACGCATGACGACGCGCACGATCCCGGCATCGAAGTCGACGCCGCCACGCTCGATGCCGCCGGCGTGATGCGCGGCGACACCGTGCATTTCGACATCATCGACAGGGACGGCAACATGGTGTCGTCGACGCCGTCCGGCGGCTGGCTGCAATCCTCGCCGGCGATCCCGGAACTCGGCTTCTGTCTCGGCACGCGGGCGCAACAGTTCTGGCTCGACGAAGGTCACCCCAATGGGCTCGCGCCCGGAAAGCGTCCGCGCACGACGCTGACGCCGTCGATGGCGCTGCGTGACGGCGAACCTTACCTCGCCTGGGGTTCGCCCGGCGGCGACCAGCAGGATCAGTGGATCGCGCAGTTTTTCTTGCGTCACGTTCATGCCGGCATGAACCTGCAGGAGTCGATCGACGCGCCGGCCTGGCATTCGGAGCATTTCGCGGCCTCGTTCTGGCCGCGCGAGGCGCGCCCGGGCGTGCTCGTGATCGAGGGGCGCGTCGGTGAGGCGACCATCAAGGAATTGCGCCGCCGCGGTCACATCGTCGAAGTCGGTCCCGATTGGTCGGAGGGACGGCTGACCGCGGCCTCGCGCGTCGGCGAGCGGCGGCGTGCCGCCGCCAATCCCCGTGGCATGCAGGGCTATGCGGCGGGGCGCTGAGCGGCGTTAGTTAGATTTGCAGGATCGAGGAAAACGAGAAGGTCGAGTCCGGCGGGTTCTCGCCGACGCGCAGCGTCTTGTCGTTGACGTAGTGATGCGGCGGCACCGGAAGATTGTAGGGCGCCGGCACGCCGCGAAAGACACGGCCGGCAAGATCGTATTTCGATCCGTGGCACGGGCAGAAATAACCGCCCGGCCAGTTCGGCGCCGGCTGGCTCGGGCTCGGCTGCGGAAAGAAGTTCGGAATGCAGCCGAGATGCGTGCAAATGCCGACCAGCACGCCGTACTCGGGCTTGATCGAGCGGTGCCAGTTCTTCGCATATTCCGGCTGCTGCCGGTTTTCCGACTCCGGATCGGAAAGGCGATCGAGGAGTTGCTTGTCTTTGAGCGCATCCAGAATTTTTGGCGTCCGGTGCGTGACGAAAATCGGACGGCTCCGCCAGCGGATGACGACCTGCTGCCCGGGCTGTACCGTGCTGACGTCGAGATCGACGGGACCGCCGGCGGCGAGCGTCGACGCATCCGGGTTCATCTGATCGATCAGCGGAACGATGGCGGCCGCCACGCCGAATACGGCCATCGATCCCGTGGCGATGTAGAGGAAATCACGGCGTGTGGTTTTTCCGTCGGCAGGAGTCGGAGAAGATTGGGCCATGGTTATCGTGCATCCCCGTCCCCGTATTTGCGTTTGGCGCGCGCTGTCACGTCACGCGCACATCGAATAAACCGTCGGCGCGCGGCTGCGTTCCGCAATGCGGAAAAGCTGCCGATTAAATCATGGCAATGTTGCCGATTGGCTCAGTCGTCTTCGCGGCTGACGCGCCTGCGTTGATGTTTTGCCGTGCTTGCGGTCTTCGGTGCCGGCGCTTTTTCCGTAACCGCGCGATAGGCGTCGGCGAGCCCTGCGCCGAATTCCGCATCGCGCCCTTTCGGGCCGAGGTCTTTTGCGGTGGCGAGGAGGATCGCGCGCACGGCGGCCGGCTTGAGGTCGGGCCTGTGACTGATGATCAGCGCAGCAATGCCGCTGATTTCAGCAGCGGAAAACGACGTGCCCGATTGCACCTGATAGCTCGCGTCCGGCGCGGCCACGAGAATGTCGGCGCCGGGCGCGGCGACGGCGATATATTTTCCGCGATTGGACGCCTCGAACAGCTTGTCGTCGGCGGTGGTGGCGGAAACCGCGATCACTTCCGGATAGGCGGCGGGATAAAGCGGCGGCGACTTGGCGCCGGCATTGCCCGCCGCCGCGATCAGCACGATGCCCTTCCTGTAGGCCGCTTCGAGGCTGCGCTGGATTGCAGGGTCGGCCGGGCCGGCGAAGCTCATGTTGATCACGCGCGCGTTGTTCTCCGCCGCCCAGTCGAGCGATTTGAGAATGCTGAACGTGGTTGCCTCGGCGCTGTCGCCGGCTGGATCGAACGCGCGCGCGGCCAGAATGTGCGCGCCGGGCGCGGCGCCCATCAGCCGCGAATGCGCCGCGATCAGCCCGGCGATGGCGGTGCCATGGGAGTGCGGCTTGAACGGAGACTTGAGCGCGTCGAACGCCGCCGCGATCGCGCCGGCAAGCTCCGGATGGAACGCATCGATGCCGGAGTCGATCACCGCAACCAGCACGCCGTCGCCTTTTGCGACGCCGTGCGCTTGCGGCAGGTGGAGCTTCGCCAGTTCGTATTGCGCGGCGTCGCCCTCCGGCGCAGCCGGTTTTGCCGAGGCGTCTTCCTGGAGCGTGTAGAGGTAGTTCGGCTGCGCGGCCGAAACGACGCGGTCGCCTTCGAGCGCGCGCACCACGGTTGCGACCGAGCGGCGGTCCGGAATGCGCCAGCGGAAGAGCGTTCGGTTGGTGAGCCGGATGCGCTGCGATTCAATGCGCGTCAAACGATGGCGGCGCTCGAGCGCCGTGATCGCCTGCGGGGTGACCGCGTTCGATACCTCGATGACCACCTCGTCGGGCACGTAGCGGCGCTCGTTCGCCGGCGGCGCGCCGCTTGCGCCGCGCCGGGGCGAACGGCGCGGCGATCGTCGCACCGGCCGGTCGTAGTCTCCGTCGTCGATGTATTGGCCGCCCGCCGGCGGCATCGTGCTGAGGATGCCAAGGACGGTGCCGACGCCCAGCCCAACGCCGTATCCATGGCCGCCGCCGCGATATCCGCCGCCATCGCCGCGGCTCGGCGGCATGCTTGGCGCCCGCGCGGCAGGCTTGAATTGCGCCGAGGCTTGCCCCGCGAAAGCAATCGACAGCATGCCAACGCTCACGGCCAACAGCAGTCCACCTCTAAACCAGCGCATGGCGCGATCTCCGCTACGATCGATTTTGTTCGCTCGTCATTCCGCTACCGCGATAAAGCCGACGCTCTTGTTTTGCTGCAAAGCCTTCACGAGATTGGCGAGGTCTTCCTTCGGCAGCGCCGTCGCCGCGACGCGAATGCGATAGAGCCCGCCGGCCGACGGTCCGCTGACGATCGACGCCTTGTTCGTCTCGAGAAAGCTCGTGATGTCGGCGGCGGTCGCCTGCGGCGCGAAACGGATCAGCACGTACGTGCCGTCGGTCGCCCGCGCGCCCGGAGCCGAGGCGGTCTGGTATCCGCCCGCCGGCCTTTCGACCAGCGTTTCGACGATGAATCCCGCCTGCAGGATGATGGCGATCGCGGCGGCGCTTGCCGACCAAACCAGCGTGCGCGGCGACAGGCCGATGAAGAACTCGGCAAGACGCGCGCCAACGCTCACGCGCGCGGCGGGCCTGCGCGCCGGTTCGGCGTCGATCCTGGCGAACAGCTTGTCCATCGCGCGCACGGACGGCGCGCCCAGCGTCTCATTGAGTCGGATGGTTTCGCCCAGTTCCTCGCGCACGAGCTCGTAGCGGCGCGCAAGCTCGGCATCCTGCGCGAGCGCGTGCTCGACGCGCTGCGCGTCGTGCCGGCTCAACGTGCCGGCGGCGTGCCAGGGCAGCAATTGCTCGATATCGCCGGGCGCTTCGTTATCGGTCGCGTTCATGGCCAACCTCGCTCGACTCCATGCTGCTTCAGCAACTCACCCAGTTTCCTGCGCGCATAGAACATGCGCGTCTTTACCGTCGCTTCCGGGATGCCGACGATCTGCGCCGCCTCTTCCACGGACTTCTCGTGGTAGTAGACGAGATCGACGATCTCCCGATGTTCGGCCGACAGTGCGCTCAGGCATTGCCGCAACACCGCACCCTTGTCTTTCTTCGCAAGAGCGGCCTCGGGATCGTCGGAGGTATCCTCGATCGCTTCGGCCGTCTCGTCGTCCAGTTCTTCCTCCGGCTTTCGCCTGAGTGCCGACAGCGCCTTGAAGCGGGCGATGCCCAGCAGCCAGGTCGAGACGGCGGATCGTCCTTCGAACTTTGCGGCGTTGCGCCAGACGTCGAAGAACACCTCGCTGATCAGGTCCTCCGCCGCCGCTTCGTTGCGCACGAGCCGCAGGACGAACCGGTAAACCTTCACGTGATGCCGCGCGAACAGCACCTGCATGGCGGTCCGGTCGCCGGCGGCGATTCGTCCGATCAGTACTTCGTCCGAAGTCGTTTGCATCGGCAGGCCGTCCGGCTCGTGGAATTAGTCGCGGGCAGCGGCGGTCGGGTTCAAACCGGCGGCGAAAACAGGCCGGGCCTCACGTCATGCTTCGGCGGTACTACGTTGCCTGTTGCGGGGCCGCGCGGCAAGCGGCCGGCACAGCGCCCGTTCGGCCGTTGGAAATACAGGGTTTTCCGCAATGCGGGGATTTCGTTCGACCCTGCGTGAACCTTTGCGGGGATGCCCGCGACAGACGGGCAGGATGTGGCAGGCACATCCCTCGAACCAGGAGAGACCACCATGTTCCGCAAGCTCATTCTCGCCTTCGGCGCCACCACCGCGATTGCCGCCGCTGCGCTCGTTCCCACCGCCGCTTCCGCCCATATGCACGGCCATGGCATCCACGGCTTCCATCACTACCACTGGGGTCGCGGCTTCCGCGTCGGCTTCTACGGCCCGGCCTACTGGGGCCCGGACTGCTACGTCGTGAAGCAGGTCGTCGAAACGCCGGTCGGCCCCCGCGTTCGTCCCGTGACGGTGTGCGACTGATCCCATCCTATGCGTCCCCCGATTGCCCCGGCTTCGTGCGCGAAGCCGGGGCTTTCGATTTTCGGCAATCGGTTCGGCATTTTCTCTCGCAAAGGGCGCGACGTTTGCTAGGCTCGCCGCCAACAAGCGCCGGGCTGCAAGCACGGCGAAACGCGGGGAGAGCGCCACGATGATGAAGCCGTCGATTGCGAGTTTGTTTGCGGGTGCATTGACCATTGCCCTGGCGGCTCACGCTGCCGCCGCGCCGAAGCCGGAGCCGGTCACGCCGCAGCTCATCGAGGCCGCGAAAAAAGAAGGCAAGGTCGTCTACTACACCGCGATCGATCTCAAGGTGGTGCAAGGGCTCGCCAGGAAATTCGAGCAGAAGTATCCGGGCATTTCAGTTGACGTCGAGCGCAGCGGCAGCGAGCGGCTTTTCCAGCGCGTCTCGCAGGAACGCGCCAGTCATATCTATGCCGTCGACGTGCTCGACGGGTCCGATGAGGCGATGTTCGTCACCTGGAAGAAGCAGGGCGTGCTCGCGCCGTTCGTTCCCGCCGAGCTCACCAAATGGCCCGCCAATCAACGCGACCCGGACGGCACCTATGCGAGCGTTCGCTTCACGCTGATGCCGATCGCCTACAACACCAAACTGGTGAAGCCGGAGGATGCGCCGAAAAGCTTCGCCGATCTGCTTTTACCGAAATGGACCGGCAAAATCGTCAAGGCGCATCCGAGCTACAGCGGCGGCATTGTGACGTCGACGTTCCAGACGGTGCATACGATCGGCTGGAGCTACTTCGAGAAGCTCGGCAAGCAAAAGGTCCTGCAGGTGCAGTCGGCGACCGAGCCGCCAAAGAAGCTGGCGCTCGGCGAGCGGGCGGTTTCGGCCGACGGGCTGGAATACGTCCACATCCTGCTCAAGGAAAAAGGCGCGCCGATCGCGATCGTCTATCCGACCGAAGGGACTCCGTTCATTCCGGGCTGCGATGCGATCGCGACGCATGCGCCGCATCCGAATGCCGCCAAGCTCTTCATGAGCTTCATGGTCTCGCAGGAGACACAGCAATATCTGTCCGATGTCGCCGGACTGCGCTCGTTTCATCCCGGCGTGAAGCTGAAGGCCGGCCGCACGCCGCTGTCCTCGATCAAATTGATGAAGTCCGACGCCGACGAGCAGGAAAAGGAAACGGCGGAGATCAAGAAGAAATATTCGGAGTATTTTGGCATTTAATTAGCATGGTCTCTCGACGTCATGCCCGGCCTTGTGCCGGGCATCCACGTCTTGCTTGCGTCTCAAGTCGTGGATGGCCGGGACAAGCCCGGCCATGACAGAAATGGTAAGGTTCATGCTCGACGGCTTCACGCGGACCGACATCAGAACGACCGGCGCCCGCATCGTCACGGTCAAAGGCGGCGAGGGGCCGCCGCTGCTGCTGATGCACGGCAATCCGTTCACGCATCTGTCGTGGCTCAAGGTCGCACCGACGCTGGCGCGCGAATTTACGGTCGTCTGCACCGATCTGCGCGGCTACGGCGACAGCGAAAAGCCGCCCGGCGGCGACGATCATTCCGGCTATTCCTTCCGCGCCATGGCCGATGACCAGATCGAGGTGATGGCGGCGCTCGGCTACGAAAAATTCTTTGCGGCCGGCCACGACCGCGGCGGACGCGTGCTGCATCGCATGTGCCTCGACCATGCGGAAAAGGTGAAGCGAGCGGCGATCCTCGACATCATTCCGCAGCATCATCTGCTCAACAACATGAACAGGGAGTGGGGCAGGTTCTCCTGGCACTGGCTGTTCAACATCCAACCCGAGCCGCTGCCGGAGAAGATGATGGGTGCCGATCCCGACTGGTTCATCGAGCGCAAGCTCGCCAAAACCGCGCAAGGCCTGAGCTTCTTCGATCCCAAGGCGCTCACCGAATACAAACGCTGCTTTCGAAATCCGCAAACGATCCATGCCGTGTGCGAGGATTACCGCGCAACCTTCGGCGTCGATCTCGACATGGACACGAAGGATTTTGAGGCCGGCCGCAAGATCGATTGTCCGGTATTGCTGCTGTGGGGCGCGACCGGCGGCGTCGGACGCAATTCGCGCCCGAGCCCGGCCGAAATCTGGAAGCGGTACGCGACAAATATCGTCGACGCCAAGGCGCTGCCGTGCGGACATTATCTTTCGGAAGAAGCACCAGAAGAAACAACAGCAGCATTGCGTGAGTTCTTCGCCGGCTAGGCGCTTGACTTCGCCCCCGGCGGGCAGAACTGTTGCGGGTCTTGTGGAGTCCTAGGGCGATGGCTCTTGCGGAAACCGACGGCGCGTTTGCGGTGGTCGCCGACAACGCAAGCAAGCTGTTTCTCGACGGAACGGTTGTCGCCTTTCAGCAACTTTCGCTCTCGATCCGCAAGCAGGAGATCATCTGCATCGTCGGCCCGAGCGGCTGCGGCAAGACCACGCTGCTGCGCTGCGTCGCCGGGCTTACCGACATCAGCGGCGGGCAGCTGCTGGTCGGCGGCAAACCTGTCGCTGGTCCGCCGGAAGGCGTCGCGATGGTCTTCCAGCATTTCGGCCTGCTGCCGTGGAAAACGGTGTACGACAATGCGGCCTTTGGGCTGACAATGGCCGGTGCGCCGGCGGCGCACGTCAAGGAGCGCGTCGCCCACTACCTCGATCTCGTCGGCCTCGCCGGCTTCGAGCAGCGCTATCCCTATCAGCTTTCCGGCGGCATGCAGCAGCGCGTCGGCCTCGTGCGCGCGCTGGCGATCAACCCGTCGATCCTGCTGATGGACGAGCCGTTCGCGGCGCTCGACGCGCAAACGCGCGAAATCCTGCAGGAAGAGCTGCTGCAACTGATGGAGCGGCCGGAAGAGCGCAAGACCATGGCCTTTATCACGCATTCGATCGACGAGGCCATTCTGCTCGGGGACCGCGTTGCCGTGATGACCGCGCGGCCGGGCCGCATCAAGGAAATCATCGACATGCCGTTTCAGCGCCCGCGCGACGTCGAAGCGGTGCGCGCCGATCCGCGCTTTGCAGAATTGCGCGCGCATATCTGGCACCAGCTTCATACCGCCCGACCGCAGCGGGCGCGACTGGCGGAGGCGGTCCGATGACGGTGCAGGCCGGGGTCACCGCGGCCGCGCTCGACGGCGGTGCGCAAGCCGAGGCGCAGCGGATCGCGGCTGCGCGCCGGCGGCGCCAATTCCTCCTCAACGTCGCTATCCGCATCGTGTCGCTGTTTTCCGTGCTGGTCGTCTGGCAAATCTTCGGCGCGAAGGTCGACCAGTCGCTGTTCACGACTCCGATCGCGATTTTTCATGCGGCCGTCGCGATGATCGGCGACGGCGAACTGTGGTCCTATCTTGCGCCGAGTTTGATCGTGCTGGTGATCGGGCTTTCGGCTGCCGCGGTGATCGGCGTCGTCATCGGGCTCTTGCTGGCCCGGTTTTGGGTCTTTGACGTCGCCTTCGGCGTCTACATCACGTTTCTTTATTCCATCCCGAGCGTCGCTCTGGTGCCGCTGATCGTGCTGTGGGCGGGTTTCGGCACCACCTGCAAGGTGCTTATCCTCTTCCTGTTCGCGTTTTTCCCGATGGCGATCAACACCTATCAGGGTGTCAAGAACGTCGATCCCAAGCTGATCGAGGTCGGCCGCTCGTTCCGCTGCAGCGAGCGGCAACTCTGGGTGAATATCGTGCTGCCGGGTGCGCTGCCCTTTATCGTCACCGGGCTGCGGCTGGCGGTTGGGCGAGGGCTCATCGGCATGGTGCTTGCCGACCTCTACACGGCGATTTCGGGTATCGGTTACCTGATCGTGCGGACGGCAAGCACGTATGAAGTGGACAAAATGTTCGTGCCGATCGTGACGCTCGGCCTTCTTGGCGTCACACTGACCGCTTGCGTGCGTTTCGTCGAAATCCATGTCGCGCCGTGGACCGCGGCGGGCAACCAGGACTGAACTGCATCAAGATAAAAAGGACAACGAGTGGAGGACAAAATGCGGAATGGATTTTCGTCTGGCCGTATCCTGACGCTTCTGCTGATGGCGGGTTGCGGCGTCGCCGGTGGCCTGCAGCCGGCGGCCGCTCAGGGCGCAAAGCCCTGCGCGACAATGCGCAAGATCAACATCGGCGTTTCGGTCGCGCCGCCGAACGTCGTCCATACGTCGCCATACGTTGCCAAAGAGCTCGGCTATTTCGCCAAGCACTGCATCGATGCAACGATTATTCAATTCGAAGGCGGCTCGTCGCCCGCGGCGAAAGCCGCTGCCGCGCAGGGAACTGCGCTTGTCTCGGTGTCGCCGATCGCCGTCGGCCACGGCGTCAACGTGCAGCAAATTTGGGGCCTGGCTCCGCGCCTGCCGCAGGCCTACACGGTCTCCGCTGACGTCAAGACCGCCAAGGACCTCAAAGGCAAAAAGCTCAACGCCAGCGGTGGCGGCGTCGGCGGTTTCAATTGGCTGATGGGCCGCCAGGTGCTGGAGACCGCCGGTCTCACCGTGGACGACGTCAAATTTGTCGCCGGTGCCACGGCCGGCCGCGTGCCGGGACTGGTGTCGGGGCAGATCGACGGCGTGTCACTGCATCCGGAGGATGTCTACGTGGCGCAGAAGAAGAATCCCGGCGTGCACGTGCTGGTGCAACTCTCCGACCTGCTGCCGAACTACTTCTTCAACGCCTACGGCGCTCAGATCGACTGGATCAAGCGCGATCGCGAGCTGATGGTCGACACCGTTGCAGCCATGATCGAGGCAAATCGCACGATCTATCGCGACGAGGCGAAAGTTCTGCCGATCATCGTTAAAGCGACCGGAAAACCGAAGGAGGCCGTCGAATATGCCTGGAAGGTGCTGACCGATCACTGTGTGTGGTCGGTGAACCAGGGCTACGACGCCAAGCGGACCGCCTGGACGATCGATAATGACGTCGCCAACGGCTACATTGCCGCCAACAAGAAGCCGACTGTGCAACGTGTGTTCGACGAGTCGATTGCCAATGACGCGGTCAAACGCGCCGGCGGCCCGGTCAAGATCGGCAAATGCACGGAGTAAGTCAGGCGGCGCAGCGCGCTGCCGGCAAAATCGGGGAGTATCCATGAACGTTCAGCCACGGACGCCGCTCGGACCGCAGCCTTGGGAGATCGTGCGCGACAAGCTCGATCAGGCCTTGCCGTTCGCCAACATGCGCGAAACGCCCTATTACCGGGACGCGGTCTACGAGCAGTTCTCGGCGCAGGAATACGCGCGCCGCTACGCCGCGCTGCGCGCCAAAATGAGGGAGCACAAGCTCGATTGCGTCATCGCCGCCGGCGGGCCCAGTCACTGGAGCTTCGGCGGCGGCATGGCGTGGCTCACCGGGCATTGGGAGTGGCACGCGCTCTGCTGCTACGTGCTGGTGCCGCTCGATGGCGAGCCGGCCATGATCTACTCGATGGGCGGCACGCATGCGGAAGCCGTGCGGCGCATCGTCGAGGTTGCGGTCAAGGACGTGCGTCACAGCCGTAACGGCCAGTATGGCCAGGTGATGGTCGAACGTCTGAAAGAGCTAAAGCTCGAGCGCGGCCGCATCGGCTTGATGGAGATCGACCCGCGGCACGGCGATTACATGCCCGTCAACCAGTACAATACGCTGCGCGCCGGCCTGCCGGATGCGGAGATCGTTTTCACCAAAGGCTTTCTGCACGATCTCGTCGTCATTCACAGTCGGGAGGAACTCGACTGCGTGCGCAAGGCGGGTGTGCTGTGCCAGCGGGCGATGGAAGCGATGGTCGCGCGCGCGAAGCCCGGCGCGAAGGAATATGAACTGCGCGCCGCGGCCGGCGCCGCGATCATGGACGGCGGCGGCGACATCGATTTTCTCATCATCGGCTCGACGCCCATGACGAACCCGGCGATGGTCTTTGGCAACCCGCGGCCGTCCAGCCGCGTGCTGCAAAAGGGCGACATCATCAACATGGAGCTTGCGGCCGGCTATCGCGGCTACACCGCGCAGATCGGCTCTCCCATCTGCCTTGGCGAGCCGACCGAGATGGTGCGCAAGTTCTGGGAGGAGATCACGCTGCCCGGCTATCACAAGATCGTCGCCGAGATTGCGCCCGGGAAACCGGCGGAAGCGATGCGCACGGCGAGCAAATTCTTCCGCGACCACGGCGTGCAATCGCGGCCGACGCAATGCCACGGCATCGATATCGTCACCGACAATCCGCACGTTTCGGCCGAGCATGTGCGCGGCGTCGAAGGCGATATGGTGCTCAAGCCTGGCATGGTGATCATGGCGGAGCCAAATCCCATCACCGCTGACGGCATGTTCGGAATTTTTCTCGGGCATACCTTCATCGTGAACGACAAAGGTCACGAGATTGTCGACAACTTCCCGCTCGAGATCGCGGTCGCGCGCTAGCTTGCGGTCGGCGCCGGCTCGGCGAGGAAGTTCTTCACCGCGTACCAGAGCAGGCGCCGGTTGTTGCTGAAACCGGCGCTGTGCGCGACGCGCGGCAGGATAACGAACTGGCGGTCGCCGTTTGGAAGCTGGCGGAAGAAATCGAGCAGGTCGTCATTCGTCGAATTGCCGTCCCATTCGCCGCGCGTCATCAATACCGGCGACATCACTTTGGCAGGATCAACGACGGGCAGGTTTGCCGCCATGTCGAGATAGGTGCCGCTCGGAACGCTGTCGCCGAATTTCATTTCCTCGGCAATGATAGCTTCGGCAACCGCGGGATCGTAGCTCGACGGGTGGCCGTCGCGCGTGAAGATCGAACGGATCATGGCGGCGTCGCGCTTGCGGCGTGGGTTCGCCCGCAGTGCATCGATCCGCTTGCGCCGGCGCGCGATTTCCGCCGCGCCACTGCCTTTGTAGGTAAACGCGCTGAGGACCAGCCGGTCCACATGGTCCGGCTCGGCCTGCGCATAGCAAGCGGCGCGAATGCCGCCGGATGAGGTGCCGTAGAAGTGGAGCTTCTGCCGGGAGGTTTCACGCACCACGACGGAGACGGCCGCTTTCAAATCCTCAACCCCGCTCTTGAAATCGGAATTGTTGCCCGAGCTGCCGGATTTGCCGTAGCCGTCGTGATCCATCGTCCAGACGTCGTAACCGTAGCGGGCAAAGACATTCATCATCGAATACTCGCCTTTGCCGGGCACGCTGAGGTCGTAGCTGGTACGCGACGAGTTGGAGGAGCCGTGCACGAGGAACAGAACCGGCCGCGGCGGTTCGCCCGGTTTTGGCGCGCCCACCCGCTTGCGGAACAAGTAGAGCGGAACGCTTCCTTTCCGCGCCCAGTAGTCAGCGCTCCAAATTGGGGCCGCGGCGGCCTCGCTTTCGGCCGCGACAGCCTCTATCTCCAGCAGGCCTGCGGCGAGGCTCAACCCGGCGGCCTTAAGCATTGTCCGCCGCGGAACGGTGCCGTCGGGGCCTGTCATCGCATGCCTCCTTGCAAGCACGGGCCTGGCGGTGTGACAGGCCGCAACCGCAAAGCCTAGCAGATCGCAAGGATTGCGGCAGCGCCCTCGCGCCTCAACCGGAGTTCTGCTAGGGGTCGCCATTGCGTTGTCGATGAAAGCCGATCACGGGGACGGTCGTGCGGTCCGAGGCGCCGATTTCGGAGCGATGGATGCTGAGTGTGCTGCGTACGGTTGAGCGCTTCTTTCGGAAGACGATCGGCTGGAATCGAATTGGCATGATGCTCAGTCTCGGCATCATCACCGTCGCGGTCGTCGTGCTGTACCGGACGCTGCGCGACACCGATGTGGATGAGGTCGTCGCCGCGTTGCGGGCGACCAGGCCGCACCAGATCGCGCTCGCCTCCGCATTCGTCGTGATCGGATACGCCAGCCTCACGTTCTATGATTTGTTCGCGCTGCGCGCGGTCGGCTTTGGCTGGCTTCCTTACCGCATTGCGGCGCTCACCGGCTTCACCAGCTATTCAATCGGTCACAATGTCGGCGCGAGCGCGTTCAGCGGCGGCGCGGTGCGCTACCGGATTTATTCATGCTATGGCCTGAGCGCTGTCGACGTGGCGAAGGTGTGTTTTGTCGCGGGCCTCACGTTCTGGCTCGGCAACGCCATGGTGCTCGGCCTCGGCGTTCTTTACGTGCCGCTGGCGGCCTCGGCGATCGACCAGTTGCCGCTGTGGATCAATCGCGCCATCGCCGTCGGCATCCTGGCGGCGCTTGGCTCCTATATCGCCTGGGTTTCCAGCGCGCCGCGCGTGATCGGAAAGGGCGGCTGGCAGGTGCAATTGCCGGGCGGCTTCTCAACCCTCATTCAGATCAGCATCGGCATTCTCGATCTCAGTTGTTGCGCGCTGGCGATGTACATGCTGCTGCCCGACGAGCCGAACATCGGTTTCGTCTACATGGCCGTGATCTTCGTGACCGCGACGATGCTCGGCTTCGCCAGCCACGCGCCCGGCGGGCTCGGTGTTTTCGACGCCGCGATGCTGGTGGCGCTGTGGCAGTACGACAAGGAGCAGTTGCTGGCCGGTTTGCTGCTCTTCCGCCTGCTTTACTACCTTTGCCCGTTTGTCGTCGCGCTTACGGTACTCGGCGCGCGGGAAATCACGCTGGGCATGCGCGTGCCGCAGGGACGGGACGAACCCGGAAAGGTCGAAGTCACGGCGCCGCTCCGCAGCGAGATCGAGGTCATCGAGAAGGCCGACGCGGCGAGGGTCCAGGATTGAAACGGCGACGATCGGGCGCGGGTCGCCAGGCAACCCCGCGCGGATCAGCCGCGAAACGGTCGCTTGTCGCGACGCCGCTCGTTGGCCGGCTGGAACGCCACGCGCGAATGGTGGGCGCAATAAGGAAGATCGCCGACCGTCTCGCCGCCGCAGAAGAAGAAATCCGTGCTTCCCGGATCGCCGACGGGCCAGTGGCAGGTCTTCTCGGTCAATTCGAGCAGCGTCTTGCGCTGCTCGACCGGGATTTCGAACAGCTCGGGTTCCGGCTCAAGCTCGTATTCATAGGCGAGCGCCGTGTTGCCGCGCATGGAAGGGCGGGACACCCGCAGCATGCCGGCGGAACGCGCCTTGCGCGGGCGCGGCGCGGACGAGGAGGGGCTTTTGGCGCGGCCGGAAAGGCCCAGCCGGTGCACTTTGCCGATGACGGCGTTGCGGGTGATGCCGCCCAGTTCGGCGGCGATCTGGCTGGCGGAGAGGCCGTCGGCCCACAGCTTCTTCAGGAGCTCGACCCGCTCGTCGGTCCAGCTCATCAAGCTTTCTCCCTGGGCGTGCAAGGTATTAATGGAATCCATCCCCGTCGTCTGGCGCTCCTGCGCGCCCAACGCACACGTTGCTTCGTTGAACAAGAAAGCGATACGCCGCACGAGATGTCGTACTAGCTTGCCAAAACGCTACAATATGCGGACAGTTTTGCAAGCGTTCAGCAACGGACGCATCCCAACTACCAACAGGTTTTCCTTTAGAATCGCGACTTGCGGCACAAATGAGTCCAAAAGCCGTGAAACGGCGGGTCGTGTTGACAGGTCGAGACCCCGGAATAGAATGTAAAAACGTGCCGCCCGAAGGCGGCACATTCATTTTCGGCGTGCGCATCGCCCGAAAAGCCGATTCGGTTCTCGTAAAATCCATGCGCAAGCAAGAATGTTCGACGGACGATGAAGCCCGTGAGCTCGCATCTTTTGCCGACCTATGCCCGCGTCGACCTCGCTTTCGAGCGGGGTGAGGGCGTGTGGCTGATTGCGGCGAACGGGGACCGGTACCTCGATTTTACCTCCGGCGTCGCCGTTAACGCGCTGGGGCACCGCCACCCGCGTCTGGTCGACGCGCTCACCCGGCAGGCACAGAAGGTCTGGCACGTCTCGAACCTCTATCACATCCCGGAAGGCGAGAAGCTGGCCGCGCGCCTGTGCGCGATGAGCTTCGCCGACACGGTGTTTTTCCAGAATTCCGGCGCCGAGGCGATCGAATGCGCGATCAAGATGGCGCGCAAATACCAGTCCGCGTCGGGCCGGCCGGAACGCTATCGCATCATCACGTTCGAAGGGGCTTTTCACGGGCGCACGCTGGCGGCGATCGCGGCAACCGGCAACAAGAAATATCTCGACGGCTTCGGGCCTCCCGTCGATGGCTTCGACCAGGTGCCGTTTGCCGATCTCGAGGCCACAAAAAAGGCGATCGGGCCCGCGACGGCCGCCATCCTCATCGAGCCGATCATGGGCGAGGGCGGGGTGCGGGTCGTGCCGCACGCGTTCCTGCGTGCGCTGCGTCAACTTTGCGACCAGCACGGGCTGCTGCTGATCTTCGATGAAATCCAGACCGGTTTTGCCCGCACCGGCGAAATGTTCGCCTATCAGCGTTCCGGCGTTACGCCGGACATCATGACGCTGGCGAAGGCGCTGGGCGCCGGGTTTCCCGTCGGCGCCTGCCTCGCGACGCGGGAAGCCTCGAGGGGCATGACGGTCGGCACGCACGGCTCCACGTTCGGCGGCAATCCGCTGGCGATGGCGGTGGGCAACGCCGTGCTCGACGTTATGGAGGCCGATGGCTTCCTCGATCGCGTGCGCAAGACCGGCCTGCTGTTCAAGCAAAGGCTTGCCGAGATCAAGGACCGCCATCCCTCGGTCATCGCCGAAGTGCGCGGCGAGGGTCTCCTGATCGGGCTGCGCCTGACGCCGCCGGCGGCCGAGATGGTCGACGCCTTGCGCGCGGAGAAGATGATCACGGTCGGCGCCGGCGACAATGTCGTGCGGCTGTTGCCGCCGCTGATCATAAGCGAAGAGGAGGTCGCGGAAGCGGTAACGCGGATCGATCGCGCGTGCACGCAACTCGAGCGGGCCCATGCGCAGCCGCTGAAGCAAGGAGCCGCGTCATGAGCGGAGCCAACGGCGTGCGGCATTTCCTCGATTTGACCGACATCCCGAGGGATGCGCTTGCCGGCATGATCGCGCAAAGCCGCGCCATGAAAGAGCGGCGCAAAAGCGGCGTGATCGATGAAGCGCCGCTCGCCGGCAAGACGCTGGCGATGGTGTTCGACAAGCCCTCGACGCGCACGCGGGTCTCCTTCGATGTCGCCATGCGCCAGCTCGGCGGCGAAGCCATTCTGCTGACCGCGCAGGAAATGCAGCTCGGCCGCGGCGAGACGCTGGCCGATACTGCGCGCGTGCTTTCGCGCTACGTCGATGCCGTCATGATTCGCATTCTCGATCACAATGCGGTCGTCGAACTCGCGCGTCACGCCACCGTGCCGGTGATCAACGGCCTCACGCGCCGGTCGCATCCCTGCCAGGCCATGGCCGACGTGATGACGTTTGAGGAAAAACGCGGGCCGATCCGCGGCCGCACCGTGGCGTGGACCGGCGATGCCAACAACGTGCTGGCCTCCTGGATGCACGCAGCCGAGCGTTTCGAGTTCCGTTTGCAGGTTGCGACGCCGTCGGAGCTGAAACCGAAGAAGTGGCTGATGGATTGGGTCAAGCAATCGGGGGCCCAGATTCGTTTCACCGTCGATCCGGAGCAGGCGGTCAGGGATGCCGATTGCGTCGTCACCGATACCTGGGTCTCGATGGGCGACCGCGACGGCAACAAGCGGCACAACCTGCTCAAGCGTTACCAGGTCAACGCGCGGCTGATGGCGAAGGCCAGTCCGGACGCGCTGTTCATGCATTGCCTGCCGGCGCACCGCGGCGAGGAGGTTACCGACGAGGTGATCGACGGCCCGCAATCCGTCGTATTCGACGAGGCAGAGAACCGCCTGCACGCCCAAAAGGGCATTCTCGCCTGGTGCCTGCACGCCGGCGGGCGGTAGCAATCCGGCTGGATCACGCTACATAACTTCGATGAACGATCCGAACACTGCCATCCCGACGCGGGCGCCGTCGGCCACGTCGGCCGACGACACCATTACGCCTTTCGAGGTCGCGGCGCTCGATTTGCGCGGACGCGTGGTCCGGCTCGGGCCGGCCATCGATCAAATTCTGGAGCGGCATGCCTATCCTGCGCCGGTCGCAAAGGTGCTGGGCGAGGCGGTGGTGCTCACCGTCATGCTCGGCTCGGCGTTGAAGATCGAGGGCCGCTTCATTTTGCAAACCCAGACCGACGGGCCGGTGCGGATGCTCGTGGTCGATTTCACCGCGCCGGACAAGGTCCGGGCCTGTGCCCGGTTCGACAAGAATCGAGTCGCTGAGGCGATCGCCGCCGGCAAGTCGGCCGGCGGCGACATGCTCGGTGCCGGGCATCTGGCGATGACGATCGATCAAGGGCCCGACATGAACCGCTACCAGGGCCTGGTCGCCTTGAACGGCGGCGGGCTCGAGGAGGCCGCGCACGAGTACTTTCTGCGCTCTGAGCAGATTCCCACCCGCGTGCGGCTGGCCGTGGCCGAGGAATTGCGCGCCGGCAACGGTAACGGCGCCAGCCATCGCTGGCGCGCGGGCGGCATCATGCTGCAATTCCTGCCGAAGGCACCGGAACGCGCGCGCGTGGCCGATCTCGATCCCGGCGATGCGCCGGAGGGCACGATTCCGCACGAGGTGCCCGAAGATGATGCCTGGGTGGAAGGCCGCGCCCTGATCGACACCGTTGAAGACGTCGAGCTGATCGATCCGGCGTTGTCGAGCGAGCGGCTGTTGTACCGGCTGTTTCACGAGCGCGGTGTGCGTGTTTTCCGCGGCATGGACGTGCGGGCGGAATGTTCGTGTTCGCGCTACAATGTCGAAGCCATGCTCAAGAGCTTTTCGCAGGATGACCGCGACCACATGGTCGAGAACGGCGAGATTTCCGTCACGTGCGAGTTTTGCAGCGCGAACTACAAGTTCGCGCCCGCCGAGGTCGGAGCCGATCCGGCGTGATCTTGCGGCGCGATGAAACGCCGGGCGGCCTAATTGATCGTGCGTTCGTTGTCCGGTGAATCGAGGGAAAAAGCCGGGATTTCGATATCAAACCGCTCACCCGCGGCGGTCACCATTCCATAGCTGCCGGCCATAAAGCCCGAGGGTGTCGGCAGCGGCACGCCGCTTGTATACTCGAAAGATTCGCCGGGCTTGAGCATAGGCTGTTCGCCGACGACGCCGGGGCCTTTGACCTCCTGCAGGCGCCCCAAGGCATCCGTAATGCGCCAATGGCGCGTCTTGAGTTGCACCGTTTCATGACCGCCGTTTTTGATATCGATGGTATAAGCCCAGAAGTAGTAGCCGTTGCTGGGCGAGGACCGTTCGGAAATGAACCGCGGTTTGACCGTGACTTCGATGTTTCTGGTAACGGCGCGGTACATGCTTATATCGGGGCGCGCTGCCTAGGCATTGCCACAAAGTCCTGCAACCCGATTATGGCCGAAAGCGCCGACTGAAGAAAAGCCGCTCATGCCCCCGGTTTCGACCGAACGCGATTTGCGGCTTGACCTGTTCCGCGGACTCGCACTCTGGCTCATCTTTCTCGACCACATTCCGTCGAATGCGGTGAGCTGGATCACGATCCGCAATTACGGCTTTAGCGACGCCACCGAAATCTTCGTTTTCATCTCCGGGTACACCGCGGCGTTCGTTTACGGCCGCGCCATGCGCGAGCACGGGTTCATCGTCTCCAGCGCGCGCGTGCTCAAACGCGCGTGGCAGATCTACGTCGCGCACGTGTTCCTGTTCGCGATCTACCTCGCGGAGATCGCCTACGTCGCGCAGAGCTTTAACAATCCGCTCTACACCGAAGAAATGGGCGTGCTGAACTTTCTGCGCAATCCGGATGTGACCGTCCTTCAGGCGCTGCTGCTCAAGTTCAAGCCGGTCAACATGGATGTGCTGCCGCTCTACATCATCCTGCTGGCCGGCTTCTCGCCGATCCTGTGGCTGCTGCTGCGCCGTCCGTCGCTTGGGCTTTTTGCGTCGGCCGTGCTCTATGCGCTGATGTGGAAGTTCAACTGGAATATCGCCGCCTATCCCAAAGGCGTGTGGGTGTT
>DASSRW010000167.1:0-8366 GCA_035701545.1 Pseudolabrys sp.
CAGCGGTCCCGCCATGGCCGCGATGCCTCCCAGAATCCCGCCGAAAAATCCGAATGTGAGACCGGCTGGTAAAATCAGGCGAGAGTGAAGTTGCAGCGTCGGGGCGAGCAGCGTGATGCCGCCGATACCAATAAGCACTAGCAGGTTGCTGAAGAAGTCTGTGTGTACTGCTTTTTGAGGTCTGGGGCATTGGGAACGGTAGCTGGGCGACATTGACGGCAAGCCGTGCAACGACGCTCAGGCAGTTGCGGCCAGTAATTTTGGGATGCGGATCAAGTTGCAGGCTGCGACTGCGAAGGTGAAGGCGGCTTCGGCCCTGGCACGGCCTCGAAGCTTGACCTTTGCGAGCCCGGCCTGCGCCTTGATCCAGCCGAACACCTCTTCGATGCGCTTGCGACAGACTTGGCTGATCGCATAGCCCGCGTGCCGAGTGGTGCGGCCATCGACAGCGGTCTTGCGTATGACGCCGAGCTTGCTGACCGCGCCGTTGATGGCAATGTGCGGCGTCACCTTACGGTCGCGCAGGTCTTCGATGAATGCGGTCACGTCATAGGCCTTGTCGGCGCCGAGCGTGATGCGGCGATCGCTCCCTCGCCGGTCCAGCATGCCGAGCGCCGCCTCACGTTCGGCGGTGCCGGTTGCATGAGTCAGGGCGGCATCGACCGCCAACCCATTGCGGTTCTCCATCAGCACGTTCCCCATGAAGCACAGCCGGCTCTCGCGGCCGTCTGCTTTGCGATAAAGCCGTGCATCGGGATCGGTGGTCGAGGCATGCGTCTCGTTTGAGCGTTTCTCTTTGTGGAAGTTGCGTTCGCCGTTGCGCCCCGGAGAGGGCGGTTCGCCCGAGCCGTCCTTCGGCCGGAAGCTCTTCATCGAGGCCCACGCATCGACCAGCGTGCCATCAACCGAGAAGTGCTCGTTCGACAACAGCTTCCTCACCTGTGGCAGCGCTAGCAGTGCCGCCAGGAACTCGCGCGCCACATCCGCCTCCATGAGCCGGTCGCGGTTGTGCGTGAACACGGTCGGATGCCAGACCTCCGCATCCATCGGCAACCCAACAAACCAGCGGAACAACAGATTGTAGTTGATCTGCTCCATCAGCATCCGCTCGGAGCGAACCGAGAAGAATGCCTGCAACAGCGTCGCCCGCAGCAGCATCTCGGGTGCAATCGAGGGGCGACCCATCGACGAGTACAGCCCATCAAATCGCCCACTCAGAGAGCCCAACGCCTCATCCGCCAGCGCTTTGATCGGCCGCAGCGGATGATCAAACGGAATGCGCTCCTCCAGCCGCACGTACGAGAAAAAGACTTCCGACCGATCGTCTTGTCCGCGCATGCCAAATCACCCCGTGGGTTCAAATCCACGGAATCACATGCCATCATGGTCGTCGAGCAGAGTTTTTCAGCAACCTGCTAGCGCCGCGCCGCCTAGGCGGGTCGCGACCGAACAGCGACCGCGCGAAGGGTGGCACCGCGGCGGCCGCGCTCAAAGTTGCAACGAAGAGCTCAGGAATTGTTGGCGGCAGCCTGGCGCGCGGTCTGTTTCTTGTCGGCGCCTCGTTGCGCCAGCATTTGGCGCAAATAGGTCACGTTGGCGGCGGCCTGGTCCGGCGGCAGCTCGGCGCTTGCAATTTTCTCCGCCTCCGCGAAGCGGCCCTGCAATCCGACCACGAGGGCCAGGTTCTGCCGGACCTTCGGCTCGGCTCCGGGCTGTGCAAGCGCGCGCCGCAACGTCGCCTCCGCGCGTTTCAAGTCTTTCGACAGTGCATAGGACAGGCCAAGGTTCGACAACACCGATGGATCGTTCGGCTTGATCTTCAGCGCGCTCGAATAATGCCGCTGGGCTTCCTCGTGGCGGCCCATTTGGTCGAGCACCGCGCCTTGCGCGCTGAGAATGCGCCAGTCCGGCTGATCCGGCGTATGCGCGCGGCTCAAAACCGCGAGCGCCTGGTTGAAGTCACCCACCTCCGCCAGCGCGCGGCCGTAGTCGCCCAGCAACGCCTTGTCATAGGGATTTTGCAGCGAGGCCTGCTGAAGCACCGCGACGGCCTGAGCGCGCTCGCCGATGGCCCGCAGCGCCCGCGCATAGTGCATCGCCGCTTCGGCGTCCCCGGTGTTGGTACGGTAGCGCTCGCCCCATGCCGCGGCGGACTCCCGCCACTCCGCGTCGGTCCGTGGCGTCGCCGTCAGGGCGGCCGCGCGAATCGAGCCGGTGGTTTCGTCGTCCGTGGTCTTGCAGCCGGCGGCGGGTAGCGCCAGCAGAGCGGTGACCGCGATCGAAGCAAGCAAACGGGCGGTGTCAGTCCGGATGAACAGCATGGGCGATCCGCGGGTGGCCTCCGGCAGGAACCCAAGCAATAAAACGTTAACCCTAACGCCCGGTTAATGCCCGGCTCACGCGGCCGATGCTGGGCGCTGCTTGAGGAAATCGGCCACTTCCGCGCGGCTGGGCGCGCCTGAGGCGCCGCCAAAGCGGGTGCATTTGAGCGCGGCAGCGGCGCTGCCGAATCGCATGGCCTCGACCGGCTTGCGGCCTTCTGCCAGGGCGAGGGTGAATGCGCCGTGGAAGACGTCGCCGGCGGCCAGCGAATCGATTGCGTCGATCTTGAACGCCGGCATATGGCGCACTTCACTGCCTTCAAGCCAATAGACGCCGTTTGGCCCATCGGTGATGGCAAGAAAGCAATCCAGCCGTTCGTTGAGACGCCGGAGTGCTGCCGGAAGATCGTTGAGGCCGGTGCTGCCGCGTGAGGCCTCCGATGACGCGATGACGTGTGTCCCAAGCGCCAGCAACGGATCGTCAAGGCCGGTACGCTGGTCGAGGTCGATGACGACCGGAACGTTTCGCGCGCGGGCGGCGCGGCACACCGCCGTCACGAATTCGGGAAAACGGTTGTCGACCAGCACCGCATCGACGCCGGCCAGCAATTTCTGCGGATCGGCCGGCAGCCGGTCGCCAAGCTGACCGCCGCGGCGGGTCGCGATCGTCTTCTCTCCCTGCTCGTCCAGAAGAATAAGCGATACCGACGCGCTGCCGCCGGCGACGCGCTCGATGCCGCAACAGTCGATCCCTTCTGCGACAAGGTCGGCGATGATGCGATTGCTGATCGCATCATCGCCATCGCCGAGCGGTCCGGCAAAGCGCGTGTCGCCGCCGAGCCGCGCCACAGCAACGGCGGCATTGGCGGCGCAGCCGCCGCCGGTGATGATGAAGTCCGAGGCATGCACCTTCGTGCCGGGCTCCGGAAAGCTCTTCACGCGCATGACGATGTCGTGCACGGCGATGCCGGAGCACAGAATCGCCGGCTTGCTTGTCGGTGCGTCAGTCAAACGAGACCTCGTCCTCAATCCAGGCGCGGATGATGTGGTGTGCGATGGCGACCGGCGGCGGCGTGGTCAGGCCGTTCACATGCCGGCGCATCAGCATCGATTCAACTTCGCCCTTGCTGAACCAGCGTGCGTCTTCGAGTTCGCTGCGGTCGACCACAATCTCGCGCGTCTTTGCCTCGGCGTGGCAGCCGACCATCAGCGAGGTCGGGAACGGCCAGGCCTGCGAGGCGAAATAGACGACGCGTCCGCACACGATGCCGGACTCCTCGCGCGTCTCGCGCCGCACCGCGTCCTCGATGCTTTCGCCCGGCTCGACAAAGCCGGCGAGACACGACCACATCGTCGGCGCAAAACGCGGCGAGCGGCCGAGCAGGCAGTTGTCGCCGTCGACGGCGAGCATGATTGCCACCGGATCGGTGCGCGGAAAATGCTGCGTCTCGCATGTCGGACAATCGCGTCGCCAGCCGGCGTGTACCGGCCGCGTCGGCTGTCCGCACGCAGGGCAGAACCGGTGGCGGGCGTGCCAATGCAGCAGGGCCTTCGCCTCGGCGATCGGCGGCAGATGATCGGCCTCCACCAGCCCCTTGACCGCAATCGAACGTAGATCGGTGATAAGGAGTTCCGGCTTTTCCTTCAGCGCCTCCGCCGCCTTGGGCTCGATCCCGACGCCGAAGCGCGCCGCACCGTCCATCAGTCCGAGAAAAATCATCTCGGTCGGCGGGCCAAAAGCGCGTGCTTCCGCCATGCTGAACAGCGGATCGTTCGCGCGCTCGCTTTTCTTCATCACGATCATCTCGCCGCCGACGACGTAAGTGCGTGCCTGCGCATCTGCAGAATATGCAGCGATAGCAACGTCGTCCGGCCGCGCCTCCGCGACCCGTTCGAGTCGGCTGTCGGTGTAACCAAGGCGTGGTTTGGGGCCGAGATCGGGGCGAGGGGACATCGAAGGCAAAATTACATGGCGACGAGATTAGCGCAATGCGCCGATCCGCTACGGAACCAACAGGATCTTGCCGAAATGCTGATTGGTTCGCATGTACTCCTGCGCCGCCTTTGCCTGATCGAGCGGAAAAATTTTTTCGACAGGGAGGCCTAGTTTCTTGCTTGTGACCGCGTTGGCGAGGTCCGCCCACATCGCACGCGTTTCCTCACGCAGTTCGTCCACCGAGCGCGTGCGGTGCGTCACGCCGATATAGGTGATCCGGCGGTTGGCGTGCAGATCGAAATCGAATTCGGCCTTGCCGCCGCCGAGTCGGCCGACATTGACGATGCGGCCGCGAATGGCCGCCGCCTTCATGTTGCCGTTCATAAGGCTGCCCGAGACCTGATCGACGATCAGATTGACGCCCTGACCGTTGGTCGCGTTCAGCACCAGGTCCGGCCAATTCGGGTCTTTGGTATCGATCGCAAGGTCCGCCCCGAAATCCTTGAGGCGCGCGCGGCGAGCGGCGTTTGTCGACGTGCCGATCACAAGCTTCGCCCCAAGGAGCTTGGCAATCTGCAAAGCCATCAGGCCGACGCCGGAGCTCGCTCCCTGAATGAGGACGCTCTCACCGGCTTTCAGGCGGCCGTTGGTCACAAGCGCGTCGTGCATGGTGCCGAGCGCAACCGGCAACGTCGCGGCATGTTCGAACGTCATGTCATCGGGGATGCGCACGACGCGGCCCCAGTCGCACACGGCATATTCGGCGTATCCGCCGGAGCCGGCGCACATGACGCGGTCGCCTGGCCTGAATCCGCCTTTGGCTTCCGATCCAACCTCGACAACTTCGCCGGCCCAGTCGATTCCGATCGTGGCGCCTGGCTTGCCGTGGCCGCTTCCGCGCGCGGCGGCGAGATCGGCGCGGTTCAGCCCCGCGGCCTTCACCCTGATCAGAAGCTCGAACGGCTTGGGCTTGGGTTGTGGAATATCCTGAATCGCAAGCCCGTTTTCCGTTGCCACAGCTGCCTTCATTGCCACGTCTCCTGTCACGCCATGCGCGACAATCTATCGTCGTTGCGCGTCCGGTCAAATTGGCGCATCGATTTCGAGTTGGCGCCGCACGGCTTCGAGCAGACGTTCGCGCGCGTTCGTATCGTAAGCCTTGCGCGGCGCTTTGCCCCAGACCGGGTTCGGCCACGCGGCGTCGCTTCGGAAACGCGCGATGACATGCACGTGCAGCTGCGGCACCTGATTGCCGAGCGCGGCCACGTTGAGCTTTTCGTAGCGCGTAATTTCCTTGAGCGCGCGTGCGGCGCTGCTCACCTCGCGCAGGAGCCGAGCCTGGTCGTCGTCCGACAGGTCGGTCAGGTCGACAAGCCCGGGCTTCCGCGGCACCAGAATGAGCCAGGGATAATTGGCATCGTCGTTGAGCAGCACACGCGTGAGCGGAAGATCGCCGGCAACGATGCAATCGGCTGCAAGTTGCGGATGGAGAGTGAAGTTCGAATTCATTCGGTCAGATTAGACCCGATCACTCAACACGTCATTCCGGGGCGCGGCCGAAAGGCCGCGAACCCGGAATCCAGAGGCGGTTTGTCGCGTCGCTCTGGATTCCGGGTTCGCTCGCTGCGCTCGCGCCCCGGAATGACAAGAGGATAACTTGCTTTCCACCCCCGTTGGCCCGATATAGGGCGCGGGAGGTTGGCGGTGGACGAGCCACTCGCCAACCGGGTCAGGTCCGGAAGGAAGCAGCCCTAACGAGCACGGATCGGGTCGCTCGTCAGCCTCCCACCTTATTCAGCGATTCTCATTGTCATGCGCGGGCTTGACCCGCGCATCCATCTTCTAGCGAATAGGATGGATTGCCGGGTCAAGCCCGGCAATGACGGAGCCTCAGGGTTACGATGAGCGACAGCCCCAAACCCAGCGGCCTTGACCTCGGCGATGCACCAGCGGAACCCGGCTATCGCGTGCTGGCGCGCAAGTATCGTCCCGCGAGCTTCGGCGATCTGATCGGCCAGGATGCGATGGTGCGCACCATCTCGAATGCGTTCGAGAGCGGGCGCATTCCGCAAGCCTGGATTCTGACCGGCGTGCGCGGCGTCGGAAAAACGACGACGGCGCGCATCCTTGCGCGCGCGCTGAACTACGAGCTGCCGGACGGATCGGTGACCGGCCCGACGATCGACATGCCTGTGACGGGCTTGCACGATCAGGCGATTATCGAAAGCCGCCATCCGGATGTGCTCGAGATGGACGCCGCCTCGCACAATTCGGTCGAGGACGTGCGTCAGATCAATGACGCCATTCGCTACGCGCCGATGAGCGCGCGCTACAAGGTCTATATTCTGGACGAAGTGCATATGCTTTCGCCGCAGGCCTTCAACGCGCTGCTCAAGACGCTGGAAGAGCCGCCGCCGCACGCCAAGTTCATTTTCGCGACGACCGAAATCCGCAAAGTACCGATAACGGTGTTGTCGCGCTGCCAGCGTTTCGACCTGCGGCGCGTCGATGCTGCGCTGTTGGTAAGGCATCTGGAAAGCATCGCCCAGAAGGAAGCCATCGAAGTCGAGCCGGCCGCGCTGGCGCTGATCGCGCGCGCGGCAGAAGGATCGGTGCGCGATTCGCTCTCGCTGCTCGACCAGGCGATCGCGCACGCCGCAGGCGCCGTACGCGCCGAGGACGTGCGTCAGATGCTGGGTCTCGCCGATCGCGTGCGCATCGTCGATCTGTTCGAAGCGCTGATGAAAGGTGAGATCGGTGCGGCGCTCAGGGAATTGCGCGAGCAATACGATATCGGCGCCGATCCGGCCGTGGTGCTTGGCGATCTCGCCGAGTTCACGCATTTTGTCACGCGCGTGAAGGCGGTGCCGTCGGTCGCCGATGACGTGTCTCTTTCGGAGGCCGAGCGCACGCGCGGACGCGATTTTGCGGCGAAGCTTTCAATGCGCATCCTCTCGCGCACCTGGCAGATGCTGCTCAAAGGCCTTAGCGAAGTCGAAACGGCGGGTCGTCCGCTTGCGGCGGCCGAAATGGTGCTGGTGCGCATCGCCTACGCCGCCGACCTGCCGACGCCGGATGAAGTCATTCGTTCGCTCGGAGAGGAGGGTGAGGCGGCGTCCTCGCGTCTGTCCGGTAACGGCGGCGGCGTTTCGGCATCGGATGGCGGTCAATCATTTGCGCCGCGCTATGACGCGCCGCGCGGCTCTCCGCGCTCGGCGCTTGCGCAATCGGTACAGCCGGCGGGCGATCCCGTTGCGCGGGCGGAAGCCGCGCCGGAAGCGCCGGCGCTGAGCGTTCCGTCCTTCGAGGCGTTGATCGCGCTGGCGCAGGAGAAGCGCGACGTCACCGTGAAAATGGCGCTCGAACGCGACGTGCGGCTGGTGCGTTATGAGGATGGGCGGCTTGAGATGGCGCTGGAGCCGAGCGCGGCGAAGACCCTGGCGCATGATCTGTCGCGCAAGCTGATGAACTGGACCGGCAAGCGCTGGCTGGTTGTCGTCTCACAGGAACAAGGACAACCGACGGTGCGGGAGCAGGCGACCGAGCGCGCGGCGGAACTGAAGCGGGGGGTGCGGGCCGATCCGCTGGTGCAATCGGTGCTGGCAAAGTTTCCCGGTGCCGAGATCGTTGCGGTCACGCAACGCGAACGGGATGAGCCGACGAGCGAAGCGCCGCCTTCCGACAACGACAGTGAAGCGGATTAGCCATGCCTGATTTCATGGGCCTGATGAAGCAGGCCGCGGAATTGCAATCGAAGGTTCAGGCCTTGCAGGCGGAGCTCGATGCACTCGAAGTCGAGGGCACGGCCGGCGGCGGCATGGTCAGCGTGCGGCTCTCCGCCAAGGGCGACCTCAAGGGCGTCAAAATCGACGACTCGCTGTTCAAGGCGGAGGAAAAGGAAATCCTGGAAGACCTGCTGGTGGCCGCGCATGCCGATGCGCGCCGCAAGGCCGAGTCCGTGATGCAGGAAAAAATGAAAGCGCTGACCGGCGGCATGCCGCTGCCTCCGGGATTGAATCCGTTTTGATGTGCGCGACAATTCCTGTCTGTGTCATGCCCGGGCTTGACCCGGGCATCCATCTTTTTACGAAGAGGATGGATTGCCGGGG
>DASSRW010000168.1:0-21523 GCA_035701545.1 Pseudolabrys sp.
CCCCGCGGCCATTCACTTCAAAGTCTGACAGTGGCTGTCAGAGGCAGCGTCTGAGCTTCATTCGTCGAGGCGATGCGCCGGCGCGCGATTGAGACAAATGCAATTTTCTCAAAGGCTTAGCCGGGCGGCCGTTCCGAGCAAGCGAAGCTCACCGCCTGCCGAAAAGTGGGCGGTTTGTATCGGCGGCAGTCCGGGGTGTCAAGCAAGAAAGCCCGAAAACAGGGCTCTCACGCGGCTCGAACCACGCAGCAGCCCCGCCATCACCCGCGCCGGCCACCATCTAGTCGCTGCCACCGCAGCGCGCCAGTCCGGCAGGTGCTTGGCCGGGCATTTTCAACCATTCTCTAAAGAAGAAGGACCGCACTTTGCTGCGCGGCCCTTCCGTTTCGGTTCGCAGCCGCGTTATTCGGCGGCCGGCAGCGCCGGCGCCTCCTCCTGCTTGGCGGCGGCGGCCGCTTTCGCGGCGTCCTTCTCGCGCTCCTCAAGGATGAGCGCATCGCGCTTGGTGGCAACCTCGCGCAGTTCGTTCATCATGGCGCCGGTGCCGGCCGGGATCAGCCGGCCGACGATGACGTTTTCCTTGAGGCCGTCGAGCGTATCCACCTTGCCGTTGACCGCGGCCTCGGTGAGCACGCGCGTCGTCTCCTGGAACGAGGCGGCCGAGATGAACGAACGCGTCTGCAGCGAAGCCTTGGTAATGCCGAGCAGAACGGGATGGCCGCTCGCCGGCTTCTTGCCCGCCGCAACGGCCCGCGCGTTGATCTCGTCGAGTTCGACCTTGTCGAGCTGCTCGCCTTGCAGGAGCTCGGTCTCGCCGGAGTCGTCGATCTCAACCTTCTGAAGCATCTGGCGAACGATCACCTCGATGTGCTTGTCGTTGATCGACACGCCCTGCAGCCGATAGACCTCCTGGATCTCGTTGACGAGATAGGCGGCAAGCTCCTCGACGCCGCGAATGGCGAGGATATCGTGCGGGGCCGGATTGCCCTCGACGATGTAGTCGCCCTTCTCGATCACGTCGCCGTCCTGCAAGTGGATGTGCTTGCCCTTCGGGATCAGGTACTCCTTCGGCTCCTCACCCTTGTCGGCCGGCTCGATGGTGATGCGGCGCTTGTTCTTGTAGTCCTTGCCGAACCGCACCGTGCCGCCGATCTCGGCGATGATCGCCGCTTCCTTCGGACGGCGCGCCTCGAACAGCTCCGCCACCCGCGGCAGACCGCCGGTGATGTCGCGCGTCTTGGCGCTCTCGGTCGGAATGCGCGCGATGACATCGCCCGCCTTCACCTTGGCGCCCGGATCGACCGAGATGATCGCGTCGACCGCGAGCTGGTAGCGCGCATCGCCGCCGCGGCTGAGCTTGAGGATCTTTCCATCCTTGCCCGCCTTGATGACGATCGAAGGACGCAGGTCCTGCTGGTTGCGCGACGAGCCCGTGCGCCAGTCGATGACCACGCGCTTGGCAATGCCGGTCGACTCGTCGAGCGCTTCCGACATCGACAGCCCGTCGATGAGGTCTTCGAAAGCGATCGTGCCTTCAACCTCGGTCAGGATCGGCCGCGTGTAGGGATCCCACTCGGCGATGCGCTGGCCGCGCTTGATCTGCTCGCCGTCCTCGACGCGCAGCCGCGCGCCGTAAGGAATGCGATGGTGCGCGCGCTCGGTGCCGTCAGGGTCGACCACCGCGACCACCATGTTGCGCACCATGGCGACCACGTCGTTGTCGCTGTTGCGCGCGACGTTCTTGCCTTTGAACTTGATCTTGCCTTCGAAGTTCGACTCGATGAACGACTGCTCGGAAATCTGAGCGGCGCCGCCGATGTGGAACGTGCGCATGGTGAGCTGGGTGCCCGGCTCGCCGATCGACTGCGCGGCGATGACTCCCACCGCCTCGCCCATGTTGACCGGCGTTCCGCGCGCGAGATCGCGCCCGTAGCACGCGCCACAGACGCCGTTCTGCGCCTCGCAGGTGAGCACGGAACGGATTTTCAGCTCCTGGACGCCGGCGGTGGTGATTGCGTCGACCTCCGCCTCGCCCAGCAAGGCGCCGCGCTTGACGATCACCCGGTTGCTCGACGGGTCCTTCACGTCCTCGGCCGTGGTGCGGCCGAGAATGCGGCTGGCGAGCGAGGCAACCACAGTGCCGGCGTCGATGATGGCGCGCACCTTGATGCCGTTTTTCGTGCCGCAGTCTTCGGTCGTGATGATGCAGTCCTGCGCGACGTCGACGAGACGCCGTGTCAGATAGCCGGAGTTTGCGGTCTTGAGCGCGGTATCGGCCAAGCCCTTGCGCGCGCCGTGCGTCGAGTTGAAGTACTCGAGCACGGAGAGGCCTTCCTTGAAGTTCGAGATGATCGGGCTCTCGATGATCTCGCCCGAGGGCTTCGCCATCAGGCCGCGCATGCCGGCGAGCTGGCGCATCTGCGCGGGCGAGCCGCGCGCGCCTGAATGCGCCATCATGTAGATCGAGTTGACCTGCTCCTCGTGGCCCTTGGCGTCCTTCTTGATCGAAGAGATTTCCTTCATCATCGCTTCGGCGATCGCCTCGGTGCACTTCGACCAGGCGTCGACGACCTTGTTGTACTTCTCGCCCTGCGTGATGAGGCCGTCATTGTACTGCTGCTCGAATTCCTTCGCGAGCTCGCGCGTCTGCTCGACGGTCTTCCACTTCGAGGCCGGCACGACCATGTCGTCCTTGCCGAAGGAAATGCCGGCCTTGAACGCGTGATAGAAGCCGAGCGCCATGATGCGGTCGCAGAAGATCACCGTCTCCTTCTGCCCACAATGGCGGTAGACCATGTCGATCATCGACGAAATCTCGCGCTTGGTCATCAAGCGGTTGACGGCGTCAAACGTCACCTTTGAATTTCTCGGCAGCACGCTCCCGAGCACCACGCGCCCGGGCGTGGTGTCGTACCACTTGGTATAGGCGTTGCCGTTCTCGTCCACGCCGTGCCAGCGATACTTGATCTTCGTGTGCAGGCTGATCGCCTTCTCATGCAGCGCATGATCGATCTCGGACATCTCACCGAACAGCTTGCCTTCGCCGGGCTCCCCTTCCCGGATGAGCGAGAGGTAGTAGAGACCAAGCACGATGTCCTGCGACGGCACGATGATCGGCGAGCCGTTCGCCGGATGCAGGATGTTGTTCGTCGACATCATCAGCACGCGTGCTTCGAGCTGCGCCTCGAGCGACAGCGGCACGTGCACGGCCATCTGGTCGCCGTCGAAGTCGGCGTTGAAGGCCGCGCAGACGAGCGGATGAAGCTGGATCGCCTTGCCCTCGATCAGCACCGGCTCGAAGGCCTGGATGCCGAGGCGGTGCAGCGTCGGGGCGCGGTTCAAGAGCACTGGATGCTCGCGGATCACCTCGTCGAGGATATCCCAGACCTCCGGCTTCTCTTTTTCGACCAGTTTCTTGGCCTGCTTGACTGTCGTCGACAGACCCTTCGCGTCGAGCCGCGAGTAGATGAACGGCTTGAACAGCTCGAGCGCCATCTTCTTCGGCAGGCCGCACTGGTGCAGCTTGAGCTCGGGACCGACCACGATCACCGAGCGGCCGGAATAATCGACGCGCTTGCCGAGCAGGTTCTGCCGGAAGCGGCCCTGCTTGCCCTTGAGCATGTCGGCAAGCGACTTCAGCGGGCGCTTGTTGGCGCCGGTGATGACGCGGCCGCGGCGGCCGTTGTCGAACAGCGCATCGACCGCTTCCTGCAGCATGCGCTTCTCGTTGCGGATGATGATGTCCGGCGCGCGCAGCTCGATCAGCCGCTTCAAGCGGTTGTTGCGGTTGATGACGCGGCGATAGAGATCGTTCAGGTCCGACGTGGCGAAACGGCCGCCGTCGAGCGGCACCAGCGGCCGCAGATCGGGCGGGATCACCGGCACCTGGGTCAGGATCATCCATTCCGGCTTGTTGCCGGAGGCGATGAAGGCCTCGATCAGCTTCAGGCGCTTGGCAATCTTCTTCTTCTTGATGTCGCTGTCGGAGCTCGCGATCTCGGCGCGTAACTCGGCCTGCATCTTGTCGAGGTCGAGCGCTTTCAGCATCTCGCGGATCGCCTCCGCGCCGATGAGCGCGGTGAAGCTGTCGGCGCCGAACTCCTCCTGCGCCTTCAGGTATTCGTCCTCGGACAGAAGCTGGCGGTCCTTGAGCGGTGTCAGGCCCGGCTCAAGCACGACGTAGTATTCGAAGTAGAGGATGCGCTCGAGGTCCTTGAGCGTCATGTCGAGCAACAGGCCGATGCGGCTCGGCAGCGACTTCAGGAACCAGATGTGCGCAACGGGCGCAGCGAGCTCGATGTGTCCCATGCGCTCGCGCCGCACGCGCGACAGCGTCACCTCGACCGAGCACTTCTCGCAAATGATGCCCTTGTACTTCATGCGCTTGTACTTGCCGCACAAGCACTCGTAGTCCTTGATGGGCCCGAAGATGCGCGCGCAGAACAGGCCGTCGCGCTCGGGCTTGAAGGTGCGATAGTTGATCGTCTCCGGCTTCTTGATCTCGCCGTATGACCAGGACAGAATCTTTTCCGGGCTCGCGATCGAAATCCGGATCTGGTCGAAGACCTGCGCCGGAACCTGCGGGCTGAAAAGATTCATGATCTCTTGATTCATCGCGTTCTCTCCTTGGCCGCCTCGGCGGCCTCAATCTCTGCGCTGTCATGCCCCGCGGAAGCGGGGCATCCAGTAATCACCGCGGCTGCGGGTTACCGGATCGTCCGCTTTCGCGGACGATGACGCCTCGGGAGCGGCGCGGGCCGCTCCTTTTTTGAATCACTCCGCCGCTTCCGCCGTGGGCTCTCCGCCCTGAGACTGCTTCTGCTGCTTCGAATTGTGCAGGTCCACGTTGAGGCCGAGCGAGCGCATCTCCTTGACCAGCACGTTGAAGCTTTCCGGAATGCCCGCCTCGAAGGTGTCGTCGCCGCGCACGATCGCCTCGTACACTTTCGTGCGGCCGGCCACGTCGTCCGACTTCACCGTCAGCATCTCCTGCAAGGTATAGGCCGCGCCGTAGGCTTCGAGCGCCCACACCTCCATTTCGCCGAAACGCTGCCCGCCGAACTGGGCCTTGCCGCCCAGCGGCTGCTGGGTGACCAGCGAGTACGGGCCGATCGAGCGCGCATGGATCTTGTCGTCCACGAGGTGATGCAGCTTCAGCATGTAGATGTAGCCGACCGTCACCTTGCGATCGAACGGCTCGCCGGTGCGCCCGTCATAGACTGTGACCTGCCCCGAATGGTCGAGGCCGGCGAGGTCCAGCATCTTCTCGATGTCGGTTTCCTTTGCACCGTCGAAGACCGGCGTCGCAATCGGCACGCCGTGGCGAAGATTGCCGCCGAGCTCGACCACCTCGTCCTCGTTCAGTGACTTGATGGTCTCGTCGTCTCCGTAGATCTTCTTCAGCATGTCCTTGAGCGGCCGCACGTCCTGCTTGCCGTTATAGGCCTCGACGGCCTGCCCGATCTTGAGGCCGAGGCCGGCGCACGCCCAACCGAGATGCGTCTCGAGAATCTGACCGACATTCATGCGGCTCGGCACGCCGAGCGGATTGAGCACGATGTCGACCGGCGTGCCGTCGGCGAGGAACGGCATGTCCTCCGCCGGCACGATCTTCGACACCACGCCCTTGTTGCCGTGGCGGCCGGCCATCTTGTCGCCGGGCTG
The DNA here is from genome assembly GCA_035701545.1 of Pseudolabrys sp. Lineage (GTDB taxonomy): Bacteria > Pseudomonadota > Alphaproteobacteria > Rhizobiales > Xanthobacteraceae > Pseudolabrys. The sequence goes on from DASSRW010000168.1 coordinate 5,665, forward strand.
AATCTTGCGCTTCACCGCGACGAAGACCTTGACCATCTTCATCACGCCGGGCGGCAATTCGTCACCGCGCTGCAGTTTCTCGACCTTGTCGAGGAAGCGCTGCTCAAGCAGCTTCTTCGACTCGTCGTACTGCTTGCGGATGGCCTCGATCTCGGCCATCAGCTTGTCGTTCGGCGAGGCGAACAGCCACCATTGCGAACGCGGATATTCATCCAGCACCGCCCTGGTGATCTTTGAGTCCTTCTTGAAGCCCTTCGGGCCCGCGATACCCTGGCGGCCTTCGAGCAGCTCCGCCAGACGGCTGTAGACGTTGCGATCGAGAATCGCCTGCTCGTCGTCGCGGTCCTTGGCGAGCCGCTCGATTTCTTCGCGCTCGATCGCGAGCGCACGCTCGTCCTTCTCGACGCCGTGCCGATTGAACACGCGCACTTCGACGACGGTGCCCTGCACGCCCGGCGGCACGCGCAGCGAGGTGTCGCGCACATCGGAAGCCTTCTCGCCGAAGATGGCGCGCAGGAGCTTCTCTTCCGGCGTCATCGGGCTTTCGCCCTTCGGCGTGATCTTGCCGACAAGAATATCGCCGGCGTGCACTTCCGCGCCGATGTAGACGATGCCCGCCTCGTCGAGATTCTTCAGCGCCTCTTCCGAGACGTTCGGGATGTCGCGGGTGATTTCCTCGGGGCCCAGCTTGGTGTCGCGCGCCATCACCTCGAATTCCTCGATGTGGATGGACGTGAACACGTCGTCTTTCACGATCCGCTCGGAGAGCAGGATCGAGTCCTCGAAGTTGTAGCCGTTCCACGGCATGAACGCGACCAGCACGTTACGGCCGAGCGCGAGTTCGCCGAGATCGGTCGAGGGACCGTCGGCGATGATGTCACCCTTCTCGACGTGATCGCCGACCTTCACCAGCGGGCGCTGGTTGATGCAGGTGTTCTGGTTCGAGCGCTGATATTTCATCAGGCGGTAGATATCGACGCCGGGCTTGGTCGGATCGGTTTCATTGGTCGCGCGAATGACGATACGGGTGGCGTCGACCTGATCGACGATACCGGTCCGGCGCGCACCGATGGCCGCCCCGGAATCGCGCGCCACGACGCCTTCCATGCCGGTGCCGACATACGGCGCTTCGGCACGAACGAGCGGCACGGCCTGGCGCTGCATGTTCGATCCCATCAGCGCGCGATTGGCGTCGTCGTTTTCAAGGAACGGAATGAGCGCCGCGGCCACCGACACGAGCTGCTTCGGCGACACATCCATGAAATCGACCTTGTCGCGCGGGACGAGATGAACGTCGCCGGCGTGCCGGCAGACGATCAGGTCTTCCGCGAAACGGCCGCGGTTGTCGATGGTCGCGTTTGCCTGCGCGACCGTATAACGGCCCTCTTCCATCGCCGACAGATAGACCACTTCGTCCGTGACGCGGCCGTCCTTGACCTTGCGATACGGCGTTTCGACGAAGCCGTACTTGTTCACCCGCGCGTAGGTCGCGAGCGAGTTGATGAGGCCGATGTTCGGGCCTTCCGGCGTCTCGATCGGGCAGATGCGGCCGTAATGCGTCGGGTGCACGTCGCGCACCTCGAAGCCGGCGCGCTCGCGCGTGAGGCCGCCCGGCCCGAGCGCCGAGAGACGCCGCTTGTGCGTGATCTCCGAAAGCGGGTTGGTCTGGTCCATGAACTGCGAGAGCTGCGAGGAGCCGAAGAACTCGCGCACGGCCGCCGCCGCAGGCTTCGCGTTGATCAGGTCCTGCGGCATGACGGTGTCGATATCGACCGACGACATGCGCTCCTTGATCGCGCGCTCCATGCGCAGGAGGCCGATGCGATACTGGTTCTCCATCAGCTCGCCCACCGAACGCACCCGGCGGTTGCCGAGATGATCGATGTCGTCGATCTCGCCCTTGCCGTCGCGCAGATCGACCAGCGTGCGGATGACAGAAATGATGTCTTCCTTGCGCAGCACGCGCATGGTGTCGGGCGCGTCGAGATCGAGCCGCATGTTCATCTTCACGCGGCCGACGGCGGACAGATCGTATCGCTCCGGATCGAAGAACAGCGAACGGAACATCGCCTCGGCGGTGTCGACCGTCGGCGGCTCGCCCGGGCGCATGACGCGGTAGATGTCGAACAGCGCGTCTTCGCGCGTCATGTTCTTGTCGACCGCAAGCGTGTTGCGGATGTAGGCGCCGACGTTGACGTGATCGATGTCGAGCAGCGGCAGTTCCTTATAGCCGACCTCGATCAGGCTCTTGAGATTCTTTTCGGTGATCTCGTCGCCGGCTTCCATGTAGATCTCGCCGGTCTTCGGGTTGACGAGATCCTCGGCGACGTAATGGCCGATCAGTTCCTCGTCGGTCATGCGCAGGGCTTTCAGCCCCTTCTCTTGCAACTGGCGCGCCTGGCGAACGCTGAGCTTCTGCCCCGCCTCGACCACTGTGCGGCCGGTGTCGGCATCGACCAGGTTGTTGATCGCCTTGTAGCCCTTGAGGCGATTGGCGTCGAAGGGCACGCGCCAGCCTTCCTTCTGGCGCTTGTAGTTCACGTGCTTGTAGAACGTGGAAAGGATTTCCTCGCCGTCGAGGCCAAGCGCATAGAGCAGCGACGTCACCGGAATCTTGCGGCGGCGGTCGATGCGCGCATAGACGATGTCCTTGGCGTCGAACTCGATGTCGAGCCAGGAGCCGCGATAGGGAATGATGCGGGCGGCGAACAGCAGCTTTCCACTCGAATGCGTCTTGCCCTTGTCGTGATCGAAGAACACGCCGGGCGAGCGATGCATCTGCGAGACGATGACGCGCTCGGTGCCGTTGACGATGAACGTGCCGTTGTTGGTCATGAGCGGGATGTCGCCCATGTAGACATCCTGCTCCTTGATGTCCTTGACCGAACGCGCGCCGGTTTCCTCGTCGATATCGAACACGATGAGGCGCAGCGTCACCTTGAGCGGCGCCGCGTAGGTCATGCCGCGTTGGCGGCACTCGTCGACGTCATATTTCGGCGGCTCGAATTCGTATCGAACGAATTCCAGCATTGAGGAGTTGGAGAAGTCGGAGATCGGAAACACCGACTTGAAGACCGCCTGCAGGCCTTCGTCGGGGCGTCCGCCTTCCGGCGGATCGACCAGCAGAAACTGGTCGTAGGATGCTTTCTGAACCTCGATGAGGTTCGGCATCTCCGCGACTTCTTTGATTGTTCCGAAAAACTTCCTTACGCGCTTGCGACCGGTGAACGTCTGCGCCATCGTCTCTCTCTCGATTCGAAACTGTCGGGCAGCGGGGCGCCTCTCCGCACAGCCGCAATCCATCGCGGCCATCAGGACAGGCGTCGAATTGCCCGGTTCTATGTGATTCGGGCGTCGCCCGAACCGCCGCACTCTTAACTGTCCGCTATGCTTGGGCTTTGGGGCCCGCCAACACAGCCTCGTCTCCCTTTTCCAGCCGGGCACCCCCCGGTCTCATCTTATTGGGCGCGCACGCGCCGGACCTATTGGCCTTGAGGTCAGGTCCCGGGCCGCAAGCCGGCCCGGGGAACCCGGCTTAAATAAGCGCTGCTTACTTAAGCTCAACCTTTGCGCCAGCCTTTTCGAGCGTCGCCTTGATTTTGGCGGCCTCGTCCTTGTTGACGCCTTCCTTCACGTTCTTCGGCGCGCCCTCGACCAGATCCTTGGCCTCTTTCAGGCCGAGGCCGGTCAGCGCGCGGACTTCCTTGATGACTTCGATTTTTTTGTCGCCCGCAGCAGCAAGAACAACCGTAAATTCGGTCTTCTCCTCAGCAGGCGCAGCAGCAGCGCCGCCGGCAGGACCCGCCGCAACCGCAACCGCAGCAGCAGCAGAAACGCCCCACTTCTCCTCCAGCATCTTGGCGAGGTCCGCCGCCTCGAGGACGGTCAGGCCCGACAATTCGTCGACGATCTTTTGCAGGTCAGCCATTGATTACTTCCTTTAGGGGTTCGAACCAGGTTTGAGTTGCTTCACGCCGCAGCGCTCTCTTTGCAGGCATAGGCCTGGACCACGCGCGCCACTTTCGCGGCGGGCGCGTTGACGACCTGCGCGATCTTGGTCGCGGGCGCCTGGATGAGGCCCACGATCTTCGCGCGCAACTCGTCGAGCGACGGCAGCGAGGCCAGAGCCTTCACGCCGTTCAGGTCCAGAGCGGTCTTGCCCATCGATCCGCCCAGAATGACGAACTGCTCGTTCGCCTTGGCGAAGTCGACGGCCACCTTCGGCGCCGCCACCGGATCGCCCGAGAAGGCGATCACGGTCGGCCCCTTCAGCAGGGGCGCAATGGCGGCGGCATCGGTGTCCTTCAGAGCGATCTTGGCGAGACGGTTTTTCGCGACCTTCACCTTCGCGCCCGAGGCACGCATCTGCTTGCGCAGCGTTTGCATCTGGCTGACGGTGAGGCCGGAATAATGCGCGACCACCACGACTTGCGAGGCCTTGAAGACCTCGTTCAATTCGGTGATGGCCTGCTGTTTTTCCGCTCGATCCACTGCAAGCTCTTTCCGGTTTGACGGTCCGCGCTTTGGCGGGAGCCGCCGGGTTGACACCAGCCGTCCCGCATCAAGTTCACGCGAACTCAAAGGACAGGACGACGTTTCCGTTAGCCTGCCCCCCGGACGCGGAAATTCCACGCACGGGTCAATCGAGGTTCGAACCAAACTGGCGCAGTTCCTGCGCAAACCCGGATCGTTTCCCCGTCTGTGCTGGCCCCTCGCGGGTTCAAGCCTTGGTTTAAGAAACCGCGGCACCGGCAGTCCTGGACAGGTCGTTACGCGCCTCGCAAAAGGACTGAAATCCTTATCTTCTTCCGCCTCTCAGAACTCCCGCGGGATATCCAAAAGGAAGAAGTCGGACCCACCATCTTTTTTGTAAGAACGCGCAAAGGCGCGCCGACAAGCTGGGCCGGCACGCCCGTTGCGCTGATTTAGACCCTCGGACGGCTTTTGCCAAGCCCCTGTCTGGGGAATTTCGCCGCAGGGGTACGCTCCGTCACCCTGAGGGCGAGCTTGCAGGGTTGTAGGGTGGCGCTGAGCGAAGCGAAGCCCACCGCGCACCTCATAACGTGTGCATGCGCCCACGTGCTACGCCGAGACCTCAGGAAAACCCCGTCATCGGGTCGATGATGGTGACGATTTCATTGACCTTGGTGATCGGGAACCCGGCCAGCCGCGAGTGCTCGCGGACGATGATCTCGCTCTCCGCAAGATAGACACAGAACGTGTTGTCCGCGGCGATATGCGAATGCAGCCACTGTATCTGGCCTGGTAGTTCGGCGACAGCGGTATTGGACGTTTCGGCGACAGCCTTGAGCTGTGCGGCGCTCAAGCTGCCGACGTTGGGGATGTACCGTTCGACGACATAGCGTTTCATCGGCGGTGTTCCTTTCGCGTGCGTCCGATTGCGGTCCGGCATGGACGCGGTGAGATGCAAAATCGTCAGAAGATTGGCCGCGCCGCCTTTCGATGAGCGGCGCGGGCATCGCGCTGAGGCGTTTAGCAGGCCGGCTTCATCGCCGCGTCACAATGACTTCCAGATATTCACCGGGCACGACCATCGACTCGTCACCGGATCGATTGAAGTGTCCGATCAGTTCGATGATGTCTTGCGACAGCGTTTTTCTGCCGGCGGCATTGAGAGCTTCGAAGGCCTTGAGCATCGGGCCGTAATACTTGCGGAAAACGTCGAGGAAATGTTGCGCCGAACGATAGCGGAAGATGAAGTACCGGGGTTCCGCAGTGAGCGAGGACGCTTCACCGCCGAAGGTCTTCTCCATCCAACCCCGGGTACCCCACAGCGCCGGCGATTTGACGCCCGCCGGCGGCGGGAGATGCTTGCCGATCGCCTTGAACATCTGACCAATGAAGCCGTCCGGCGTCCAGTTGGCGAGACCGATGCGCCCGCCGGACCGGCACACGCGCAGCATTTCGCTCGCGGTGCGGCTCTGATCGGGGCTGAACATTCCTCCGAAGGTGGATGCAACCGCATCGAAAGAGCCGTCGGCGAAAGGAAGATCCTCGGCATCGGCTTTCTGGAAGGTTACCGGCAGGCGCTCAGCTTCGGCCCGCTCGCGTCCACGCTGCAAAAGGCTCTCGACGTAGTCCGTGGATGTCACTTCACACCAGCGGCGAGCGGCAGCAAGCGTGAAATTCCCGTTGCCGGCCGCAACGTCGAGCACCTTCTGGCCGGCACGCAGGTCGAGCGCTTCGGCGAGCTGCTCGCCGACGATCTGAAGCGTGGCGCCGACGATGGCATAGTCGCCCGACGACCAGGCAACCTGCTGCCTGGCTTTGATGGCTTTCAGGTCTGGAGTCGCGGTTTCAGGACGGCAGTCGATAATTGTGGTCATGGTCATCTCCGATACATTTTGTGAGGCGCATGTGGCGAGCACATACGGTGCCGGTGGCGTGAGATACCTATGGCGGCGTCACGCTCGCGCGAATGATTGCGCCGCCGGACTTCTTGCTCCTGCGTCCAAACTCGCTGGTGTCCCGCTTCCTTCCAAGCTAAAGCGCGCTACCTTGCGAGGTGCATCGTTTGCGAGCACCAGCCATTTCGGAGTCTGCCGAGTATGACCGCCGACGTGTTATCGGAAGTTTTGTCGGCGATCCGGTTGACCGGTTCGGTGTTCTTCGACGTCACCGCGGCATCGCCGTGGGTCGCGGAAGCGCCCGCATCGGCGGAAATCGCCGATGCGGTCAGGCCCGGTGCGCAGCATGCGATCGAATATCACGTGATCACCCGCGGCTCCTGCTGGATCTCGATCGTCGATGGCGCGCCATTCGAGCCTGTCCAGCTTCAGGAAGGTGACATCGCCGTCATTCCGCACGGCGAGCCGCACGTGGTATCGAGCGCGCCGGGAATGCGGTCCGAACCGGACACTGCATCGCACCGTCGTCCAAAGGACGACAGCGACCTGCCCTTCAAACTGCGGACCGGCGCCGAGAGCCCGATCGACGCGCATCTGATTTGCGGGTTCTTCACATGCGACGTGCGGCCGTTCAACCCGCTGATCGAGGCGTTGCCGCGTTTCATGCGCATCGGCCGGAATACCTCGGCCGCGACCGACGCATTGATCGCGCATTTTCTGCGCCTGGCATCGGTCGAGAATGCCGGCAAACGCGCCGGCGCACAAAGCGTGCTCAACAAGCTTTCCGAGCTATTGTTCATCGAGGCCATCCGGACCTTTATGGATCGGCTCACCAGCACGAACACGGGTTGGCTTTCCGGACTGCGCGACCCGCTGGTCGGACGCGCGCTTGCGCTGTTGCATGCTGAACCCGCGCGGCCATGGACGCTCGAAGAGCTCGCTGCGGAGGCCGGCGCCTCGCGTTCCGCTCTCGTTGGCAGGTTCACACAGCTGATGGGCTATCCGCCCATGCAGTATCTCACCCGATGGCGCATGCAGCTTGCGGCCAGACGCCTGAGCGAGAGAGGGGTCAAAGTCGCCGCTGTGGCTCAGGAAATCGGCTATGAGTCCGAGGCCGCTTTCAGCCGCGCGTTCAAAAAGTTTTCCGGTCGATCACCAAGCGAATGGCGATCCTGACGATATTGCCCTCAAGAGACCGCCAGGCCGGCTCGATTTCCCTTCGGACGCGCTGAGCCAACGCTCGGGATGTACATATTGAGCGCGCCTGGTTGCCGGCCAACTGGCCGCACGCAAAAATCCGCCGAACCGGTCGTTCGGCGGATTTTTTGTTCGCTGATGTTCCCTTCTTATTGCGCGGCGCCGCCGAACAGGGACGACGGATCGACCTTGATGCCCGGGCCCATGGTCGAGGAGATCGCGACCCGGTTGATGTAGTGTCCCTTGGCGCCGGGCGGCTTTGCTTTCTGCACCGCGTCGGCAAAGGCCTTGATGTTCTCGACGAGCTTGTCCTCCGGGAACGACGCCTTGCCGACGCCGGCCTGGACGATGCCGGCCTTCTCGACGCGGAACTCGACCGAGCCGCCCTTCGCGCCTTTTACGGCGTTGGTGACATCCATGGTGACGGTGCCGACCTTCGGGTTCGGCATGATGCCGCGCGGGCCCAGAACCTTACCCAGGCGGCCGACCAGCGGCATCATGTCTGGCGTCGCGATGCAGCGGTCGAAGTCGATCGTCCCGCCGTTGACCTTTTCGAACAGGTCCTCGGCGCCGACGACATCCGCTCCGGCGGCTTTCGCCTCCTCGGCCTTGGCGCCGCGCGCGAACACGCCGACGCGCAGGCTGCGGCCCGAGCCGTTCGGCAGATTGACCACGCCGCGCACCATCTGGTCGGCGTGCGTCGGATCGACGCCGAGATTCATCGCGATCTCGATCGTCTCATCGAACTTCGCCTTGGCGCGCTCCTTGATCATCTTGACCGCTTCCACGATCGAATAAGCCTTGCTCGGATCGATGCCCTTGCGCACGGTGGCGGTGCGTTTGCCCAGATTTGCCATGGCGCCTACTCCGTCACCTGCAGGCCCATCGAGCGGGCGGAACCCTCGACCATGCGCATGGCCGCTTCGACCGTGTCGCAGTTGAGGTCCTTCATTTTCTGCTCGGCGATCTCGCGCACCTGGCTCTTGCTCACCTGGCCCGCGACATCGCGGCCCGGTGTCTTCGACGCGCTCTCAAGCTTCGCCGCCTTTTTCAGGAAGTACGACACCGGCGGCGTCTTCATCTCGAAGGTGAAGGAGCGATCCTGGTAGGTCGTGATGATGACCGGGATCGGAATGCCCTTCTCCATCTTCTGGGTCTGCGCGTTGAACGCCTTGCAGAACTCCATGATGTTGAGGCCGCGCTGACCGAGCGCCGGCCCGATCGGCGGCGACGGATTGGCGGCGCCCGCGGGCACCTGCAATTTGAGGAATCCAGTGACTTTCTTTGCCATGACTACTCCTGCATAGGGCCGGCTCGCCGTCCCGTGTTTCAGGTTCGTGGTGCGGATCTTGACGGCTGGCGACCGCCTCACCTCCCACGTCTGCTGTGTCGGCCTTTGCGGCCGCGGCGACATTTAGTAGGTCGCCGCGAACCTGTCTAGCCGCCGCCCGCCCTGAGGGGCAGCATTCCGCTCCACATCTGATTTCGGTTTCATCGGAGTGCGACGGGCGCGTCCGCTCAGGGCCATGACCGGACCTGCATCATTCACTCTGGCAGCCCCGCCCTCCTCAAGCCCTCCGCTAACCTTGCAAAATCGTCCGGGTCGCGCAGGGGCACCAAATGCTTCAGATTTGACAAGCGCAGGGAGGGGTCAATCTGACGCAGACGTGCCATGGCCATCTGCGCTCGTTCCATCCGGCCAAGATAGGCATTGCTGGCTGCGGCGACGCGGGCCGAGCCGGCGAAATGAGATTGCTCCCGGAGGGCCCTTTCCGCCCATAGCGCCGCCTCCTCGTAACGCCCAGCAATAAAATGAGCGAATCCAATCGCGAGATGCGTGACGAACGCCTGCGGATCGAATGGGCTCAGCCGCATGGCGCGCGTCACGTGTTCGATCGCGATTTCCGGTTCGCTGAGGTAGGTCCTGATCCAACCGCTGAGCAACCATAAAGTGGCGAGATTCGGGTTGAGCACGACGGCTTGATCGATCATCGCGGCGCCGCCATCGAGATCGCCGACGACATGGCCAAGCGCAAAGCCGCCAGTGCCGAGCGCGACTGCATCCTGCTGGCCGAATTCGGCCGCCAGCCGCGACAATCGCGCGGCCTCGGCGATTTCGTGCTCCCGGTCGGTGGCCCAGCCGTTTGTCTTGCGCCAGGAGTGGCAGTACGCCGCCATTCCGTAGGCTGAGGCGAAGGCTTCATCCAATTCAATGGCCTTGTAAAATAATCGGAGCGCTTCCTGCATAGATTCTCTGGTCATTCGATGAAAATGAGCGGTTGCGCGCAGATAAAAATCATAGGCGCCAAGACTGCCGGTCGGCTTGCGCCTGGAACGCTCGATCTCGGCTTCCTCCAGCTTCGGCGCAATCGCACCAACGATGCTGGCGGCTATCTGATTTTGTAAATCGAAGATGTCCTCAAGGCCGCCATCAAAGCTCTCGGCCCACAAATGCGAACCGTTCATAGCGTCAATGAGCTGTGCGGTGATGCGGACCTTGTTTCCGGACTTCCTCACGCTGCCTTCAATCACATAGTGCACGCCCAATTGACGACCCGCCTCCTTTACGTCGATGACGCGGCCCTTGTAGATAAAGCTTGAGCTGCGCGCGATGACGAACAACCAGCGAAGCTGCGACAGCGCGGTAATGACTTCTTCAACAACACCATCGACAAAATACTCCTGTTGTTCCGGGCTTTCTGAAAGATTCGCGAAAGGAAGAATTGCAATAGAGGGTTTCGCAGGGAGAGGCGGTGGCATCATTTCTGCATCGGAAAGAGTGCCGACAAATCGGAATCCCTTGCGAGGAATCGTCCGGATCAATCGTTGCTGTTCACCTGTATCGCCGATCGCCTGACGGGCTGCCGTAATCCGGCTACTCAGCGTCGACTCCGAAACGATGCGGCCACTCCATACACCGGCAATCAGGTCATCCTTGCCGACCACGCGGTCGCGGTTGCGGATGAGGTATTCAAGCAGATCAAACACTTGCGGCTCAACCGCGACAAGGTCGCCTCCCCGCCGCAGCTCTCGTCGGTCTGTATCCAGACCATAGTCTTCGAACCTGTACACCAAACTGGAGCTCCCGCGGCAAAGTCAGAGAAAATCAGCATCTTCTCAGGATCAATAAAGGATATCTCAAAGACCCTTATTTTGCAGCCGATTAAGCTTCCATCCGATCCAGGCAGGAAGCCATGCACAAATCAGCATTGATCATGATTGCGACTGCTGCGGCGGCGGTTACTGCCTCCGCGCACGCCAGATCAGCCAACGAATTCGGCACCATTGAAGAAGCAAAGGCGATGCTCAAACGAGCCGTCGTCGCGGTGCAACAGGACAAGATCGCGGCGATTGACAAGTTTAACTACAATGATGAGCAATTTCGCGATCGCGATCTCTTTGTCTTCTGTTTCAATGGTCAAAACGGCAAATACACCGCCCATGAGGCCATGATCGGCCACGATGTGAGAGCCTTCCGGGATGCCAAAGGTCAGCCGATTGGACAGCGCATGTATGAAATCGCAACAGAGGGCAAGACTGTCACCATTGATTATATGTCGCCGGTACCTGGATCGACCGAACTCGCGCTCAAGCGCGCATATCTGACACGCATTGGAGACCAGGTATGTGGGGTCAGCGCTTACGAGTTTGAACTCACGCCAAGTTTAAGCACCGCTCTCAAAGAGCGGGTTGCGATGAAAACATTCTCCATGTCCCTGACGCTGTCGTCGCTCACCGGGCCGCAAGTGGTGTTTGTCAGTCAACCGAGGCCATGGAAGAATGAGTTGGCATGCGTGCGCGCGTTGCCAAGAATGGAAGGCGCTGTGAGCCGGTTAATTCAATACGATGCGTCGGCGCTCGATCTGTTTGGGACAACGAACGGCCATCCACTCAAGCCGGGTTACTTTGTCAGCGAAGCCGAATGCAGCAGATCTGCGGAGCCGGGTCCATAGCCCGGAGGCGAGTCCGCTCCGCAATGTCGCCCATGGGTCACAAGCAGACATTCGCCGGGCAACAGCGATTCCCTCCGAGGGCGCCTTTCCGCTCTTTTGCGTGTTCGCGCCGCAGGCTGCGTGCCAGAACACTGCCGCGCCAGAAGCCTACAGCTTCTCCACCTGCCCGAACTCGAGCTCGACCGGCGTTGCGCGCCCGAAGATCGACACCGCGACCTTCACGTGCGAGTGGCCCTGTCCAGCTGCACGCCTGCCCCGAGGCGAGGTTCAAAATCTGCTGAACGCCTATGTCCGCTCACCCCTGAATTCGCTCCTTCGGAAGCGCGGGGGATGTCCGCCAAGGGCCGACATCCATGGACTGACAGCGGACCACAGATTCAGCAAGCGGGATGGTCCTTGGTTTCGTATCCAATTTTCACGATAGCTTGGCAGATTCAACTTTTGCATCCGTTCGAGCACGTATGGCCGGGAGGTCGCGAAGCAAGAGTTGCGGATAGACGGTCGCGATAGGGTCCTCCGCCGATTGCCTATGCACATCGGCCGCCGGCTTGATCGGCAGTACAACGTCGAAATGCGCTCCGGCGGAAGTATCGGCCGACGCGGAAAGCTGTCCGCCGTGGCGTTCGACAATCATCCGGCAGATGGCAAGGCCCATGCCCATGCCACCTTTTTTTGTCGTGACGAACGGATCGAATATCCGCTCCACTTGTCCGGGCTCGATCCCGGGACCTGAATCCCTTACGGAAATGCGGATGGCATTGCTGCCGCGCTTTTCCGTGCGCACATGCAGGGTACGCTCCGAGCGCGAACTCGTATTCATCGCATCGAGCGCATTGTGGACCAGATTGAATATAACCTCCTGCAGTTGGCCCTTGTGGCCGAGGATCGTCGGCAGCTGCGGCTCCAGCTCGATCCGAGGCACAACGTGGTATTCGTGCAGGTCGCCGCCCAGGCCCCGGATTATGTCGGAAACCACCGCGTTGACGTCGACTTGCTGCATATCCGCGTGCGATTCACTGAACAGACCCCGAATGCTCGTGAAGATTTCATTCGCGCGGATGGTGCTCTCTTGAATCGCTTCGGCGGTCTCGCGCACCTTCTCGAGATCAGGCGCTGGGCTGTTGAGCATCATCTGAACAGCTCCGGAATTGAGGGCGATAGCGGTGATCGGCTGTTTCACCTCATGGGCGATTGCGCCAATTGCCGCATCCAGAGAGGTGAGTTTACGGCTACGCTCGAGCTGTAGCGCCAGGTTGGCCCTCGCGAGACGCGAACTGTGCTGTACTGTCTCGGCGAGCAGCGCAATCAGAACGAGTATCGAAGCGGCCAACGAAAGAAGGCGGCCCGCATAAAATCCGGCGCTGAAGCGGCTCCCGATCACGAAAGACGTAATAAAAAGCTCCGCGACCAGTGTGACCATCGCGACAACCAGCCATAGATCAAGGACCGATTTTCGGCGGCGCGCCAGCAGCGCCACCAGGGCGACCACGCTTACGACAAGGTCGAATCCGGTGACGATATTTGCCAGAGGCGTGAAGCCTTGCCTGTCGATGAAGAGGGCCGGCAAGAAGTCGCCATACGACGTCACGAGCCACGTCAGCACGGCCACGAGGCCGACGACAACTATTGCGTCGCTGCAGACCACCTTAGCGGTCAAGACCCGGGAGGCGCGCGGCACGCAGACGTAGCCGATCACGGCGGCAGGCAGTCCCAAATGCCACAAGATGTAAAGCCATGCAGTGGTCTGCAGCCCTGCCCCGAGCAGGCCGGCCGGCGCGAAGGCGCCTGGAAAGGTCAGCAGGTGCGAAACAATGATCAGCGCCTCGAACAAAAAGCCGCCGGCGAGCAGGAGCAGCCCCCGTGAACCGATGGTCATAGCCTGGCTTGCCAGGAGCGTGGCGATCAGGAGGTCGCAAATGACAAGCACGGATTGGGTAGCGGGAATGAAACCGTCCGTCGGCCGCAGTTGGATGGCGCCAAAGGGCGCGATGGCCGCTGCGGCGATGAGCACGACAGCGGCAACCACGAACGTTGCGCGGCGCTGCTGCACAGTCGGCTGCAGGGTCGCAAGCGAGACTTTGGATGCATCCCAGAGCGTGCGCGCGGTCATGATCACCTAACACACATGACCAATACAAAGGATGCAAGTTTAGCAGATTGCGCTAAATCAATCTCACCATTCGCAAATGCTTGACGACGATGTACGATCGCCTCTGGCGTATGCGAGCGTCCGCATCCCGATTGAAATTGTAGTCCAAGCCAATTCGACAGCTATTGGACCAAGGGTAAATACCAGCTGCCGTTCAGGTCCGCTTTGGGTCACGATCGCGGACATTTCGCGCCGGACGGCGCGACATCCGATTCAACCCCAACTGCGGACCTCCCGCCGGCGCAATGTCGTGCCCGCCTTATCGGGGTGACCGGGACAAATCCGGCGATGACGCTCAGAGCTTCTCCACCTGCCCGAACTCGAGCTCGACCGGCGTTGCGTGGCCGAAGATCGACACCGCGACCTTCACGCGCGAGCGGCCCTCGTCGACTTCTTCCACCGTGCCGTTGAACGAGGCGAACGGCCCGTCCGACACGCGCACCTGTCCCGCGGGACCTGCCTCAAGGCGCGTTTCCCGTTAAATTCGATGAGCGCGATGTCCGCCCTGCACGTGATTTCGGCTCTGGTCAGCAAGATCGTTATGTCCGCTTGGGCCCGAACGCTTCACACCCTCATCGCCAATCTCGATGTGGAAGATTTCGGACAGGCCCTCCCTTCCCGACGACGTGAGGTGAAGTGCACGGCTGCCCGGCACACATTTGAGCCATCCGAGCTCCAATAGACGATCCAGAATCCGCGCCCCGACGAGTCCCTTGATGTGATAACGGCGCTCGCTCCAGTCGAGACAAGGCTGGCAAAAAATCCGCCGAGTGCGCGGCCTCAGATCAACGCCGAATGCGGAAAGGAAACGTTCGCCCGAAGACGTGACCTCACCGCCTTCATCCGTGAGTACGATGTGCTCCATGGCCACGAGCGCGTCGGTAACTGCAACTCCCACCCGGCCAGCCAAGTGATCGTAGCAGCTTCGGGCAAAACGGAGTGCATCCTCATTTGCTGACCGCGAGTGACGGCGGGGTGGCGTCTCTATGGCGGCGACGACCTTGATGCTCTCCAGCATTGTCGCGACCAGCGGGGACGCGATCCGATAATAGCTGAAGCGGCGATTGCGCGTGACAGTCAAAAGCCGCGCGGCAACCAGCTTGCTCAGGTGATCGCTTGCGGTCGAGCGAGAGACATTGGCGCAGTAAGCAAGCTCAGTGGCTGTCAGCGACTGGCCGCCCATCAGGGCGTTAAGCATCGTCGCTCGCGCAGTGTCACCCACGAGAGCGGCCACCTCCACGAGATTTGCCGCCGCGACCATTCTTAATCCTATCGCTCGTACCGAAAGCACATCAAACAAAAACAGTTCGGCATGGACCGAACTATTCGCACGAGACAATTGCGAACTTCGGCAGCAAGAGTCCGCTTAGCCGTTAGCAAGGCGCTCACGGCTGGTATGGAGGATGAGATGGTCGCTTATTGGGTCGCGCGCTCGAAGGTCGACAATCCCGATCAGTACAAGAAATACGCCGATCTGGCGCCGGGCATTCTGCAAAAATTCGGCGGCAAGTTCCTGGCGCGCGGCGGCAGGTTCAAGATCCTCGAGGGCCCGGAGAAATTCCACCGCTTCATCGTTATCGAGTTCCCGAGCTTCGAGAAGGCGGTCGCTTGCCACGAATCGCCCGAATACCTTGAGGCCGCGGCGCATCGCAAAAAGGATGGCGCGGGCGAATTGGAGATCGTCATCGTCGAGAGCGTCTAGACCATCGACCTTCATGTTGGCCCACACCCTTTATTTTGAGCAAGCAAGCATAATTGCTGCTGTGGTTTGCAGCTTGATCGCTGCGGGCCTTCTGAAGGGGACAATCGGGATCGGCATGCCCGTCGTCGCGCTACCTCTGCTGTCATTGTTCATCGACGTCAAATCGGTGGCCATGCTGCTGAGCATCCCGTTGATCTTCAGCAACTTGCCGCAGGCTTTGGAGGGCGGAGAGACTGGACGGTGCCTCGTGCGAGTGATGCCGGTGGTTCTCGGCATGATTCCCGGCGTCTTCCTCGGAGTGCGAATCCTGTTGGCGCTCGATGCTGACGTCGCAAAGATTGTCGCAGGTCTAGTGCTTATTGGTATCGGCGGCATCACGCTGCTCGCCCCGACGCTGCAACTTCACTCTCGCCTGATTTTACCAGCCGGTCTCACATTCGGATTTTTCGGCGGGATTCTGGGAGGCATCGCGGCCATGGCGGGACCGCTG
>DASSRW010000169.1:0-3910 GCA_035701545.1 Pseudolabrys sp.
TGATCAGAGGTTTGTTCGATCTAAAGCGGGATGGTCTTAAGTTGATTCGAAATGGCGCAGCGAGTCTCGGTTACCTCCCCTTGGAAAGGGGAGGTCGGCGAGCCAGCGGGTCCGCGCGAAGCGCGGCCCGATGGTAAACTCCGCGAGCCGGGTGGGAATCAATTGTGCGGCCCATCTGATCCCCACCCCGACCCTCCCCTTTTCAAGGGGAGGGGCGCGCTGTCGCTGCGGCAACTAATTCGACTTAATATCATCGCGCCTTAGCGATCGATTTCAGCCGCGCCTTCGCAACCGCCGATGCTCACCATCTTCTCCGTGCCCAAGGCCTTCGCGGGCCACACCGCCATCATCCAGGACAACGCCATCGGCAGCTGGACGCGGCTCGCTCAGCCTTGCGACATCGTTCTGTTCGGTGACGATCCCGGCGTCGCCGAGGCGGCGGTGCGCCACAAGGTGCAGCACGAGCCGCGCATCGGGCGCAACGAATTCGGCACGCCGGTCATCGCCGACCTCTTCGCCCGCATGGACGCGCTGGCGCGCCGTCCGCTGCTCGCGTTCGTCAACGCCGACATCATCCTGCTCGACGATTTCCTGCCGGCCGTGGAGGCGATCGTCCATTCGCGCAGAACCCCACTCCCGCTCATTCCCGCGCAAGCGGGAATCCAGACCTATCGCGAGGGGGGCAACGTCCCTGGGTCCCCGCTTTCGCGGGGACGAGCGGAATCCACTGAACCCGCCTTGCCGGCCGCGCAAGGCCGCTTCCTCGCCGTCGCCAGCCGCTTCAATTGCCGCATCGACGCGCCGCTCGCCTTCGAGCCCGGCTGGGACGCGCGGCTGCGGGCGCGCGCGCGCAAGGAGAACCGGATGTATCCGGCCGCCGGCAGCGATCTCTTCGTCTATCCGCGCGGCCTGTTTGCCGCGGTGCCGCCGTTCGCCATCGGCCGCGGCTACTGGGACAACTGGCTGATGCGCGAGGCGCGCCGGCGGGGCGGCGATCTGATCGACATGACCGCCGCCGTGACCGCGGTGCATCACGTCCACACCTACGACACGGTGGCCGGGCTGCCGGCCGGCGGCGCGAGCGACAGCCACGTCTACGAGACGGAAGAGGGCCGGCGCAATCTGGCGCTCGCCGGCGGCCGCGCCCGCCTCTACACCGTCTATGACGCCAACCGGATCATGCGGCCCGAGCGGACGCTGCGCCCCGCCTGGCGGCCATCGCTCTTCTTCCGGCCGGCAAAGGCTTCTCTGCGCAGGTTGCGTGCAAGATTGCAACAGCACGCGTAAAATCCGGCGCGTCGGCACGCATAAGGTGCTCGCCGGGTTGCGCTTTCGTCGATTCTCCGTGTAAATTTTGTTTCACTATCGGCGGTTGCGGGGAGGGCTGATTGCATATCTCGGTCGTGGGGCTGGGCAAGCTCGGGGCGCCCTGGGTCGCCGTGCTCGCCAGCAAAGGCTTCAACGTCATCGGCGTCGATCGCATTCCCGCGCAGGTTGCCGCGCTGCAAGCGGCGCAGGCGCCGGTCGCCGAGCCCGGTCTGCAGGACCTGATCACGCAGGCGCGCGCCAACATCGACGCCACCGGCGACATCGGCGACGCCGTTGCCAGAACCGAAATGACATTTGTCGTCGTGCCGACGCCCAGCGGCGGCGACAAGCGCTTCTCCGGCACGCATGTGCTTGCGGCGGTGCGCGAGATCGGCGCCGCGCTGCGCGGCCGAGAGGGCTATCATCTCGTCGTCATCACCAGCACGGTGATGCCCGGCGCAACCGGCGGCCCCATCCGGCAGGCGCTCGAGGCGTCTTCCGGCCGCGTCGTCGGAGAGAGCCTCGGGCTTTGCTACAATCCCGAGTTCATCGCGCTCGGCAGCGTGATCCGTGACATGCTGCAGCCCGATTTCATCCTCATCGGCGAGTCGGATGCGCAGGCCGGCGCGCTGCTCGCCTCGATCTACGAGCGCGTGTGCGACAACCGCCCGCGCATCCAGCGCATGAATCTGGTGAATGCCGAGATCACCAAGATCGCGGTCAATTCCTTCGTCACCACCAAGATTTCATTCGCCAACATGGTGTCGGACGTCTGCGACCGGCTCGCCGGCGCCGACGCGGCGGCGGTGCTCGGCGCGGTCGGCTGCGATACGCGCATCGGCGGCAAATACCTTGCGCCCGCGCTCGGCTATGGCGGCCCGTGCTTTCCGCGCGACAATGCAGCGTTTGCAACGATGGCAAGGGATGCAGGCGCCCGCGCCGACCTCCCCGAGGCCACCGACGCGATCAACAAGCGGCAGGTGGAGCGCGTGACCGCGCTGGTGCGCAGCCTGCTGCCGGGCGGGACGGTGGGAGTCCTCGGGCTGTCGTACAAGCCGCACACCGGCGTCATCGAGGAAAGCCAGGCCGTTGCGATCGCCTCGCAGCTTGCGGCCGCGGACTACCGGGTCATCGCGCACGATCCGCAGGCCGGCGACGCCGCCCGATCGGTGCTCGGCAGCAAGGTCGAGATCGCGGGGGATGCGGAAAGCTGCGTGCGGAACGCGGACCTCCTGATTGTCGCGACGCCGTGGCCGGCTTTCAGGGAAATCCCGCGCGCGGCGCTTCGGCGCGCCAACGGCCGGCTGACGATCATCGACTGCTGGCGCGTGCTGCCGGCGCAATTCGCCGATGACGCCGACGTGTTCTATCTCGGCAGGCACGCAAGCTCGCCCGCCGAGCCAGCCACTGCAATTGCAACGGCGTGACACGCAGGTGCTCGTGTTCTCGCGAAATATCGCACACAAGGCGGCGCAAGCCGCGTTGCTCGGGCAGATGATTTGTTCGCCTCGGCCACGGAGTTTTAGGTGATGCCCGATCGAATGAACTCCGATGGAGTTATTGTCGTTGCCGGCGGCGGCGGATTCATCGGCGGCTGGCTCGTCGGCCACCTGCTGAGCCAGGGCCACCGGCACATTCGCGCCGTCGATGTGAAAGCGCCGGGTGAATGGTTTCAGCGCTTCCGCGATGCCGAAAACATCACCGCCGACCTGCGCGATATCGACGCCTGCCGGACGGCGGTGCGCGGCGCAAGTTACGTGTTCAATCTCGCCGCCGACATGGGCGGCATGGGCTTTATCGAGAGCCACAAGGCCGATTGCATGCTGTCGGTTCTCATCAACACCCATTTGCTCATGGCGGCGCGCGAAGCCGCGGTGCAGCGGTTTTTCTTTTCATCCTCCGCCTGTGTTTATGCCGCGGAAAAGCAGGTCTCCGCCGAAGTCACGCCGCTGCGCGAGGAAGATGCCTATCCCGCCATGCCGGAGGACGGCTATGGCTGGGAAAAGCTCTTTTCCGAGCGGATGTGCCGGCATTTCACCGAGGATTTCGGACTGATCACGCGCGTCGTCCGCTACCACAACGTCTATGGCCCGCACGGGACGTATGACGGCGGCCGCGAAAAAGCGCCCGCCGCGCTCTGCCGAAAGGCGATCGAGGCCAAGCTCTCGGGCCGTCACGAAATCGAAATCTGGGGCGACGGCCAGCAAACCCGCAGCTTCATGTATATCGACGACTGCCTGAAGGGCACGTCGATGATCATGGAAAGCGACATTGTCGAGCCGATCAATCTCGGCTCGAGCGAGCTTGTCACGATCAACCAGCTCGTCGACATCGTCGAGCGCGTGGCGGGCATCAAATTGCGGCGCCGCTACAATCTCGATGCGCCGAAGGGAGTCCGCGGCCGAAACTCCGATAATACGCTTATTCAGCAGTACCTTGGGTGGGAACCGTCGATCCGGCTCGAGGACGGTATCGAAATGACTTACCGCTGGATTTTCGATCAGATCGCGAACCAGCCAAAACGCATGGCTGTTTGAGTTGGCAACGGCGATGCGGTGAGCCTCGCGCGCTGCCGGCCGGATTAAAGCAAATTTGCTTTGGA
>DASSRW010000170.1:0-5157 GCA_035701545.1 Pseudolabrys sp.
GCCGAACTGCACGGTCTCGTTGATCGCCACGTCGAATGAAATGATGCGTCCGGTGATCTTGTCGAGCCCGCTGAACGACGCGGTCGGGTTTGCGATCTTCTGCGGCGGCGGCTCTTCAACCACTTCATCGTTTGGCTGAACGGGCGCTTCGGCCGGTTGCTGCGGTGTGCCGCGCGGCTGGCGGACTCCCGGCGGCAGCCCCGGCAGAGTCTGCACCGGGCCTGCGCGTTGCGGCGCGGATTGGGAATTGTCTGGCGCAGGCGGCGCAGCTTGCGCCGGAGCTGCCGTCCCCGGCAACGCCGGCAGCGGCGACGACTGAATCCCCTCCACGCCGGGCCTGCTTGCCGGCGGCAGGCTCATCGGAGGCGGCAAAGGCTGCGCGGGCGCCACGTCCGAACGCGTGTCCATCGGCGCGCGCTGCTCGTTGTTGCGGTATGGGAAGCGGTCGCTATCGTCTGGAAAATTATGGTCGGGCGAAGCCGCGTCCGGCTCCGGAATGTCCGCCGGCGGGCGTGGCGGCCCATCGCCAAAAATCCTGTCGAATTGCGCAAACGCAGGTGCCGCAGCAAACGCCGCGACCGCCACCGCCGCCGCAACCGCCACCGCCATGAGAAAAAGTCTGGTCATTGGGCCGGCTTTGCTCTGCCAAGCGGATAGGCTTGCCGGCTGCCGGCGAGCCGTGCCCGGTTAACACGGCGATTGCGGCCTTGGAAGGGCGGCCAGACGGCTACCGCCACCAAGCGCAATCAGCAGCTGCCTGAATACATTGTGCCAGTTGCCAACTGCCGGTCGACTATCGACCCCGGTCGTCCGGCACCCACGCGTTGTAGTCGCCGGTTGCTCTCGGCCGGCGCCCTGCGGCGAGCGTCGAACCGCTCGGACGCAGAGCGGCCGGCGTGCCGGTCAGATTCGGCCGGTGCGGCTTCTGCCAGGAACGTGCCGTGTATTTCTCCTGCGTCGGCGGCGTGTCCACGATGTGATGAATCCAGCCGTGCCATGAGGGCGGGATGGTCGAGGCTTCGGTGTAACCGTTGTAGATGACCCACCGCCGCTCAAAACCAAGCACCGGATCGATCTTGCCCCCGCGCGTGCGGTAATAGCGATTGCCGAACTCATCCTCGCCGACGAATTCGCCGTAGGCCCAGGTCCACAGCTGCGTGCCGAACGTCTGCGTGTTCCACCAGGTAAACAGCTTCAGAAGGAAACTTCTCATGGGGCTTTGACGTTGTCGGGGTTCGCGGTCAGCGGCGTTCTGCCACCTCGGGCGGCCTATTGTCCAGTGCGCCGCAGGCCAATTGCCCCATATTCGCGCTGCTTCTGCTGAGCTATTGAAGAGGCATGGATTCGATCAGATCGGCGCTGAACACGGTCCGAGACCTGCTCGACTGGCTGCCCAACGACGTGGCGGCCATTCTTATCATGCTGCTGGCGGCTGCAGCCGCTTTGGTCCTGCATCGCATTTCTCGAAAGGCGCTGCGCCGCTCTCTCGCCGGGCGCTATCCGTACGTGCTTTCGATATTTACGAGAATGCGCGGAGTTTCCCGGCTGGGACTGCTCATTCTCGCGTTGCTCATCGCGCTGCCGGCGGCCCCTTTCGACTCCCGGACGGCATACTGGCTCGCGCGGTTTCTGCTGATCGCCATCATCGGACTGGTCGGCTGGGCAGCCGTTGCCACGCTGCACATCATGGCCGATCTCTATCTGCTGCGCTTCCGGCTCGACACCGAGGACAACCTGCTTGCGCGCAAGCACAACACGCAGGTGCGCGTGCTGCTTCGCAGCGTCGATGTCCTGATTGGGCTGTTCACCATCGGTGGCGCGCTCATGACGTTCGATCCGGTGCGGCAATACGGATTGAGCCTGTTCGCGTCGGCAGGCGTGGCCGGCATTATCGCGGGCCTTGCCGCGCGTCCGGTGCTGAGCAATTTGTTCGCCGGGGTGCAACTCGCAATGACACAGCCGATCCGCATTGCCGATGCGGTCATCGTCGAAAACGAGTGGGGCACGATCGAAGAAATCACGTCGACTTACGTCGTCGTCCGCCTGTGGGATTTGCGGCGAATGATCGTGCCGCTGTCCTATTTCATCGAGAAGCCGTTCCAGAACTGGACACGAGAAAGCTCGGCCTTGATCGGAACGGTGATGCTCTACCTGGACTATTCCGCCCCGATTGCCGCCATTCGCGACAAGCTTCAGGAGATCGTCCGGCAATCGAAATCCTGGAACGGCAAGACCGCGGGATTGCAGGTCACCGACGCGAACGATCGCTCGATGGAACTGCGTATTCTGGTGAGCGCCGACAGCGCCGGCGCGACGTTCGACCTGCGTTGCGAAGTCCGCGAAAAACTCATCGATTTTTTGCAGCGCGAGCACCCGTATGCGCTGCCGCGCCAACGCAGCGAGACGATTGTCATTCCGGCGGGCAAAGGATCCGAAGGCGATTTCCTGCCGGATTCAAAGCGGCAGATCCGCGAGCGCCGCGCCTAGCGCCCGCCTTCTCTACTCCACCGCCCTTTTGGAGAATGCCGTCAGCAGAGACGTCGAGTTGTCGACGTGATCGTAGGCGAGCTTGCTCGCCACCAGAATCAGCGTCACGGCCAGAATGAAGCGCAAGGCCGGCTCCGGCACGCGCGTCGTGAGGTAGCTGCCGACGAAGATGCCCGGCAGTGAACCGACCAGCAGCGAACACATGATGTGCCAGTCGACCGCGCCGAACATCCAGTGGCCCATCCCGGCGATCAGCGTCAGGGGCACCGCGTGCGCGATGTCGGAGCCGACAATGCGGGCCATCGGCATCTGCGGATAGAGGACCACAAGCGCCATGACGCCGATGGCGCCGGCGCCCACGGAAGAAATCGACACCAGAACGCCCAGCGCGACGCCTACCGACACGGTGGCAAGCGCCGTCTTTTGCGGATCGAGCACCGGGAAACGGCCGTGGTAGTAAGCGAGAATACTCTTGCGGAAAATCAGCACGCCGGCCGTCAAGAACAGCGCAGCGCACAACACCACCGTGATAAGGCTGCGCGCAGCCGAACTGTTGAGATTCAACAGCGATAGTACCGTCAGGGTGACGATGGTCGCCGGGATGCTGCCGGTCGCGAGCCGGCGGACCATCGTCCAGTCGATGCTGCGCGCCAGTCCATGAACAAAGCTGCCGCCCGTCTTGGTGGCCGCAGCGTAGAGCAGGTCCGTCCCGACCGCCGTCGCCGGATGCACCCCAAAGAGCAAAATCAGCAGCGGCGTCATCAGCGAGCCGCCGCCCACACCGGTCATCCCGACCAGGAGGCCCACGCCGAACCCGGAAATCGAATAGAGCGGGTCGATCATCGCAAGGATGTGCATGATTGACGACTTCGCCTCCCCCGCGGCTGGCCGCTTCCGTCCTTAACGATGCCACTCGACTAAAGTTCAGCGGCTATTTTGGGCCGGCCTATCGTGGCCAACCAGGAACTGACCCTACAGAATCACAAAAAATGCGGCGAAATCGGCGGTTTTTAGTGACGCTCCCCTCCATTTATCGCCGAATTCACAGGATTGCGTATTCCGCCCGCCGCCGCTCCCGACCAGCGGAAGGGGGCTAACCGCCTGCCGCGCTTTGGAGAATCATCGACTCCCGGCTCGCCCGGCGCCCTGTTTTCCAACCCTTATCCCCGTCCACCGCTCCGGGGCGCACTCGGCGTTGCCCGGCGGCAGTCCTTATTTTCCGCCATTTGTTGGCCTTGCCGCAAGGCATAAAAGCCTAGCGGCCGGTTTCGAGAAAAAGGCTTTTCCAAGGCACCGGATCGACGAATACTCCGCCGGCTTTGAACCGTTGCTTTCCCCAGAGTTCACAGCAAGGACACAAGACTTAGTATTTGATTCAGGATTGGCGACTATCTGTTGTTGACGAACCCGGTGAGTCCACCTAGCTTGATTGGTGTCAGTGCGCGTGAGTTGCAGTCCCTTCCAGGGTTTCCAATACGGCGCTTTGGTCGTCCTCACCCGCACCGGAAATGGTGTTTTGGGAGCAGGATAGCTGTCTGCGGCCCGCAAGGCCCCTCGGGCGTAAAGCCGGTGTCGAAAGGCGAGCACCGGCATAGATAACGTAAGGCGTCAAAACACGAGCAAGCAAACGGGCGGACGGGACAGGTCCGCTTAAGATCGCTGCCGACAGGCGGCGCGGCCAAGAAGGGGCTTGAGAACCATGCGGATCGAGCGGCGCTACACCAAGGAAGGTCAGTCGGCCTACGCGGACATCGAATTCCGGCTGACGACGAGCGAGATCCGCAACCCGGACGGCTCGATCGTCTTCAAGCTCGACAACGTCGAGGTGCCGGACGGCTGGTCGCAGGTCGCCTCCGACGTGCTGGCGCAGAAGTATTTCCGCAAGGCCGGCGTCCCGGCCCGACTCAAGAAGGTCGAGGAGAATTCCGTCCCCTCCTTCCTCTGGCGCTCGGTCGCCGACGAGGAGGCGCTTGCCGCCCTGCCGGAAAAGGATCGCTTTATCGGCGAGCACTCCTCCAAACAGGTGTTCGACCGGCTTGCCGGCACATGGACCTATTGGGGCTGGAAAGGCGGCTATTTCGGCAGCGAAGCCGATGCGCAAGCCTTCTTCGACGAGCTGCGGTTCATGCTCGCCGCGCAGATGTGCGCGCCCAACTCGCCGCAATGGTTCAACACCGGCCTGCACTGGGCCTACGGCATCGACGGGCCCGGCCAGGGCCACTTCTATGTCGATCCGTTCACCGGCAAGCTCACGAAATCCAAATCCGCCTACGAGCACCCGCAGCCGCACGCCTGCTTCATCCAGTCGGTGAAGGACGATCTCGTCAACGACGGCGGCATCATGGACCTGTGGGTGCGCGAGGCGCGCCTGTTCAAATACGGCTCCGGCACCGGCTCGAATTTCTCCCGCCTGCGCGGCGAAGGCGAGAAGCTTTCCGGCGGCGGCAAATCATCGGGCCTGATGAGCTTCTTGAAGATCGGCGATCGCGCCGCCGGCGCGATCAAGTCGGGCGGCACCACGCGCCGCGCGGCCAAGATGGTCGTGGTCGACATCGATCATCCGGATATCGAGACCTACATCGACTGGAAAGTGCTGGAGGAGCAGAAGGTCGCGGCGCTGGTCACCGGCTCCAAGATCAACCAGAAGCACTTGAAGGCGATCCTGAAGGC
>DASSRW010000171.1:0-24662 GCA_035701545.1 Pseudolabrys sp.
GATGCGGCCGGGCTCAGGCGTTTCGCCGCCATGCTGCGCCTCGCGCCGACACGCATTCCGGCGGCGCCGGTGGACCGCATCGGCAAGACGTTCCCGGCGCAGGGCGGGCGCCGCGGGCGCGTCGCGCTGCTCTCCGGCTGCATCAATCCCGTGCTGTCGCCGTCGACGCTCGACGCCACGATCCGGCTGCTCAATCGCCACGGAGTCGAAGTGGTGATCGCCGCCGGCGAAGCCTGCTGCGGCTCGCTCGTGCATCACATGGGCCGCGAGGACGAGGCGCGCGCGCAGGCGCGCAACAATATCGACGCCTGGACGCGCGAAATCGGCGGCGCGGGGCTCGATGCCATCGTCGTCACGGCCTCCGGCTGTGGAACAACCATCAAGGATTACGGCTTTACGTTCCGGAACGAGGCGGCCTATGCGGCAAAGGCCGCGCAAATCTCGAAGCTGGCGATGGACATAACCGAATATCTCGCGCGCCTTGATCTTGCCCCTGCCGGAAACGGCGCGGGACTGACGGTCGCCTATCATTCCGCCTGCTCGCTTCAGCACGGGCAGCGTGTCACGACGGTGCCCAAAGAGCTGCTGTCGAAAGCGGGATTTGAGGTGAAAGACGTGCCGGAAGGCCATCTGTGCTGCGGCTCGGCCGGCACCTACAACATCATGCAGCCGCAGCTTTCCAGAAAACTGCGCGAGCGCAAGGTCGCCAATATTGAAAGCGTAGAGCCCGACGTCATCGCAGCCGGCAACATCGGCTGCCTGACGCAGATTTCCGCCGGCACCGCGATCCCGGCGGTGCACACGGTCGAATTGCTCGACTGGGCGACCGGCGGGCCGTTGCCGGATGCGCTCAGGGCGCTGCGGCGTGACAGCGCCGCCTCTTGAAAATCAATTGTCATTGACCGGAAGGACGCGATGAAGACCGCAAGGAAAAGGAAAGCGGCCGCTGCGAGGAAGTCGGCTGCACGCAAGCCGACGAAAAAAAGCCGCAAGGGCGCGCCGCGCAAGGCCGCAGCAAAGCGCAAGCTTGCAAAAAAGGCTGTACGCAATCCACGCGCTCATTCCCGTACCCGGGTCCAGCCTTCGGCTGGCCCGGGCACAGGCTCCAGCGGGAAGCAGCAGCAATCCGGTCTCGCCATCCACGGCCAGATGCGTGCGCGCTACAAGGAAATCCTGAGCGAGGAGGCGCTCGCCTTCCTCACCGAATTGCACCGCCGCTTCGACGGCACGCGCCGCGAACTGTTGCAGGCGCGCGCCGGGCGGCAGAAGCGTTTCGACGCCGGCGAGCTGCCGGATTTTCTCGAGGAAACGAAGCACATTCGCGACGACGACGACTGGAAGGTCGCGACCATTCCGCCCGACCTGCATCAGCGCCACGTCGAGATCACCGGCCCGGTCGACCGCAAGATGATCGTCAATGCGCTCAATTCCGGCGCGACCGATTACATGGCGGATTTCGAGGACGCCAACTCGCCGACCTGGGACAACAACATCGAGGGCCAGCTCAACCTGAAGGACCGCTGGGCCGGCAAGATCGATTTCACCGATCCGCAGTCGAAGAAGAAATATGCCGTGGGCGACGCGCCCGCCGTGCTGATCGTGCGTCCGCGCGGCTGGCACCTCGACGAGGTGCACGTGACGGTCGATGGCGCGCCGATCTCGGGCTCGCTGTTCGATTTCGGCCTCTACTTCTTCCACAATGCAAAAACGGTCATCGAAAAGGGAAGCGGGCCTTACTTCTATCTCCCGAAGCTCGAAAGCCACCGCGAAGCGCGGCTGTGGAACGAGGTGTTCGTGTTCGCGCAGCAGTACATCGGCATTCCGAACAGCACGATCCGGGCGACGGTGCTGATCGAGACGCTGCCGGCGGCGTTCGAGATGGACGAAATCCTCTATGAGATGCGCGACCACATTGCCGGCATGAACGCGGGCCGCTGGGACTACATCTTTTCCTTCATCAAGACGTTTGCCAAAAATCCCGATTACGTGCTGCCCGACCGCGGGCAGGTGGTGATGGGCGAAGCCTTCCTCGGCGCCTATGCCGCGCTTCTGGTGCGCACCTGCCACCGCCGCGGCGCTTTCGCCATGGGCGGCATGGCCGCGCAAATTCCGGTCAAGAACGACGAGGAGGCGAACGAGATCGCCTTCGCCAAGGTGCGCGCCGACAAGGAGCGCGAGGTGCGCGACGGCTACGACGGCACCTGGGTCGCGCATCCCGATCTCGTGCCGGTCGCGCGCGAGGTGTTCGACCGCATGCTCGGCCAGCCCAATCAGGTCGATCGCGTTCGCCTGCACGTCAACGTGCGGCGCGACGATCTGCTGAAAATTCACGAGGGCACCAAAACCGACGAAGGCTTCCGCCTCAACCTGCGCGTCGGCGTGCAGTACATCGAGGCCTGGCTGCGCGGGCGCGGCGCGGTGCCGATCTACAACCTGATGGAGGATGCCGCGACCGCGGAAATCTCGCGCGCGCAGACCTGGCAGTGGCTCAAATACGGTGCCGTGCTCGAGGAGGGCATCAAGGTCACGCGCGCCTATTTCGAGCGTGCGATGCATGAGGAGATGGCGCGCGTGAAGACGGAGGTCGGCGCACGCAATTTCGCCAAGGGCCGCTTTCCCGAAGCGATCAAGCTCTTCCGCGATTTATCGCTGTCATCCGAATTCGTGCCCTTTCTGACGATCCCGGCGTACAAGCTGATCGCGTGAGCTTCGATCGGTCGTGTAGGGTGGGCGAAGGCGCGCCAGCGCCGCGCCCACCATTTCTCCGTATCGACGGTGGGCTTCGCTTTCTGCCTTTCGCGCTGATGCGCCTTGCCCGAGAAATTGCTCAGCCCACCCTACATTTTGCGTACAAGCTGATCGCGTGAGGTTCGTTCCGGTTTCCATACGGGTTCTCTTGTAGGGTGGGGCTGAGCGCAGCGAAGCCCACCACGGACCTTGTCGCGTGTGAACGCAATTCGGTGGGCACGGCGCTTGCGCGCCTGTGCCCACCCTACAAGGTTGACTGATGCGCCTTGCCCGAGAAATCGCTCAGCCCACCCTACGTTTTGCTGTCTGAAATTTGAATCGGAGAACGGCGTCAGGCCGAAAATCTCGGTGAACGCGCGACATATTCCGCCGTCATGCGCGGGCTTGACCCGCGCATCCATGATGCGCTGCCGCGTGACAAGTCTTTTGCGGATGAGCTTCATGATTGCCGGGTCAAGCCCGGCAATCACAGCAACAACAGCGACCGCTTCTTTCCCGATCCCTCCCCTGCAAGGGGAGGGTGGCTCCGCGCGAAACGCGGAGCCGGGTGGGGTTTGCGCGCGGGAAGAAACGAACCCCACCCGGGCGGAGAGGGATAAACGCCGCATCAGCGAAGCGTGCACGTCACTTGTCACATTTATCTTTGATGAACCCGCTGATTTCGCTCGGGTCCGAAAAGATGGCATCTGCGCGATCGCCCATCATGCCGGCCGGAACGAGGACTGGCGCGTTCTTGTTCGGTCCACTGCCGCTAGAATCCGTCTTCAATCGAAGATTGCGTTCCCAAAATTTCCGGGTTGCGCCGTTTGCCGTTGTGACGGTGTAGGTGTCCTTGCAATGGGTGATGGACTGCACCCGCTGCGTCGGGCCAACATCTTTGAGATTGGTTTCCTTGCCGCCGCCCATCATGCCGCGCATCATGCCATCCATGCTCCCACCCTGCTGAGCAGCTTGCGATCCGCCCGGTTTTGTCGCTTGCTTCAAAAACGCAAGAAGGTCAGCTCGCTGTTGTGCGTTCTCAATGCCGGGAAAAGTCATCTGATTTCCGGGCACGACGTGCTGGGGATTTTTGATCCATTCGTCCAGCGTGTTGTCATTCCAGGTAAGGTTCGCTGATTTCAGGGCATTCGAATAGCGATCGAAACTTGCCAAGCCGCCCGCCTTTCGATTCCACAGATTGGCGAGACTTGGACCCGTCATGTTTCGATCAGGCTCCAATGAATGGCAGGGCGCGCAGGCACCGAACACGCGTTGCCCACGAGCGGCATTGCCTTCGGCGGCAAAACTTTGCGAGGCAAGGAAAATTGAAGCCAATGTCACGAAGGTGGCTGAGAGATGGTCAGGCATCGGCGGATCTCCGATTTCCGTGAAGGATAAAGCGATGCGCGCGTGTTACCGCGCACAGCAGTTTCGGTTTCGGAAAATCGTCAGACCCGCGGCGGGCGCATGGGCGGGCTGGTCATATACTGGCGCGATGTCTCATTCACAATCGGCACGTAATGTGCGGTGACGAGGTGCGGTTGAACGGCCGCCGCGGCCGGCAGAATGACGCCAACAAAGTTGATGCATTTGAACGCGCACGCAGTCGAATTCTTGTCAGGATTCAGGCCGCCGCAATTTGGACAGCAGGGCACGTCGGCGCTGGCCGGCATGGCCATTTCGAAATTGCTTGCTGAAGCGCAAATGTTTCCTGTCATCGGGATGGATACCGAAATGGCAACCAGGCTGACCAAAATCGCCCGCAATACAGTCATGGGGCGAACTATTGGGCGAGGGAAGTACAGCGTCAACACTCGGCCGCGACGCCCAAGGCGTTGCTTTGCGGGTTGACTTCGGCTCGGACCAGAGGCCGCGTGCGCCTGCGGCGCCTCCCGCCGAAGGCGGGCCTCTTTCCCGTCGTCCTGAGGCGCCCGCCGAAGGCGGGCCTCGAAGGATGATCGGCCGGTGCGGTGCCCGTCATGCTTCGAGGCTCGCCCTTTCGGGCGAGCACCTCAGGATGACGGATCAACGCGAGCGCCCGAAGCGCCTCTCGCCGAAGGCGAGCCACTTTCTCCGTCATCCTGAGGCACCCGCCGAAGGCGGGCCTCGAAGGATGATCGGCCGAGACGGTGCCCGTCATGCTTCGAGGCTCGGCGCCTGCGGCGCCTCGCACCTCAGCATGACGGATCAGCGCTTGAGCGCGAATGGTGCGACGCAATGCGCCAAAAGGGCGCATGCATTGCATCGCTTTCCTCGGACGAATACGATGGCTTATTCAAACGGATGAGCCGGTCTCATCCCCATCATCTCGCACCACGGAGTTCGTTGTTTATGCCGTACAAAATTCTGCTCATGGGCGCATCTTACGGATCGCTGCTCGCCTCCAAGCTCCTGTTCGGGGGCCATTCGATCCATCTTGTCTGCCTTCCGGCCGAAGCCGACCTGATCAACGCCGAAGGCTTCAAGGTGAAATTGCCCGTGCGCGGCCGCAAGGATCCGGTGCTGCTGGAATCGCGCAAGCTGCCCGGCAAGGTGACGGCGGGTCCCGCAAGCGGCGTCAATCCGAAAGACTACGATCTGGTCGGCCTGTGCATGCAGGAGCCGCAATACCGTTCGCCGGGCGTGCGCGAGTTGCTCGACGCGGTCGGAAAATCGCGCGTGCCGTGCATGTCGATCATGAACATGCCGCCGCTGTCCTACATCAAGCGCATTCCGGGCCTCGACTACAAGGCGCTCGAGGCCGCCTACACCGACCCGCGCGTATGGGACAACGTCGATCCGAACAAGTGCACGCTCAACAGCCCGGACCCGCAGGCGATCCGTCCGCCGGACGGCAAGGCGAACGAGCTCGTCGTCACGCTGCCGACGAATTTCAAGTGCGCGAAGTTCGTCGAGGACAAGGATACGGCGATCGTGCGCCAGCTCGAGAAGGACGTCGACGCCGCCCGCTTCGATGCGCCGGAAGGCAAGATCGAACTGCCGGTGAAGCTGAAGGTCTATGACTCGATCTTCGTGCCGCTCGCCAAATGGGCGATGCTGTGCGCCGGCAATTACCGCTGCATCACCCGCGACGGCATGCGCACCGCGCAGGAAGCCGTGCATTCGAACCTGGAAGAGTCGCGCTCGGTCTACAATTTCGTCAACGATCTGTGCGTCAAGCTCGGCGCCAATCCGAATGACCTGGTGCCGTTCGAGAAGTACGCTGCGGCGGCGCAAAGCCTGACGCGTCCGGCTTCCGCGGCGCGCGCGCTGCAAAACGGCGCGCCGAACATCGAGCGCGCCGACAAGCTGGTGCAGTTGCTCGGCAGGCAGAAAGGCGTGGGCCATCCCACGCTCGATGCCGTCGTCGCGCTGGTCGATTCGCGGCTCGAAGCCAACCGCAAGAAGGCCGCGGCCTGATCGCGCGCCGCGACGCTGCGTTTCTTCCCGATGCGCCCGGAGGCCCAAGCCTTCGGGCGCAACGTTTGTGGGGCGGGCGCACCGCCGCCGCCTGTGCTGCGGCGATCACGGCTCGATCGTTTCTGTCGAGAGCAAGTGATTCCGCCTAAAAAGGCAGCAGTTGCCAACCTTTTCGTCTTGCCCGCCGGTTCCGCCGACTGTGTAGTCATGCGCGATCGGCCGGGTTTGCTTGAACCGAAAAGGGGCACGTTCAATGACCAAGCTTTTGGGGGCGGTTGTCGCGGCGCTTGCGGTGTCGGCGGCGCCTGCATTTGCGGCTGATATGCCGGTGAAGGCGGAAAAGGCGCCCGCTGCGGCACCCAGTCCGTGGGATATCGCATTCGGCGCCGCCGTCATGAACGACTATGTTTTCCGCGGCGTCACGCAGTCCGATCACAAGCCTTCGGTCGCCGCCTATTTCGAGCCGCGCTACAACATCACGCCCAGCCTTCAGCTTTACGCCGGGCTTTCCGGCGAGAGCATCAAGTTCGCCAACGACGCCGCGGCCGAGATCGACTTCTACGGCGGCGTGCGGCCGACCTTCGGCCCGCTCGCGCTCGATTTCGGCATCTGGGAATACTACTACCCGGGCGGCACCTGCTTCGGCGGCGCCGATCCGGGATGCCTGCCGGCGCTCGCCAACGGCAACGTCGCCAAGAAGAACGCGAGCTTTTTCGAAGTGTACGCCAAGGCCGCCTACACGATCGGCGACTTTGTGTTCGGGCCCAACTTCTATTACTCGCCGAATTTCCTGAACACCGGCGCCGACGGCGAATACTTATCCGGCACGTTCAAATGGACGGCGCCGGCGAAATTGGCGCTCGGCGATGCCGGCTGGTACGTGTCGGGCGAATTCGGCCGGCAGTGGCTGGGCACGAGCGACTCGTTCTACGGCCTGCCGGGCACGGTGTTTGCCAACGGCATTCCCTACAAGGACTACAACACCTGGAACGTGGGCATCGGCTTTACCTGGAAGACCTTCACGCTCGACCTGCGATACTCCGACACGAATCTCAGCAAGGGCGATTGCAACGCCTTCACCAGCGATCCGGGCGCGTCCGGCACGAGCAACGTGACGCCGATCAATCCGAGCGGCGCCGGCTCCAACTGGTGCGGCGCGACGTTCATCGCCCGGTTGTCGGCGGACTTGACCCTCGGCAGCCTGAAGTAGGCGAACCTCCAGCGCCCGCGAAAACGGCGGCGGCGGAAACGCCGTCGCCTTCGCTTCAGTTATTCCGCCGGCGTGAGCACGCCTTCCTGAACCTGCGCGTGGTCGCCGGAGCGGACCAGATTCCAGCGGCGGCGATGAAACGCGGCGAGCGTCGCGCGGTGGCCGATGGAGACGATCGTCGTGCCCTTGAGCCGCTCCTGGAGCAGCTTGTAGAGCGCGGCCTCCGACGGCTCGTCGAGCGAGGCGGTGGCCTCGTCGAGGAACAGGAAATCCGGCGCGTGCAGGATGGCGCGTGCGATGCCGAGCCGCTGCTGCTCGCCGAGCGACAGCATGCGGTTCCAGTGCGTTTCCTCCCCGATGCGCTCGACAAGGGCCGGAAGTCCGACGGCGGCGATGACGTCGGCAACCTGCGCCTCGTCGAACGTGCCCGGCTCGGCAGGATAGATCACGGCAGCGGCGAGCGGCGCGATCGGAAAATACGGCCGCTGCGGCAGCATCATCACTTTCGCGTTTTTCGGCACGACGATGTTGCCCGAGCCGAACGGCCAGATGCCGGCGATGGCGCGGAAGAGCGTCGATTTGCCGGCGCCCGACGGCCCGGTGACCAGCAAGCGCTCGCCGGGCGCAACCGTGAGATCGGTCGCGTTCACGAGCGGCGCTCCATTCGGCAGCCGCACGGCAAGCTCCTGCAAGCTGACGGTGGCGCCTTCACGCGGCGTGAGCGCGATCGCCGGCTTCTTCGTCGCGACAAGGCGCGCATTCGTGACGGACGTGTCGAAGCCGGCAAGCCGCTCGATCACCGCGCGCCACTCCGCAAGATTGCGGTACACGGTGATGAAAAAGGACAACGAGTTCTGCACGCTGTTGAAGGCGGACGCGGTCTGCATCAGGCCGCCGAGTTGCACGATGCCGGCGAAGTAGGCGGGACTGACCACGATGAACGGAAACACGATCGATATCTGCTGATAGCCCGCGGTGAAAAAAGTCAGCTTCTTGGTTCGCGTCATGATCGCCATCCAGTTGGCGACGATGTTGGCAAAGCGGGTGAGCAGGCGATCGCGCTCGGCCGGCTCGCCTTCGAGCAGCGCGATCTGCTCGGAATTCTCGCGCACGCGCACAAGGTTGAAACGGAAATCGGCCTCGTACCGCTGCTGCTGGAAATTCAGCGGAATGAGCGCGCGCCCGATAAGATGCGTCAGCCCGGTGCCGACAATGGCATAGATCAGCGCGGCCCAGACAAGATAGCCGGGAATGGCAACGTTCACGCCGAAGATGTGGAACGGCACTGCCGCGGACAGCGACCACAGGATGACGACGAACGATCCGAGCGTCACGACCGCGCCCAGCAAGCCGACGCCGATCGTCAACGTGTTCTCGATGAACATCCGGATGTCCTCGGAAATGCGCTGATCGGGGTTGTCGGCGGCATCGCCGAGCAATTGCATGCGGTAGTGATTGGCGCCGTCGAGCCATTCGCGGAGATAGGTTCGCGTCATCCACCGGCGCCAGCGGATCTGCAGCCATTGATTGAGATAGAGCTGATAGACGGCGAGCACGATGTAGAGCGCAGCGAGGACGCAAAAGTACATCAGCTGGTGGACGAATTCGTCCCAGTTCTTGTTCTGCAGCGCGTTGTAAAACGCGTTGTTCCACTTGTTGAGAAGGACGTTGATGACAACGATCGACAGCTCGATTGCGATGACCGCCGCAAGCAGGATGCGTCCGGGCCAGCGGTCTTCGGAGCGGAAGTAGGGGCTCGCAAGCCGCCAGACTACGCCGATGGTTGCGAAATAGGCTTTCACGGAGAGGTCTCCTGTCTTGAATCGTTGTGCTCGGCGCGTTCGGCAGCGCGGCTAAGCTTTGCGAGTAGGGCGTTCATTGCGTGCTTGAGCCTTACAGGCGACCTTAGACTTAAGTCTATAACGCCAATTGGGCGTCGCCCCATGCGTTAACTGTCTGTCCCTCAAAAGACGGCAAACTGGCGACCGCGCCAGCCAAAAACACCCGAAATTTGGGCTTTCGCGCTTGCGCCCTGTTATCGGCACACATTAGCATGACCGACAGGGGAGACAGCGATGCGCGGACGCCTGCGGCGGCGTTTCCGCGCGTCATTGTCTCCCCACAGGTTTTTGATCTCAAACAAAATGCCACGCGAGGGAGGATGACACGATGAAAAAATTGATTCTGCCAAAGGGAGTCGACCGCCGAACCGTCCTGAAGACGGGCGCGGCGCTTGGCGCCACGGCGGTGTTTTCGCCGCCGATTTTGTCGTACGCGCAAGGTGAAACGCCGGTCAAAATCGGCATGCACGATCCGTTTACCGGTACTTACGCCGCCGAAGGCGAGAGCGAACGGCGCGGCGCTCTGATGGCGCTTGCCGAAGTCAACAAAAAAGGCGGCATCAACGGCCGCAAGGTCGAGCTCGTGACCGAAGACGAAGGCGCCAACGCCGGTATCGCGGCGCAAAAGGCGCACAAGTTGATCGAGCAGGACAAGGTCAACTTCCTGATGGGCGCCGTTTCTTCGGCGACCGCGCTTTCGGTCAACCAGGTCGCCCACGACAAGGGCGTGCTCTACATGGTCACCGGTGGTCACACCGATCCGGTCACCGGCACCCAGTGCCACTGGACGACGTTCCGCATCTGCACCACGACCTACATGCTGGCCGCCGGTCTCGCGGGAACGCTGTACAAGAAGTTCGGCGGCAAGTGGTACTTCATCACGCCGGATTATGCCTTCGGCCACACCTTGCAGGCCTCTTACGCGAAGCTGCTGGAAGGCATGGGCGGCAAGGTGCTCGGCAACTCGCTGTCGCCGCTCGGCACGACAGACTTCTCGTCGTACCTGATCAAGGCGCAGCAGTCGAAGCCGGACGTGCTCATCGTTCTGGTCGACGGCCAGGATCTGGTGAACTGCATGAAGCAGGCCGCACAGTTCGGCCTGACGAAAAAGTTCCCGATCGGCGGCGGCCTCAGCGAGCTCGAAGTGTTGCGGGCGCTTCCCCGCGAAGCGAAGCTCGGCTGGTGGACGCTCGAGTGGTATTGGGATCAACCGAAGACCCCGCACGTCAAGGAATGGGTGGCGGCGTATCGGAAGGCTTACACCGACGGCACCTATCCGAGCGCGCGCACATGGTTCGGCTATGCCGGCCTGCATGCGATCGCGCTGGGCGCCAACAAGGCGAAGTCGCTCGAATCGGTGAAGGTCGCCAAGGCGCTGGAAGGTCTTGAGCTGCCGCCCGAAATCAAGCTGCAGCCGAACAAGGTCTACTTCCGTGACTTCGACCATCAGCTGATGTCGAGCGAGTTCCCGGGCGAAATTCTCCAGGATGGCAAGTATCCGAACCTGTTCAAGGTCGCGGATATCGTTGCCGGCGACAAGATTGCGTTGAAGGATACGGGCTGCAAGCTCGACTATCCGGCTTGACGCTCTAGCTTCACGATTACGCACCGGTCAATGCCGCGCCGCCCTTGCAAGAGGGCGGCGCGGTGTGGCTTAAGACGAGGCTTTGAAATTTCGGGGCGGGGACTGGGTCAACGATGGAGCTTTTGCTTTTCAATGCGTTCAACGGCCTGATTCAAGGCGTCTTCTATGCGCTGATGGCGCTCGGCCTCGCGCTCATCTTGAGCTTGAATTCAGTAATCAATATGGCGCATGGCGGATTCCTCGTCATTGGCGCCTACCTCGCGTACACGCTGATACCTTATCTTGGATTTTGGGGCGCGCTGATCGTCGGTCCTGTTCTCGCCGGTGCAATTGGCTTGATTGTTGAGCGGATTCTGATTCGGCCGATCTACAAGCGTGTCGACCCGATCTACAGCCTGCTGCTCACGTTCGGATTGGCGCTGATCATCGAAGACATGACGCGCACGATCTGGGGCCCGCAAGGCTTGCCGCTCGAGGTCCCCGCCGTCATCAATTCGCCGGTGAGCGACGTCTATTTCTTCATCACGGGATACCGGCTGTTCGTCATGGGCGTTACGGCGGCCGCCGCGATCGGACTCTATCTGCTGTTGAGGTTTACGTTGCTCGGCATACGGATTCGCGCCGGCATCCGCGACCTCGAAACGACATCGGCGCTTGGCGTGAACATCTATAAGCTGCGCGCTCTGAATTTCGGCTTCGGCTGCATCTTCGCCGGGCTTGCCGGCGTGCTCGCCTCCGGCGTGCTGGGCCTGACCCCGCCGATGGGCAACAGCCTCATCATGCCGAGCTTCGTCGCCATCATTATTGGCGGCGTGGGCAGCCTGTTCGGCGCGGTGCTTGGAGGGCTCATCATCGGATTGGCCGCAGGTATTGTCACGACCTACTACCCGGCGGCGAGCGAAGCGGTGATCTATCTGATGATGCTGATCGTGCTCGTCGTGCGGCCACGCGGACTTTTCGGTGAAGAGGGACTTTTCGAATGACGCGCGCGCTCTCCGTCGGGGTGATGTGGATCATCCTGATCTTGTTGCCGTGGTGGCTTCCGATGGTCGGCGGATATACGGCGCTCGGCTCGAAGGTCCTCATCTACGCCATCGCGACAATGGGCCTCAATCTCGTGCTCGGCTTCACCGGCGGCCTGTCGTTCGGCCAGGCGGCCTATTTCGGGCTCGGCGCCTATGGCGCGGGAATGACGCTGAAATACCTGGCCTTGAGCACGCCGCTCGCGATACTTGTCGGCACGGTGGTCGGCGGCGTCGCCGCCACCATCCTCGGGCCGCTGGTGATGCGCCGCCGCGGCATCTATTTCGCGATGATCACGATCGCCATCGGCCAGTTGTTCTACTTCGTGATGGTGCGCTGGAACAACGTGACCGGCGGCGAGGACGGGCTTGCGGGATTCAGCCGGGAGGACATCCATCTTGGTTCGCTGACGATTCCGATCTCGTCATCGGGCGACGCCTTCTATTATCTCGTCCTGCTTTGCTTCACCGTCGCGGTCGTGATCATGTGGGTCATCTTGCAATCGCCCCTGGGGCATACGTGGGTCGCCATTCGCGAGAACAGGCGGCGCATGGAATTCCTGGGCATCCGCGTCGAGCGCTACGTATGGGCGGCGTTCGCCATCGCGGGATTCATCACCGCGTTTGCCGGCACGCTGAACGCCCTGCTGTTCAACTTCACGTCGCCGCAGGACCTGCATTGGATCCTGTCCGGCAATTTCGTCATCATGATCATTCTCGGCGGCATGCGCAGCTTCTTCGGACCGCTGATCGGCGTCATCATCTTTGTCGTCGCGCAGGACTATCTGTCGAGCATCACCGGCAACTGGATGACGTTCATCGGCATGATCTTTGTCGCGATCGTGCTGCTGTTTCCGAGAGGCGTTCTTGGCATCTTCAGCCGCCGGGCGGAGGCAGTATGAGCGTTGCGGCCACACAAGACGCCAGACCGGCAAACGTCGCCTCGGCGCCGAAGACTCCATTTTTGCGCATGGACAACGTTTCCCGCCACTTCGGGAGCCTGAAGGCGGTCGACGGCGTGACGTTCGAGATGCGCGCCGGCGAAATGCGCGCGGTCATCGGCCCGAACGGTGCCGGCAAAACGACCTTTTTCAACCTGATCAGCGGCCTGCTGCCGCCGACATCCGGGCAGGTGATCTTCGAGGGGCTAAACATCACCGAGCAGCCGATCGTCAAGCGCGTGGCGATGGGCATCATCCGCACGTTTCAGATCACCGAGATTCTTCCCGATCTCAGCGTGTTCGAGAACGTCCGCGTCGGCGTCGAAACCGCCGCGAAGCTGAACGCCAAGCCGTGGATCAGCCGCAGCGAACGCGCGGCCGTCAATGACCGCGTTGCCGAGCTGCTCGACATCGTCAATCTGAAGAGCAAGGCCAATCGCGTCGTCGGCGAACTGGCGCACGGCGATCAGCGCGTCGTCGAGGTGGCCGTTGCGCTGAGCGGGCGGCCTCGCCTGCTGCTGCTCGACGAGCCGACGGCGGGCATGGGCGACACCGAAACCGATCACATGGTCGATCTGATCCGGCGGCTGCACCAGGACCAAAACATGAGCATCCTTTTCATCGAGCACGACATGGATATCGTGTTCGGCATCGCGCAGCACATCACGGTCCTCGATCAGGGCAGGGTCCTTGCCGACGGGACGCCGGGTGCGATCTCGAGCGATTCGAAAGTGCGCGCGGCCTATCTGGGATCGATCGAATGACGACAGTCCTGCGCGCCAACGACATCCATTCGTTCTACGGCAAGAGCCACATCCTGCACGGGGTATCGCTCGAGGTGAACGAAGGCGAAATCGTCGCGGTGCTCGGCCGCAACGGCGCCGGCAAGACGACGACCGTGCGCAGCCTGGTCGGCCTCACGCCGCCGCGGCAAGGCAGCGTCGAAATTTTCGGCAAGGATACGACGCGCTGGCCGGCGCATCGCATCGCCGGGCTCGGCGTCGGTTACGTGCCGGAAGGCCGCAAGATTTTCGGCAGCCTGACGGTGCTGGAGAACCTGAAAGTGCCACAGGCGCGCCCCGGTGCGTGGACGCTCGAGCGCGTCCTTGAGCTTTTTCCGCGGCTTGCCGAGCGCAAGTCGCAGCTCGGCCGCCAGCTTTCCGGCGGCGAGCAGGAGATGCTGTCGATCGCGCGCCCGCTGCTGCTCAATCCGCGCATCATGCTGCTTGACGAGCCGAGCCAGGGCCTCGCCCCGCTCATCGTGCGCGAGGTGATGAAGGTCGTGCAGCGCATGCGGCAGGAAGGGCTCTCGGTCCTGCTGATCGAGCAAAACGCGCCGCTGTGCCTGTCGATCGCCGACCGCGCCTATATTCTCGACGACGGCAAGGTCGTTTACTCCGGCA
Organism: Pseudolabrys sp.; assembly: GCA_035701545.1. Taxonomy (GTDB): domain Bacteria; phylum Pseudomonadota; class Alphaproteobacteria; order Rhizobiales; family Xanthobacteraceae; genus Pseudolabrys. The sequence goes on from DASSRW010000171.1 coordinate 14,129, forward strand.
AGGCGGCCGATCTCGCCAAGGACACCGAACTCGTCAACAAGCTCGCCGGCGCCGGCAGCAAGGCGGCGAGTTCCGCACACGGGCTTAGCAAGATGCAGTCCCTGGCACAGTAACTGCGACGATCGGCAGTCGAAAATTCCCTGAAATATTCAGTCTATACCGCACTACGGACAGCCCAGCGCGGCGGCCGCGGCGGTGCTGCGCGACGAGCGCCGACCCGGCCGGTTATTCCGCGCCCGGGGCGATGGAGGCATAAATTTTTAGGTGACGAAACGTCCTACCTGGCCCTCCTCATGATGTGATACAATGTGCTTGTGCGGGGCGACGGAATACTCAGCGAGTCCGCTGACGTTTTCTCCCGCAGCCGAAGAACTTGGCAGCCAGTTCCTTTGGAGCTGGCGGTCATCAATTTCATTGGCATGAAACGTGAGGGAGGAAGCTCAATGACAAAACCTAAATTGCGTGCGCCCTTGACGCGTCGGGCGATGGTCGGCGGCGTCGCGGCGGCGGCGGTCAGCGCGCCATACATCCGCAACGCCGAAGCAGCGACCACGACCACCTGGAAAGTGCAAACGTCATGGCCGGCTGGCGTCGGTCTCAACACCTTCAAGTCTTGGTGCAACAGCATCAAGGAAAAAACGGGCGGTGAACTCGAATTCAAACCGTTCGCCGCGAAGGAAATCGTCGGCGATTTCGAGTTGCTCGATGGCGTCAAGAACGGCGTGCTCGAGGCAATGAACTCGTTTTGCGTCTATTGGGTTGGCAAGATTCCGGCGACCGCCTTCCTGTCGTCCTATCTCATGGGTCTTCGTTATCCGCACGAATGGGACATGTTCTTCTACTCCAAGGGCGGCGTGCAGATGGCGCGCGAGATCTATGCCAAGCAGGGCCTGTTCTGGGTCGGCCGCATTCATCATGGCCCGAACATCGTGCACTCGAAGAAGCCGATCCGTTCGGCCGAGGACTTCAAAGGCCTCAAGCTGCGCGTACCGGGTGGCATGATCGCAGAAGGCTTCGCCGCTATCGGAGCCCGCACGACGCTGCTGCCCGGTGGTGAAGTATTTTCGGCGCTGGAGAAAGGCACCGTCGACGCCGCCGACTATACCGGGCCGGCGGTGAACTGGGACCTCGGCTTCCAGCAGGTCACCAAGTACATCTGGATGGGTCCGGTCGGTCTTGAGTCGATCTATCAGCCGGTCGACTTGATGGACCTGGTCGTCAACATGAACGTCTGGAACAAGTTGTCCAAGGGCATGAAGCTGTGGGTCGAGAACGAGGTTGAGGCCTACTCGGCCGCTCACTTCGGCGCGATCCAGAAGGCTGACCTGGAGGCGTGGGACAAGTTCAAGAAGGCCGGCACTGAGATCAATCGCCTGCCGGTCGAAGACCTGGAGAAATTCCAGCGCGTCGCGGTCCCAATCTGGTTCAAGTGGGCCAACAAGGACAAGGACGCCGCGCGCGTCTTCAAGGCCCAGCTTGAGCTTATGGAATCGCCGAGCCTCGGCTACGTCACGCCCGACATGTACAAGGGCCAGAAGCTCAATCTGTAGAAATCGTCCTGCGGGACAACGAACCAAGGGTCGGTGGAGAGGGTGCTCTTACGCATCCGCTTCGCCGACCCTTAGGTGCCGGGGGGTCGGGTTGTCATGCCAAATCTGAATTTCGTTCTGCCCCATTGGCTCTATTGGGGCACGCTGATCATCTTTCCGCTGGTGGCGATGTATCTGGTCAAGCGTCAGCGCGCGCGGGGCGCGCCGCATCGGCCGTCGCTCTTCATCGCCTATCTGTTCTGGGTATGCTCGGGATTCATGGGCCTCCACCGCTTTTATCTGAAAAGCTTGTGGGGCTTCATTTTCATTCCCGTCTTCCTGATCATTCTGAACGTCAACGACGTCATTCGCGACCGGCGCGAGGATGTGTCGCGCACGCATGCGGCCTACGAGTCCTCACACAGTCAGGCAAACCGCGCGAGAATCCCGTCCGGCGTGACCGCGACGCCGCAAATGACCGAACGCCTGCAGAAAGCGCAGGCCGCGGAGGCCAAGGCCAAAGACGCGGCCGCCGCGGCGTCCGCCGATCTGACGGAATGGCTCGGCTATTCGCGCTGGCTCGCCATTCTCCTGGGACTGATGCTGCTGGTCGACGCGTTCCTGCTGCCAGGCGCAGTGCGTGCGGCCGGAGCGCGGGAGGCGGTGGCGCGCGCCAATGCGCCGCCCGAAGCAGTGCCTCCTGACGTGCCGCCGGTCGGCACGCATGAAGACCCTACGCTGCATCTGCACACGCGTATCACCGACAAGCTCGAATGGTTCAACGTGCGCGTCGGCGAGTTCGTCGCCTATTGGGCGGTAATCTCGGTGTTCGTCTACTACTACGAGGTCGTCGCGCGCTATGTCTTCAACTCACCGACCAATTGGGTGCATGAGAGCATGTTTCTCATGTACGGCATGCAATACATGCTGTGCGGCGCCTACGCTTATCGCGAAGACCAGCACGTGCGCGTCGACGTGATCTACACGAAATTCTCGCCGCGCGGCAAAGCCATCGCCGACATCATCACCTCGGTTTTTTTCTTCATCTTCATCCTCACCATGCTGGTGACCGGCTGGCGCTTCGCGCTCGACGCCGTCAACAACGGCGAGGTCTCGTTCACGGAGTGGGGCGTGCAGTACTGGCCGGTCAAGCTGATGATTCCGATCGGGGCGGCGCTGATGGCCTTGCAGGGGCTCTCCAAGCTCATCAAGGACATCGTCTTCGTCACAAGCGGAAGGGCCTGAGCCATGGGTCTCAGTATCGACATTGCATGGCTGACCCTCCTGCTGTTCGGCTCGCTCGCGCTTCTGCTGGCACTCGGCCTGCCGATGGCGTTCTGCACCGGCAGCCTCGCCACTATCTTCCTGTTCCTGTTCGGGACGCCGGCCATCCTCAACATGATGCCGTCGCGCATCTTCCCGTTCATGACGGACTATCAGTTGTCGGCCGTGCCGCTGTTCATCTTCATGGCCGCCATGCTGGAGAAGGCCGGCATCATCGAGGAGCTGTTCGACGCCGTCTACAAATGGCTTGGCTCGGTGAAGGGCGGCCTGGCGGCCGCCACGGTGCTCGCCTGTACCGCGCTTGCGGCCATGGTCGGTGTCGTCGGTGCCACCGAGGTCACCATGGGCATGATCGCGCTGCCGGCAATGCTCAAGCGCGGCTACGATGAGAAACTCGCCTGCGGCTCACTGCTCGCGGGCGGCACGCTCGGCATCCTGATCCCGCCCTCGGTGATGGCGATCGTCTACGCCGTGGTGGCGCAGCAGTCGCTCGGCGAACTCCTGGTCGGTTCGATTTTCCCCGGCCTGCTGCTATCCGGCATGTATGTGAGCTACGTCCTGGTCCGTTGCTACATCAACCCGAAGCTCGGTCCGGCGCTGGCGCCGGAGGAGCGGGTGAGCGGGCGAGAGAAGCTGCGGCTCCTCCGGAACACCATTGCCCCGATCCTGCTGATTGTTCTTGTGCTCGGCGTGATTTTCGTCGGCATCGCCACACCCGTGGAAGCAGCCGGGATCGGCACGTTCGGGGCGCTGTTCGTCTCCGCGCTGCATCGGCGGCTGAACTGGCCGGCCATCCAGGAGGCGGCGATCGCGACCTTGAAAGCCACCGCCATGGTGATGTGGATTTTCTTCGGCGCCACGATGTTCGTCGGATTTTTCATCGTGAAGGGGGGCCAGGAATTCGTCGCCAACTCGATTCTCGGCACCGGCCTGCCGCCCTACGGCATTTTGCTGCTGATGATGGTGATCCTGTTCGTGCTCGGCATGTTTCTGGACTGGGTCGGCATCTTGCTGCTCACCGTGCCGATATTCCTGCCAATCATGAAGAGCTTGCCCTGGACCGGCGTGTTCGGCCTTTCAGGCGTGAAACCGGACGACGTTGCGCTGTGGTACGGCGTCATTTTCATGGTAAACATGCAGATGGCGTTCCTTTCGCCGCCATTCGGCTACTCGCTTTTTTACCTCAAGAGCGTGGCGCCCCCGCAGATCAAAATGGCGACAATCTTCCGCGCGGCGGTCAATTTCATGGTTTTGCAGTGGATCGGTGTCGGCCTCTGCATCATCTTTCCGCAGATCATCGTTTGGCTTCCGGGACTGATCTACGCCGGGCACTGAGGTATTGCCGGTTAAAGCCGGCGGCGTAGGCTGTGCGTGGGAAAGACTCGCCCATCGTTTCGCGGGGCGCGGCGGCCGGATCGGGAGACGAGCATCGTGCGCGAAACAGATTTCGCCGGACTGAGCGCCGTTGAAATGGCCAAAAGTATCGCGCGCGGCGCGATCTCGGCCGAGGCCTGCACGCGAGCTTGCCTCAATTCCATCGCCGGCGCTGAAGACAAGGTCCACGCCTTCGTTCATCTCGATCCGGATCACGCGCTCGCGCAGGCGCGCGCGCTCGACGAGCGACAGCGCAAAGGTGAACTACTCGGCCCGCTGCACGGGATTCCGGTCGCCATCAAGGACATCTTCGACACGAAAGACTATCCGACCGAATACGGCTCGCCCTTGTGCAAAGGGCACCGGCCGGCGCAGGACGCGGGCTCCGTGGTGCGGCTGCGCGCCGCTGGGGCCGTCATCATCGGAAAGGCGGTCACCACTGAATTCGCGTACTACCACGCCGGCGCCACTCGCCATCCGCTCGATCCCGAGCGCACGCCCGGCGGCTCATCGTCGGGCTCGGCGGCTGCGGTTGCCTGCAACATGGTGCCGCTGGCGATCGGCTCGCAGACGAACGGATCGGTCATCCGGCCGGCCTCGTTTTGCGGCGTCTACGGCGTCAAGCCGACACATGGCACGATTTCGCGTGCGCGGACGCTCGTGCTGTCGCACGCCCTGGACCATGTCGGCGTGTTCGCCCGCTCGGTCGCGGACTGCGCGCTCATTCTCGACGTGCTCGCCGGCTACGACGCGGAAGATCCGGACAGCCGCCCATTTGCCGCACCCGATTTTCGTACGCTAGCGTCCGAAATGCCGGCTTCGCCGCCGCGGTTTGCTTTTGTGCGCACGCCTGTCTGGGAAAAAGCCGACGCGGAAGCGCGCACGGCGTTGGAATCCTTCGCAAAGCACCTTGCCGGAGCGGTTGAGATCGTCGAACTGCCGGACTGGTTCGCGGAGGCCTGGCCCGATCACCGCGTGATCATGGCGACCGACATGGCGCACAATCTCGGCGAGATGGTTGCACGTGGGGGCGACGCCTCGAGCAAGCAGCTGCGCGATCTGCTCGCCGAGGGCGGCAAGAACACTGCCGTGCGCTATCTCGCGGCGCGCGCCAACGTGCGGCGCTACGCCGCCGGCCTCGCCGACATTTTGAAGGGCTACGACGCGATCCTGACCTTGTCCTCGCCCGGTGTGGCGCCGAAGGGAGTGGCGACTGGCAATCCGGCGTTCAATACGCTCTGGACCCTGACCGGGCTGCCGGCCATAACCCTGCCGCTGCTGAAGGGCGAAAGCGGGCTGCCGATCGGGGTGCAACTGGTCGGCGCCGCAGGCGACGACGCCAGGCTCCTGCGGACAGCAAACTGGCTCGCGGCCAAAGCGTCCTAGTCGGCCGGAACGGCGCCGCGAGATTTCTTTCAAGGCGATTGTGCGCCCGGCGCCGTGTCAATTCCGCCGGAGGAAGGTGACCTTGGAATGCCACGGGTTGCGTTGATCGGCGGAGGCATTGGCGGGCTTGCGGCCGCGCTTGCGTTGCGCCGGCGCGGCATCGAACCGGTTGTGTTCGAGCAATCTCCGCAATTGAAGGAAGTCGGCGCCGGTATCCAGATCACGCCCAATTCGACGCGCATTCTGCGCGCGCTTGGCCTCGAAGAGCCAGTTCGCAATCGCGGGTTCGAGCCGGGCTTCATGCTCACGCGCGACATGGCGAGCGGCGAGGTGCTGTTTCGCACGCAGGCCAGGGGAGTCATGGCCGAACGCTTCGGCGCCGGCTGGTTTCAGATCCACCGCGCCGATTTGCTCGACATTCTCACGACGGCACTGGATGGGAGCGATATCAGGCTCAATGCGCGCTGCGTTGCGGTCGAGGTGACCGACAAAAAAGGTGCGAGCGTGACCTTGAGCGATGGACGCCGTGAAGACTTTGATGTTGTGGTCGGCTGCGACGGCATTCATTCTTTGGTTCGGGCGACATTGCACGGCCGGGAGAAGCCGCGCTTCACCGGCAACATGTGCTGGCGCGCGCTCATTCCGGTTGAGGCGCTGCCGCCCGGCCACCTCGAGCCAGTGATGAACTACTGGATGGGGCCGCGCGGCCACGTGGTCGCATACTACGTGCGCGGCGGCGCCATGGTGAACCTGGTTGCCGTGATCGAGTCGAAGGACTGGGTGGAAGAGTCCTGGTCGGTGGAAGGGCGCCGCGAGGAGTTGCCGGCGGCCTTTCCGCGCGCGCATCGCGATCTGCGCATTCTGCTCGAATCCGTGCAGCGCTGCTTCAAGTGGGGCCTGTTCGACCGCGATCCGCTGCCGCGCTGGGGCAGCGGACGCATTACATTGCTGGGGGATGCGGCGCATCCCATGCTGCCGTTCCTGTCGCAGGGCGCCGCAGCGGGAATCGAGGACGCCTATGTGCTCGCACGCGAATTGGCGCGGAACAGCGACACCGATGCCGCCCTTGCATCTTACGAAAACGAGCGACGTCCGCGCACGGCGCGCATTCAGCTTGCCGCCCGTGCGCAGGGCGAAATCTTTCATCTGCATTCGCCGTGGGCGCGGCTGAAGCGTTCTTTGCGGCTCGACAAATTCGAGAAACCACGCGCCGATCTGCTCAGCAAGGACTGGATCTATGACTACGATCCGACGAGCGCCTAGGACATCGCTTTATCCGCCAAGCTGCCGTCTCGCGCCGCCCCGACGCAGCACTGCCGGGGGCTTCGGGGCGCCTGCCTGCGGCTTCACGAAAATGGCGATCACTTCCGGCAGGGCTTCGTGAATGGCGCGCTCGAGCGCCGCCGTTGTCTTCTCGATGTCGGGCGCGGTGAGGTCGTCGCGGAACTCGAGCGAAAGCGCGACGATCACCTGATCGGGCGACAGGTGGACGGTGAAAACGATCTGGCCGCGCTCGATGCCGGGCGTGCGGCGCACGACCGCGATCACGGCTTCGCGCAGCGCGCGGCTTGCCGGCTCTCCCAGCAGCAGCCCCTTGCTTTCACGCGCGAGCGCGAGGGCGGTGAGGCCGAGCAGCAAGGCGATGGCGACCGAGGCGACGCCGTCGAGCACCGGCATCGCCAGCCGCTCGGCCGCAAACGTGCCCACAAAAGCGATCAGCAGCCCGAGCAGGGCGGCGCTGTCCTCGAACAGGACGATGAACGTCGGCGGGTCCTTGCTTTGCCGCACGGCCTGGAGATAGCCCACGTCGCCCTTCGCTTTGCGAAATGCGCGCAACGCGATGAACCAACTGGTGCCTTCAAAAATGGCGGCACAGCCGAGCACGATATAGCTGATGTTCGGATCGGTGATCTCGGCGGGTTTGATGATGCGCTGCACGCCTTCGATGCAAGCGACGCCGGCGCCGAGCGTGAACATCAGCAGCGCGACCACGAAGCTCCAGAAGTAGAGCTCGCGTCCGTGGCCGAGCGGATGCAGTTCGTCCGGCGGGCGCGCGGCGCGATGAATGCCGTAGAGCAGAAGCAACTGATCGCTGGTATCGACCAGCGAATGGATCGCTTCGCTCAGCATCGCCGACGAGCCGGTCCACCAGGCGGCAAGGAATTTGGTGAGGGCGACCAGCGCGTTGCCGATGCTGGCCGCGTAGACGACGAATTTCGATTTGCCCGCGGCCATGCGACAGCAACGCGCAAGCGCAAGACCGGTTTCGCGCGCAGCAAAAAGGCCGCCTCAAGGGCGGCCTCCTTGTCGTCTCTTGCGTTCGGGACTTAGTAGCCCATGCCGCCCGGCATTCCGCCGCCGGCAGCCGGCGCGGACTCCTTCGGCACTTCGGCCACCATCGCTTCGGTGGTGACCAGCAGGCCCGCAACGGAAGCGGCATCCTGCAGCGCGGCGCGCACGACCTTGGCCGGATCGATGATGCCGGCGTCCACGAGGTCGACGTATTTTTCCTCCTGCGCGTCGAAGCCGAAGGTCTCGGACTTGTTCTCCAGGACCTTGCCGACCACAATCGAGCCTTCCACGCCGGAGTTCTCGGCGATCTGCCGCGCCGGGGCTTCGAGTGCCTTCAGCACGATGTTGATGCCGGCCTGCACGTCCGGGTTCTCGTCCTTGAGACGGCCGACCGCCTTCTTGGCGCGCAGCAGCGCGGTGCCGCCGCCCGGGACAATGCCTTCCTCGACCGCGGCGCGGGTGGCGTTGAGCGCGTCCTCGACGCGGTCCTTCTTTTCCTTCACCTCGATTTCGGTCGCGCCGCCGACCTTGATGACCGCCACGCCGCCGGCGAGCTTGGCCAGCCGCTCCTGCAGCTTCTCGCGGTCATAGTCCGAGGTGGTCTCCTCGATCTGCGCCTTGATCTGCTGCACGCGCGCCTCGATGTCGGCCTTCTTGCCGGCGCCGTTGACGATCGTGGTCTTCTCCTTCTCGATCACGATCTTCTTGGCGCGGCCGAGCATGTTGACAGTGACGTTCTCGAGCTTGATGCCGAGATCCTCGGAAATGAGCTGACCGCCGGTGAGGATCGCGATGTCCTCGAGCATCGCCTTGCGGCGGTCGCCGAAGCCGGGAGCCTTCACGGCGGCAACTTTCAGGCCGCCGCGCAGCTTGTTGACGACGAGCGTCGCGATAGCTTCGCCCTCGACGTCCTCCGAAAGGATCAGCAGCGGTTTGCCGGTCTGCACAACAGCTTCGAGCAGAGGCAGCATCGATTGCAGGCCGGAGAGCTTCTTCTCGTGCAGGAGGATATAGGCGTCCTCGAGCTCGGCGATCATCTTCTCGGCATTGGTAATGAAGTAGGGCGAGATGTAGCCGCGGTCGAACTGCATGCCCTCGACGATCTCAACGTCCGTATCCAGCGCCTTTGCCTCTTCCACCGTGATGACGCCTTCGTTGCCGACCTTCTGCATCGCCTGCGCGATCATCTTGCCAATGGTGGCGTCGCCATTCGAGGAAATCGTGCCGACCTGCGCAACTTCGGAGGACGAGCCGACCTTCTTCGCGCGCTTTTCGATGTCCTTGACGACCGCATTCACCGCGATGTCGATGCCGCGCTTCAGATCCATCGGATTCATGCCGGCGGCCACCGATTTTGCGCCTTCGCGCACGATGGCCTGGGCAAGAACCGTCGCCGTCGTGGTGCCGTCGCCGGCGAGATCGTTGGTTTTCTGGGCGACCTCGCGCACCATCTGCGCGCCCATGTTCTCGAACTTGTCCTCGAGCTCGATTTCCTTCGCGACCGTCACGCCGTCCTTGGTGATGCGCGGCGCGCCGAACGACTTGTCGAGCACGACGTTGCGGCCCTTCGGGCCGAGCGTCACCTTCACCGCGTTGGCGAGAATATCGACGCCGCGCAGCATGCGGTCGCGCGCATCGAGGGCAAATTTTACGTCCTTGGCAGCCATTGAATTTTACTCCGTTGGATTGCGATGTGCCGGGCTCAACTCTGTCATCGCGGGGCTTGTCGCGGCGATCTCGCTTAGGTGGGCACAGTGCCCTCCTTCTCGGGATGGCCGGGACGAGCCCGGCCATGACAGCGGAAAGGTTTGCGCGATTATCTGAGATATCAGGCGATCACGCCCATGACGTCGGACTCTTTCATGATCAGGAGTTCCTCGCCGTCGAGCTTCACCTCGGTGCCCGACCATTTGCCGAACAGCACGCGGTCGCCGGCTTTCAAATCCATCTGGACAAGTTTGCCGCTCTCGTCCCGTCCGCCCGGGCCGACCGCGACCACTTCGCCTTCCTGCGGCTTCTCCTTGGCGGTATCGGGAATGATAATTCCGCCTTTGGTTTTCTCCTCGGCGGTGATGCGGCGCACGACCACGCGGTCATGCAGGGGTCGGAACTTGGTTTTGGCCATGTCTTCCTCGTCGGCGCTTCGGCGCGTGCTACAAACGAAAATCTTCGATTCTGGAAGTGCTTGGCACTCACGTGCGGCGAGTGCTAAGGGGTGACACGGAGATATTGCCTCGCTTCCGGCGTGTCAAGCGCAACGCGCTTTTATTGCCTTGCGCTTGCAGCGTTCGGCCAGCTAATCCGTAAGGCTCCCGCTCGCCGCAACCAACAGGTCAGTCATGAGCCGTTCCCGTCCGCTTCCGATTGCGCTCATCCTTGCTGCGGTGGCGCTCGCGGGATGCGCCACGAACCAGCCGCAGCCCGCGCCGGCTCCGGCGCCGGTACCTGTCTTGCCGCCCGCGTTTCCGCCGTCCGAACTCGTCGGACGATGGGGCCTTGCCGCCTACTCCAATCCGGAAGATCGCCCGCGCATCGAGCAGGCGGCGGCCAACCAGTGCAAGCAGCCTTACGTCATCACCATGGGCCCGACCGGCGGCGTCATGATGCACCTTGCGGATCAGGCAACGCCGGAAGAGCTGCGCCTCAAGGGAGGTCCCGGCGGCAAGACC
>DASSRW010000172.1:0-8526 GCA_035701545.1 Pseudolabrys sp.
TCAATCAGCTCCTGTTTCGCTTGAGTTAATGCGCGTATCACTGCGGTGCCGATTGCGGGAGGCGTGAGAATGTCGCTGCGGACCTGAACGACGCTTGGGCTATTCCCTTTCGAAGCGGCAAGCATTGCGCCGAAATCCAAATCTGCAGTCAAAATTACATAGTTGTGCTCGGCGGCCCAGGTCATCAGTTCAAGATCAGTAGCACGAGCCGAACCCGTTTCAGACCAGTGCACGGCCTCGTATCCGGCTTTGGTCAGGAATTCGACCCAAGTCGGCGACAAATTCATGTCGACGAGTATTTTCATCCGGCTTTGGTCAAATCCACCTCGCGCTCCTGCGCGCGCCAAGCCGCATACCGCAGGGCTTCCAAAATATCTTCCCGTTCGAGATACGGATAATCAGCAAGGAGTTCGTCGACCGTACGTCCGGCGCCGAGTTGACCGACAATCATCCCGACTGTGACGCGAAGTCCGCGGATGCACGGCTTGCCGCCCATGACGGCTGGGTCTTGCGTGATGCGGGTGAATTCGTTCATCGATAAGTCCTCTCTAGTCTGCGCTTTTAGCACAGTTGGAGCAGTTTTACTTGGGCCTCACACCCCCTTCGCCATTTCCCGCAGCTTGAATTTCTGAATCTTCCCCGTGCTCGTCTTCGGCACGTCGGCAAACACGAAATGCCGCGGGCATTTGTAGCTCGCGAGGTGCTTGCGGCACCATTGCATCAGTTCATCGGCGCTCGCCTGCGTGCCGGGCTTCAATTCGACGAAGGCACACGGCGTCTCGCCCCATTTCTCGTCCGGCTTTGCCACCACTGCGACGGTGGCCACCGCCGGATGCTTGTAGAGCGCATCCTCGACTTCGATCGACGAGATGTTCTCGCCGCCGGAAATGATGATGTCCTTGGACCGGTCCTTGAGCTGGATGTAGCCGTCGGGATGGATGACGCCGATGTCGCCGGTGTGAAACCAGCCGCCGGCGAAGGCCTTCTGGGTCGCGGATGTGTTCTTGAGATAGCCTTTCATCACCACGTTGCCGCGCATCATCACCTCGCCGAGCGCCGCGCCATCGCGCGCGACCGGCTGCATCGTTTCAGGATCGAGCACATCGAGCGCCTCGAGCGCGCCGTAGCGCACGCCCTGCCGCGCCTTCTTCGCAGCCTGCTCCGACCCGGAGAGCGCGTCCCAGGCCGCGTTCCAGTCGTTGACCACCGCGGGGCCGTAGCACTCGGTCAGCCCATAAAGATGCGTGACGTTGAAGCCGGCGTCCTTCATCGCGGCGAGCACGGCTTCCGGCGGCGGCGCGGCGGCGGTGAAGAATTCCACCACGTGTGGCAGCGGCTTCTGCTCGTCCGCCGGCGCGTTCAACAGCGTCGCCATCACGATCGGCGCGCCGCACAGGTGCGTCACCTTGTGGCTCGCGATCGCGTCGTACATCGCCGGCGCGCGCACCGCGCGCAGGCACACGTGCGTGCCGGCAACGACCGAGATCGACCACGGAAAGCACCAGCCGTTGCAGTGAAACATCGGCAGCGTCCAGAGATACACCGGATGCTTGGCCATGCCGCAGGTGACGACGTTGCCGGTCGCAAGCAGCGCCGCGCCGCGGTGGTGATAGACGACGCCCTTTGGGTCGCCGGTAGTGCCGCTCGTGTAATTGAGCGAGATTGCATCCCATTCGTCGTCCGGCATTTTCCAGGCGAAATCGGGATCGCCCTGCGCGACGAAGCCCTCGTATTCGATCGTGCCGATGCGCGCGCCGCCGCCGGCATATTCCGGGTCGTCGTAGTCGATGACCAGCGGCTTTACCTTGGCGAGCGCCAGCGCATCCTTCATCACCTTGGAAAACTCGCGGTCGATGATGACGATCTTGGCGTCGGCGTGGTCGAGCGAGAAGGCGATGATCGCCGCATCGAGCCGCGTGTTTAAGGTATTGAGCACGGCCTGGCACATCGGCACGCCATAGTGGGCCTCAAGCATCGCCGGCGTGTTGGCAAGCATCACGGAGACCGTGTCGCCGCGCTTGATGCCGCGCTTCGCCAGTGCGGAAGCAAGCCGCCGCGAGCGGGCGTAGAACTCCGCATAGGTGCGCCGCAGCGGGCCGTGAATGACGGCGACGTGGTCCGGAAAAACGTCCGCCGCGCGCGCGAGAAAAGAGAGCGGCGTCAGCGGCTGGAAATTGGCCGGGTTGCGGTCGAGATCGATATCGTAAGGCGTTTTCGCCATTTTGCGTTTCCTCTTGGCGCTACGTTAGCCAAGGAAAAGCCTGGCGAGCAATGCTGGCCGTCATGCCCGCACTCGGGTCCGGCTTCGCCGGCCCGAGCACAGGCTCCAGCGGGACATCCAGTATCTCGGAGACCTGTCTGCATTTACTGGATCATCCGCCTTTGCGGATGATGAGAGCCGCTGTGGCTCACCCGCGCGCGATGCCGTCCACGCCCGTGTAGATCAGCTGCAGGCCGATGAGGAAGATCAGAACGTAAATGACCTTGTAGAAAAACTCCGCCGGCGTGCGCCGCACCAGCCAGACGCCGGCGACATTGGTGGCGATGGCGAGCGGCAGCAGCGTCAGCGAGGTCGTGACGTTGGTGGCGCTCAGTTGCCCGAGCAGAAAATAGGGCACCACCTTGAGCGCGTTGCCGGCGGCGAAGAACACCGAATAGGTGCCGACGAAGGTTTCCTTCGGCAGCTTGTGCGGCAGCACGTAGATCTGGAACGGCGGCCCGCCGGAGTTCGCCAGAAACGAGGCGATGCCGGATGCGCCGCCCCACAGCACGCCCGCGATCGTGCCCGGATGCGTGTTGCGTGCCAACTGGCTGAGGCCCAGCCAGTGGTTGAGCGTGAAGCTCACCGCGATGACGCCGACCACGAGGCGAATCGCCGCGTCCGGCACATAGGCTGCGATCAGCCACGCAATGCAGACGCCCGCGATCTGCCCGGGGATCATCACCTTCAGGATGCCGGCGTCCCATTTCCAGCGGTACGACCACAGCGTCACCACGTCCTGCGTGAGCAGGATCGGCACCAGGATGCCCATCGCCTGCACCGGCGAGACGGCAAGCGCCATCAGCGGCACCGCCAGCGTGCCGAGGCCGGAGAAGCCGCCTTTCGACAGGCCGAGCGCCGTCACGGCCGGAACGGCGGCGAAGTAGAAGAGGGGATCGGCGATGATGGTCACGGTTTTTTTCTTCCCCCGCCCGTCATTCCGGGGCGCGAGCGAAGCGAGCGAACCCGGAATCCATAATCCCAGCGCTGCGGAGTATGGATTCCGGGCCCGCAGCCTGATGGCCGCGCCCCGGAATGACAGTGGGCGCGCTGTCGTACGCAATGCGCCGTCGTATCGCCAGCCTTGTTTGCGTATGCCGGGCGAGACACAATCGCCTCGATCCGTCACCCTGAGGCGCCGCCGCGAAGCGGCGGCCTCGAAGGGCGACGGCCCGGGATTCAATGCCCGTCATCCTTCGAGGCTCCCCCGGCTCAACGCCGGGGTCGCACCTCAGGATGACGGCGACGGCGTGGAGGAACAACAACAATGGACGCCCGCGCGAGCCGCTATCACGACGTTTACGCCCGTTGGCAGAAAGACCCCGAGGGCTTCTGGGCCGAAGCCGCGCAGGCGATCGATTGGTACGAGGGGCCGAAGAAAATCTTCGATGCCGGGGCCGGCATCTACGGCCGCTGGTTTCCCGATGCGGTCTGCAACACCTGCTACAACGCGCTCGACCGCCACGTCGCCAACGGCCGCAATGACCAGGTCGCGCTGATCTACGATTCGCCGGTCACCAACACGGTCAAGACCTTTACCTACGGCCGCGTGCTCTCCGAAGTGCAGATGCTCGGCGCCATCCTGCGCGACTTCGGTGTCAGCAAAGGCGACCGCGTCATCCTCTATATGCCGATGGTGCCGGAAGCCGTGTTCGCGATGCTCGCCTGCGCGCGCATCGGCGCGGTGCACTCGGTCGTGTTCGGCGGCTTCGCGCCGAAGGAGCTTGCAACGCGCATTGATGACGCCAAGCCGAAGCTCATCCTTTCCGCCTCATGCGGCATCGAGGCCGCGCGCGTCGTGCCCTACAAGCCGCTGCTCGACGACGCGATCAAGCTTGCACAGCACAAGGTGCCGGCCTGCCTCATCCTCCAGCGTCCGCAATGCGAGGCGGCGATGGTCGCAGGCCGCGACCACGACTGGCGCACGGTGTGGGAGAACGCGGTCAACTACGCCAAGACGTCCGAATGCGTTCCGGTCGCCGCCACCGATCCGCTCTACATCCTTTACACCTCCGGCACGACCGGCGTGCCGAAGGGCGTGGTGCGCGACAACGGCGGCCATCTCGTCGCGCTGCCGTGGTCGATGCAATATCTCTATGGCGTCAATCCCGGCGAAACCTGGTGGACCGCCTCCGACATCGGCTGGGTAGTCGGCCACTCCTACATCGTTTACGCGCCGCTCATCCATGGCTGCACCTCGATCATGTACGAGGGCAAGCCGATCGGAACGCCGGACGCCGGTGCGTTCTGGCGCGTGATTGCGCAGCACAAGGCGGTGGCGCTGTTCACTGCGCCGACCGCCTTCCGCGCCATCAAGAAGGAAGATCCGAAAGGCGCGCTCATCGGCAAATACGATCTCTCGAACTTCCGCACGCTCTTTCTCGCCGGCGAGCGCGCCGATCCGCCGACGGTGGAATGGGCGGAGCAGGTGCTGAAGAAGCCGGTGATCGACCACTGGTGGCAGACGGAGACCGGCTGGTGCATCGCCGGCAATCCGGTGGGCTTAAGCCCGCTGCCGGTGAAATACGGCTCGGCCTGCGTGCCGATGCCGGGCTACGACGTGCAGGTGGTGGACGAGGCGGCAAAGCCGATCAAGGCCGGCACGGTCGGCTCGATCGTGATCAGGCTGCCGCTGCCGCCCGCGGCTTTGCCGACGCTGTGGCAGCAGGACGCGCGCATGCGCGAGTCCTACTTGAGCGAATTTCCCGGTTTCTACAAAACGGCCGACGCCGGCTACATCGACGAGGACGGCTACGTCTGGGTGATGGGCCGCACCGACGACATCATCAACGTCGCCGGCCACCGCCTCAGTACCGGCGGCATGGAGGAAGTGCTTGCCGCGCATCAGGACGTCGCCGAATGCGCCGTGCTCGGCATCGCCGATCAGCTGAAGGGCGAGGTGCCGTGCGGCTTCATCGTGCTCAAGGCCGGCGTCAACCGCCCGCCGGAAGAGATTGAAAAAGAGATCGTCGCGCTGGTGCGCGACAGAATCGGCCCCGTCGCGTCCTTCCGTCTCGTCATCACCGTCGCGCGCCTGCCGAAGACGCGCTCCGGCAAAATCCTGCGCGGCACCATGAAGAAGATCGCCGACAACGAGCCGTGGACCATGCCCGCGACCATCGAGGACCCCAAGGTGCTCGATGAGATCAAGGAGGCAGTGAAGGGGAGGGCGACGGGCTAATTACGGCGGCGCAGCGCACGCGCTTTCCCTCTCCCGCTTGCGGGAGAGGGTGGCTCGCGCGCAGCGAATGCGAGCGCGAGTCGGGTGAGGGTTCTTGAGCTGATTGCACGAGCAAGCGACATGTCAATATTGCTGAAAACCGTCGCGCGCTTGCGGGACATGCCGGAAATCAGGCTGGCGCGCGGCCAAGTCGGCGCCGTCGTAGAGTTGCTCGATGAGAAAACCGCGCTCGTCGAGTTCAGCAATGACGATGGTCGCGCCTATGCGGTTGTTCCGTGTCCGCGCGCCGATCTTCTCGTCCTTCATTCCGCGCCGGAAGCGGTGGCCTGATAGGCGCCATCGTTGGAATTGCACGTCGGCGACCGCCGCTTGTAACAGCGCGATTCCATCCGCCCACGCCGTTCCGGAACTATGGCCGCCGCGGCATTCGCGCGGCGATGTGACGGCATTTTGACGCCGCTTCTGCGGCGTTTCGTCGAACGCGCGGCAAAACCCGGAACTTGTGACGTCATTCGCTCTCCGCGACGAAGCGATGCCCTAACGCGGACAAATTTCTTGTCCCCGTTGTCACCCTGCGCGGCCGTTTTCGGCGGCCGTGGACGAAGGGAGGGTCGGACCATGTCGAAATTTTTTGCTGGCGTCGTCAACACCGCGTTCTTCGTCGTCATCGGAATCACCATCGGAAGCTTGGGCGCCGCCGCGCCGGCTGCCGCATCGCCGCAGTGCATGACGCAGGACGAGGCGCGCAAGGCATTCCCGCACGATCATCTCTACTGGCACACGCTGAAGCACTGCTGGGACAATGTCGGGCAGAAGCGAAACGCGACGCCGGCGGCGAAGAACGCCGACACGGCCTATGCCGAGGCGACGCAGCCGGAAAACGAGCCGGCCGCACCGCCCGCCGACAAGCCGGCGGAAGCGGCTGTCGCTGCGCCTGCAAAGCCGATCGCCATGCCGGCCGTTCCCTTCACCAGCGGCGAATCGCGCGGCGGCCTGTTCTGGCCGGCGCCGGATGCAGCGGCAAACGATCCTGCGCCGCGGACGCAGGAGGCGGATGCGCAGCTGTCCGCGCCGGCGCCGCAAGCGCCGGCGGCCTCGCCGCCGCCGGAAAAGGTCGTCATCGGCGCACCCAACGCCGCGCCCGGAAGCCCCGAATATCTGCTCGAGCATTGCTGCTGGCCCAGGCAGGTGCCGGCCGCAAAGGTGCACAGCGAGCCGGTGGGTCCGATTGTCGTCGCAGCCGGCGGCGCCAGCGGGTTTGCGGTCGGCCTCTGGCTGTTCTTCAGGCGCCGCCGGCAGCCGGCACCCCGGCGCGCCGCGCCGCGGTTCGGCCGGCGCACGATGAGGGTGGCTGTGGAAGATGCGATGGCCGCGGCGGCCGGCGTGTTCGCCATGATTGCGGCAAGGGCAACGGCCCTCGCGCCACGTGTGACCGCCACGGCCGCGGCGCGCGTCACCGCCGTGCGTGCAAGCGCGCTGCGCTCATGGTCGGCGCTGCGGGACCGGCGGGCGTATTGAGGAACGGTGACCGTCGATTGCTGCGCTGCGCCTGGATGAAGGCGCGTAGCAAAAACTTCACGGTCGTGCGCGGGCCTGGCCTGCGCATCCATGCTGCGTTCTCGCGTGACAAACGTTACGAAAGGAAATTGCGGATGCCCTTCATGGATCGACGGGCCAAGCCCGGCGATGGGCGACGACTGAGAGGTACACGCCAGGCTCAGCCAAAAGCTGAAGCGTAATCGTCGGGAACCCAGCCCGCGATCCTGCGTTGAGCCGGCGTTCCGGGGAAAGCAGTCTCCCCGTCAGACGGTCTTGGCGTCCAAGCGCTGCGCAACACTCGGTTTCTCGAGGCGATTGCGCATGCTCGAAACGACTGGCTCCTATTTCCCGCATTTTCCGCTCTTCGCATTTGCAGCGTGCCGGACGCCTCAACCGCGCGCTTCACAATGGCTTGCCCGACAACCTCAACCAGCAAAAAGGAGAACTGCCATGCGTATTCTCACCATCGCAACGCTGATCGCGCTTGCGGCGGGCTCCGCCGCGCGCGCTCAGGACATCGACTGGAAGAAGGTTGACGCCGCGCTCGGGCGCACCGCTGCGGTCACCGGCGACGTTCACCGCTATGGCTTCCCGCGCAGCGATCTGCACGTCACGCTCGACGGCGTCACCGTCAAGTCGGGCCTCGCGCTCGGCGGCTGGGCCGCATTCAAGCCGATGCAGGGCGGCGCGATGATGATGGGCGACCTCGTTTTGCTGGAAAGCGAAATCAATCCGGTGATGAGCAAGATGATCCAGAACGGATTCGAAATCACCGCCGTCCACAATCACATCCTGCGCGCCACGCCGGCGACGTTCTACATGCACATCAAGGGGCAGGGCGATCCGGTGAAGCTCGCGACGGGGCTGCGCGATGCCCTGAGCGCGAGCGCGACGCCGTTCGCAACGACCGTCGGCGCTGCGCCGTCCTCGTCCGCGATCGATCTCGACACCGCGCAACTCGATCAGATCATGCGCATCAAAGGCAAGGCGTCCGGCGGCATCTACCAGTTCGGCGCGCCACGCCGCGAGCGCATTACCGAGCACGGCATGCCGCTCGTGCCGCCCGGGCCGATGGGCGTGGCGACCGGCATCAACTTCCAGCCGACCGGCGGCGGCAAGGCGGCGATCACCGGCGATTTCGTGCTGACGGAAAACGAAGTCAATCCGGTGATCCAGGCCTTGCGCTCCAATGGCATCGAGGTCACCGCGCTGCACAGCCACATGCTCGGCGAGCAGCCGCGGCTGTTCTTCATGCATTTCTGGGCGAACGACGACGCGGCGAAACTCGCCAAAGGCCTGCGTGCTGCGCTCGACCGCATGGAACTGGCGCAGAAATAGTGTCATGCCCCGCGCAAGCGGCGCTTGACGGCGCGCGCTTTCTGGATTATATTCCTATCGCCTTGTCCATGAGGGGCGCTTCTAGAGGCGTTCTCGAAGTGGGGCAGGGTGCGGCGCCTGCGCCCGTGGATGACGCAATCCATGGTCCCGGGCGGCGCCGGGGCTCCGCCCGGGACCACTAGACGAGTCCCCGCGAGGAGCTCGCTGA
>DASSRW010000173.1:0-3216 GCA_035701545.1 Pseudolabrys sp.
AGGCGTTGATCCGTTCGATCAGCCCGCAGTGGAGCTGTCCAAGGTCATTACGCGGGAACGTCTCACCCGAGCCTGACGACTGCGCAGGCCCGCCGGAGCGTTGCGCATGGCCATTCGTCAGCTCTCGCCGACTACCGTCAATCGCATCGCCGCGGGCGAGGTGATCGAGCGGCCGGCGAGCGTCGTCAAGGAACTGGTCGAGAACGCGCTCGACGCCGGCGCGCGGCGCATCGACGTGTTGACGGATGGCGGGGGACGACGGCTCATCCGGGTCACGGACGATGGCGAGGGTATGACGCGCGCCGATCTCGCGCTTGCCGTGGACCGGCACGCCACCTCGAAGCTCGCGGGCGACGATCTGCTCGCCATCGATACACTCGGCTTTCGCGGAGAGGCGCTGCCGTCGATCGGCGCGGTGGCGCGGCTCGCCGTCACGACGCGCCACAAGAGCGAGCCGCACGCCTGGTCGCTTGTTGTCGAAGGCGGCGAAAAAGCGGAGCCGAAGCCGGCGGCGCTCGGGCAGGGCACCACGGTCGAGGTGCGCGATCTGTTTTTCGCGACGCCGGCGCGGCTGAAATTCCTCAAGATGGATCGCACCGAAGCGGAAGCGGTGCGCGAGGTCGTGCGGCGGCTGGCGATGAGCCGGCCGGATGTCGCGTTCACGCTGGCCGGCGAGGAGCGCGCGCCGGTGACCTGGGGCGTTGCACCGGATGGGCTTGCGCGGCTTGGCGACGTGCTTGGGCCGGAATTTCGCGCCAATGCGATTGCAATTGATGCGGAGCGTGAGAGCGTGCGTGTCACGGGCTTTGCCGGCCTGCCGACGCTGTCGCGCGCGAATTCCCTTGGGCAATATCTTTTCATCAATGGCCGCCCGGTGCGCGACAAGCTTCTGGTCGGCGCCGTACGTGCAGCGTACGCCGACTACCTGCCGCGCGACCGGCACCCGCTGCTGGCGCTGTTCGTCACGCTCGATGCGCGCGAGGTCGACGTCAACGTGCATCCGGCCAAGACCGAAGTGCGCTTCCGGGATAGCGGTCTGGTGCGCGGGCTGATCGTGCGCGCACTGAAGGACGCGCTGGCGCGCGAAGGCCAGCGTGCGGCGACGACCGGCGGCAGCGCGACCATTGCCGCGTTTCGGCCGCAGGCGATGCCACGCCGCGGCGTTTACGCCTGGCGGCGCTCCCCGGCGCGGCCGCCCGTGCGCGGTTACGCGTCTGCGGCCCCGGCCTTTGGCTTTGCAGAAGCGGCGCAAGTCGCGTTCGATGTGGGCGGCCCGCAGGCCGACACGCGCGTCGAAACCTATGCGCCGCAGCCGGAACTGATCGACAGGCCGCTTGGCGCGGCGCGCGCGCAAGTGCATGAGACGTACGTCGTGTCGCAAACGCGCGACGGCCTCGTCATTGTCGATCAGCACGCCGCGCACGAGCGCATTGTTTATGAACGCATGAAGGCGGCGCTCGACAACGCGGGCGTCGCGCGGCAAATCCTGCTGATCCCCGAAGTCGTCGATCTCGGGGAAGCCGATGTCGCGCGGCTATCGTCACGCGCCGACGAACTCGCGCGTTTCGGGCTGCTGATCGAGGCGTTCGGTCCAGGCGCAGTCGCCGTGCGCGAGACGCCGTCGATGCTGGGCGAAATCGACGCCGCCGCGCTGGTGCGCGATCTCGCCGAGCACATCGCGGAATGGGACGAGGCGCTGCCGCTGGAACGCCGGCTGATGCATGTGGCCGCGACGATGGCGTGTCACGGCTCGGTGCGCGCCGGCCGGCGGCTGAAGCCCGAGGAGATGAATGCGCTGCTGCGGGAGATGGAAGAGGTGCCCAACTCCGGCCAGTGCAATCACGGACGGCCGACGTATGTCGAGTTGAAGCTGACGGATATCGAGCGGCTGTTTGGCCGAAGATAGCACTGCTTGTCATGGTCGGGCTTGTCCCGGCCATCTCGCTTGGATGAGCACAGTGTCTTTCTAAGCGGGATGCGCGGGTCAAGCCCGCGCATGACAGTGGATAGCTCGCGCTCACGAAACGCGCAAAAACACGAGTTCTGTGTCGTCGTATCGCCGCCGCTCCACTTCCTCGAAACCTTCCGGCTCTGTAAATCCGGCCTTGGCCGACTCTTCCACGACGATCATCGCACCTTTAGATAGCCATTCACCTTCGCGCGCCGACACGAGCGCCTTTTCCGCGAGACCTTGACCATAGGGCGGATCGGCGAACACCAGCGAAAATGGTTCGATCGGATGCGCCGGTCCGAGCCGCGTGGCGTCGCGGCGGAAGATGCGGGTGACGCCCCCGAGGCCAAGGCTTTCGACGTTGCTGCGCAGCAGCGCGCGCGCTTCCACGCCTTCATCGACGAACAGCGCGTAAGCCGCGCCGCGCGAGAGCGCCTCGATACCGAGCGCGCCGGTGCCGGCGAACAGATCGAGCACGCGCGCGCCGGTAATCGGATCGCCGTAGGCGTGGGCGAGGATGTTGAACAGGGATTCGCGCAGGCGGTCGGTGGTCGGCCGGATGGCCGCCGACTTCGGCGCGGCGAGGGACCGCGAGCGCAGGCGTCCGCCGACGACGCGCATCTACTTCGGCCTCGGATATTTCGGCCGCGGTCCATGCGCGCGGTCGCGGCGTTTGAAGTTCTTTTTCTCAATCCGGTTGGGTCTCGATCCGTCATCCTGAGGCGCGCGACTTTTCAATTTTTGCCGGTCATTCCGGACGCCGCGAAGCGGCGATCCGGAATCCAGACCTTTGCTCCGTCGATGTTGCTGGATTCCGGGTTCCGGCCTTCGGCCGGCGCCGGAATGACGGCGATGTTTCGCACCCTCGCTTTCCAGCGGCGACGTGAAATCCGCGTTCGCGAGTCTGGCGAGGTGAGGGTCTAGCACCTTGCGCAGCAACGCGGTCTCGACTTCCTCGACCGCGCCGTCGGCGAGGTCACCCAGTTCAAACGGCCCGAATGACACACGGATGAGCCGGTTCACCTGCAATCCCAGATGATGCAGCACGTTGCGCACCTCGCGGTTCTTGCCCTCGCGAATGGCGAACGTGAGCCAGACGTTCGAGCCTTGCTCGCGGTCGAGCGTGGCCTCGATTGGACCGTAGCGCATGCCGTCAATCGTCACGCCGCGCTTCAGTCCATCGAGAGCGGTTTGCGTCACACGGCCATGCGCGCGCACGCGATAGCGGCGCAGCCAGCCGGTAGCCGGCAGTTCCAGCACGCGCG
>DASSRW010000174.1:0-9443 GCA_035701545.1 Pseudolabrys sp.
CGGGCTCGAGCGCGTCAAGCACACTGGCGCGGCGCGTCATCGCGCCGGTGTGCCAGTGCTCGAGTTGACGGCCCGTGGTGAGGATGAACGGATACTCGTGGTCGGGCGTCTCGTCCGGCGGCTGGAGCTTCGCCGCCACCAGCTTGCCGAAGCCGCCCGGGCGCGGGAAGCCCTTGTCGAACACCACATCCTTGCCGGGCTTGTCGATCGCCTCGGCCGGATAGGTGACCGAACTTTCGCGCTCGACCCGCTCCCAGGGAATGTTGTTCAGCGACGGCATCAGCAGGCTCATCTCGGCAAAGATGTCGCGCGGGTGCGTGTAGTTGAGCTTCATGCCGATGCGGCGGCCGATCTCCTGCGTGATCCACCAATCGGGCCTGGCTTCGCCCGGCAGCGGCAGCGCCTGCCGGCCCATCTGCACCTGGCGATTGGTGTTGGTCACGGTGCCGTCCTTCTCCGGCCAGGCCGAGGCCGGCAGGATGACGTCGGCGTAGACCGCGGTCTCGGTGAGGAAGAGGTCCTGCACGACCAGATGCTCGAGATGCGCCAGCGCCTGGCGCGCGTGATTCAAATCCGGGTCCGACATCGCCGGATTTTCGCCGAGGATGTACATGCCCTTGATCACGTTGTTGTGGATCGCACCCATGATCTCGACAACGGTGAGGCCTTCCTTCGGATCGAGCTTGACGCCCCAAAGCGCCTCGGCCTTGTCGCGGAATTCAGGCTTCTCGACCGACTTGTAGTCCGGGAAGAACATCGGAATGAGGCCGGCGTCGGAAGCGCCCTGCACGTTGTTCTGCCCGCGCAGCGGGTGAAGGCCGGTGCCGGGGCGGCCGATCTGGCCGGTAATCAGCGAGAGCGCGATCAGGCAACGCGCGTTGTCGGTGCCGTGGGTGTGCTGCGAGACGCCCATGCCCCAGAAGATGATGGCCGAGTGCGCCCGCGCATAAGTGCGCGCAACCTCGCGCAGCGTATCCGCCGGAATGCCGCAGATCGGCTCCATCTCCTCCGGCGTGAAGTCCTTGATGCTCTCGGCGAACGGCTCGAAGCCCTCGACGTAGGTCTGCACGTATTGCTGGTCGTACAGCTTCTCGCTGACGATGACGTTGAGCATGGCGTTGAGCATCGCCACGTCGGCGCCGTTCTTGAACTGGAGCATCTTCCAGGCGTGGCGCTTGAGCGCCTGCCCGCGCGGATCCATCACGATCAGCTTGGCGCCGCGCTTGGCCGACTGCTTGAAGAACGTGGCCGCGACCGGATGATTCTCGGTCGGGTTGGCGCCGATGACGATGATGACGTCGGAGTTCTTGCACTCGTTGAAGGAGGCCGACACCGCGCCCGAGCCCACGCCTTCCAGCAGCGCCGCCACCGAGGAGGCATGGCAGAGCCGCGTGCAGTGGTCGACGTTGTTGGTGCCGAAGCCCGCGCGCACCAGCTTCTGGAACAGATAGGCCTCTTCGTTCGAGCACTTGGCGGAGCCGAAGCCGGCGAGCGCCTTGGCGCCGTCGCGGTCGCGAATTTTCTTCAGGCCGGCGGCGGCGCGGTCGAGCGCCTCATCCCATGTCGCCTTGCGGAAGTGCGTCCACGGGTTCATCGGATCGATCGGCTCGTGCGGCACTTTCGGCACGCCGTCCTTCCGCACCATCGGATGCATCAGCCGCTGCGGATTGCTGACATAGTCGAAACCGAACCGGCCTTTGACGCACAGGCGATTTTGATTCGACGGACCGTCGCGGCCGGTCACATAGAGCAGCTTGTCGTCCTTGATATGATAGGTGAGCTGACAACCGACTCCGCAATAGGGGCACACGCTGTGCACCTGGCGGTCGGCGAACTCGGTGCGCACGGTCTTGCTCGCGTCCATGACGCTTGCGGACATCAGCGCTCCCGTTGGGCAGGCCTGCACGCACTCGCCACAGGCGACGCAAGTCGATTGCCCCATGGGGTCGTCGAAATCGAACACGATCTTTTCGAGATGACCCCGTCCGGCCATGCCGATCACGTCATTTACCTGCACCTCGCGGCAGGCGCGGACGCACAGATTGCAGTGGATGCAGGCGTCAAGATTGACCGCCATCGCCGGATGGCTTCCGTCCGGCGGCGGCATCTTTTCGCGCTCGGGAAAGCGGCCGACGGAAATGCCCATCTTGTCGGCCCAGCTCCAGAACTTTGACTGCGGGTCGCGCGCGGTCCCGCGCTCGGGCTGGTCGGTGACCAGCAGGTCGAAGATCATCTTGCGCGACGCCTTGGCGCGCTCCGACGCGACCTTCACCTTCATGCCTTCGGCCGGCGTGCGGATGCAGCTTGCGGCAAGCACGCGCTCGCCTTCGATCTCGACCATGCAGGCGCGGCAATTGCCGTCGGCGCGGTAGCCGGGCTCGGGCGAATAGCAAAGGTGGGGAATTTCGATGCCGTGGCGGCTCGCAACCTGCCAGATGGTCTCGCCCTGGCGCGCCTGAACTTCCTTGCCGTCGAGCGTGAACGTGATCGCCTTGCCGCCGCGGCCTTCGCCCTCAACCGTGTTCATGGGCCCGGCCGGCGTGGCGCCCGGCAGCCCGGCGTGCTTGGTCGCGCCGCCCGCGCTGCCTTTTTGGTCATGGCCGTAACCGGCCGGTTTCGATCCGTTCGTGTCAGCCATGGCTCACCAGGTCCGCAAGGGCTTCGTCAATTCGTCCGGAAAATACTTTAACACGCAGACCAGCGGATTCGATGCCGCCTGTCCGAGCCCGCAGATCGACGCATCTCGCATCGCAGCGGAGAGTTCGTTCAACAGGACCTGATTCCATGGCCCTCGTTCCATCAGCCTTGCGGCCTTTTCGGTGCCGACGCGACAAGGCGTGCACTGGCCGCAGCTTTCGTCCTCGAAGAACTTCATCAGGTTCAACGCCACCGCCTTCATGTCGTCCTTGTCGGACAGGATCACAACGGCGTGCGACCCCACGAAGCAGCCGTATTTCTCGAGCGTGCCGAAATCGAGCGGCAGATCGGCCATGGAGGCCGGCAGGATTCCGCCCGAGGCGCCGCCCGGCAGATAGCCGGTGAAGGTGTGACCATCGGCCATGCCGCCGCAGAATTCATCGATCAGCTCGCGGACGGTAACGCCGGCCGGCGCAAGCTTCACGCCGGGATTTTTGACGCGGCCCGACACCGAGAAGCTGCGGAAACCTTTGCGGTCATGCCGGCCTTGCGAGGTGGCCCATTCGGCGCCCTTCTCGACAATGTCGCGCACCCAGAACAAAGTCTCCACGTTTTGCTCGAGCGTCGGACGGCCGAACAAGCCGACTTGCGCAACATAAGGCGGACGATGACGCGGCAATCCGCGCTTGCCTTCGATCGATTCGATCATCGCGGATTCTTCGCCGCAGATATACGCGCCCGCCCCGCGGCGCAGGTGTATATGGGTGTGCGGTGACAATCCGGCGTTCTCGATTTTCTTGATTTCCTCGGCCAGCATCAGCCGAATTTCGGGATACTCGTCCCGGATATAAATGTAGGTTGCCGGCGCTTCGACGACCCAGGCGGCGATCAGCATGCCTTCGAAGAATCGATGCGGATCGCGTTCGAGGTAGAAGCGATCCTTGAACGTGCCGGGCTCGCCCTCGTCGGCATTGACGGCAAACATGCGCGGCGCAGGCTCCGCGCGAACCAGCGACCACTTGCGCCCGGTCGGAAAGCCGGCGCCGCCGAGGCCGCGCAAGCCTGCATCGCTGACGATCTTGATCAGTTCGTCGCGGGTCCGCTTGCCCGCGAGACAATCCTTCAGCAGCGAATAGCCGCCCGATTTTTGATAGGCGGCAAGATCGATGTGCTTGTCCCATGCATGCGCGTGCGGCTTCGATTTGACCGCGGCGGCGACATTGTCCGGTGTGGCGTGAAACGTCTGCACGTGGCCGACCGCGCAGACCGGCGCCCGATCACAGGCTCCCATGCACGGCGCGCGCACAACGCGCACGTCCGTGCCGAGCTTGCCGGGAAGATCCTTGAGCAGCTTTTCGGCGCCGGCCATCGCGCATGAAAGAGAATCGCATACCCGCACCGTGACCGGCGGCGGCGCTGCCTGCCCTTCCTTCACGACGTCGAAGTGCGAATAGAAAGTCGCGACCTCATAGACCTCGGTCAGCGCCAGCTTCATCTCGGCCGCGAGCGCCGCAAGATGGGGTGCGGAAAGATGGCCGTAGTGGTCCTGGATAAGATGAAGATGCTCGATCAGCAGATCGCGCCGGCGCGACTTGTCGGTCAGCAGCGCCTGCACCTCCTCGACGGCCGCAATATCGAGCTGGCGGCCCTTGGGGGTGCGCGGCGGCCTGCGCCGACCGCTCTTGGCCGGGCCTCTGGCGGCGCCGGCGACGTCTGAACTCAAGGTCATTGTTGGCCTCCCCGCCTCAGAAACCCCCCTTGG
This sequence comes from Pseudolabrys sp., assembly GCA_035701545.1. Taxonomy (GTDB): domain Bacteria; phylum Pseudomonadota; class Alphaproteobacteria; order Rhizobiales; family Xanthobacteraceae; genus Pseudolabrys. The sequence continues at coordinate 4,400 of DASSRW010000174.1, forward strand.
GTAAAATATGCAAGCCCTTCCTTGAGGTTAAGGGATAGAAAATATCTATCATGTCATCGTATTTTTGATAGATTGCCCGAAGTTCCGGGATAGTGGCCGAGGTTGGCTATTGTGCCGACTCCGAAGCAAATCAGTGCGTGAGTTGGGGGACGCAATGCCGGGAAGTAATTCGAATTCATGCGGCCACGAGGGTGGCCGCGTTCTTTTTTTGGGCGGGGGGCCTGCGGCTCAAGCCGCGCCAAAATCGTCTTGAAGCTGCGTCACTTGGTCTCGGACAAAACGTCAGAGGCGAGAGCCAATAAACAACCGTAATGCTCGAAAAACTCGAATTTATGATCGCGCTGTCGCGCGAGCAACATTTTGGTCGCGCAGCGGAAAGCTGCGGAGTTGCGCAACCGACGCTTTCACTCGGCATCCGCAGTCTCGAAGAGATGCTCAATGTGCCGCTGGTCAAGCGTTCGTCACGTTTTCAAGGCTTCACGCCCGAGGGCGAACGTGTGCTGATGTGGGCGCGACGTCTTGTGGGCGACGCACGCGCAATGCGGCAGGATATTGTCAGTTTCAACGGCGGCACAGATACATGTCTGCGTATCGTTGCCGTTCCCTCCGCGATGCCGCTTATCGCGAAGGTCACAATTCCATTCAAGGAACGACATCCCCGAATACGTTTCTCAGTGGCCGCGCGCTCATCAAACGCATTGCTGAATCTGCTTCATCAGCGCGAGGCGGACATTGGCGTCACTTATCTGACGAATGAACCGATCGGGGACGTCAGCGCCGTTCCGCTGTACCGCGAGCACTATTTGCTGCTGACGACCCGGAATGGCCCACTTGGCAACGCCGCTCGCGTCACCTGGTCACAAGCAATCGAGGCGCCGCTCTGCCTGCTTGACCGCGACCTGCAGAGCCGGCGCATCATCGATGGTGTTTTGCGCCGCATCGGCGCGGAGCCCATGCCGGTTATGGAAACCGATTCGGTCGCGGCGCTGATAGCCCATGTCCGCCTCGGCCATTGGGCAAGTATCGTCCCAAATTCCGTGCTGGAGGTGGTCGACTTGACAGATGCTCTGCGCGCCATACCGATCACAGAGCCCGATGTGTCCCACACAATCGGCTTTGTTGTCTCCGACCGCTATCCGATGACGCCTATGGTTGCGGCCCTCATGACCGAAGTCCGCTCGCTTTCGCCGCAAGACGTTTTACCAGCGACCTAGGCATCATTTTACCGACCCTATCTCTTCATTGCCGTTTGCAATCGAAAGATTGCGTTTGCCGCCTTGATGAGACTCTGCGGCCATTTTCTGCTGGCAAGGTGCATAAATCTTAAAATGGTGGTGCCAAGGCGCATCCAGATAAGGGGAGAAAACGTACGATGGCCTTACTGTCATTCTTCGACCAACAGCATACGGTCGCAAAACCCGGCTTCAGCCGCTGGATGGTGCCGCCCGCCGCATTGTGCGTGCATCTTTGCATCGGTCAGGCTTATGCGTTCAGCGTGTTCAACCTGCCGATGACCAAGCTGATCGGCATTACGCAATCCGCCCCTGGAGATTGGAAGCTCACGGAGCTGGGGTGGATTTTCTCGCTCGCGATTTTCTTCCTTGGCGCCTCGTCGGCGGTATTCGGGCGCTGGGTCGAGGAAGGCGGACCGCGCCGCGCGATGTTCACGGCGGCCTGCTGCTGGGCCGGCGGTTTTCTGATCTCGGCCTTCGGCGTCTACGTCCACACGCTCTGGATCATCTATCTCGGCTATGGCGTGATCGGCGGCTGCGGTCTCGGCATCGGCTATATCTCGCCGGTGTCGACGCTGATCAAATGGTTCCCCGATCGCCCCGGCATGGCGACCGGCATGGCGATCATGGGCTTCGGCGGCGGCGCCTTCATCGCGGCGCCTCTGTCCGTGTGGCTGCTGGGTAAGTTTACCAATGCGCACCACATCGGCGTTGCCGAAACCTTCATCGTGCTCGGCATCGTGTACTTCTTCTTCATGATTGTCGGCTCGATCATCGTGCGCGTGCCGGCCCCCGGCTGGAAGCCGGAAGGCTACGTGGCACCCGTGCAAGCGCAGAAGCTCATCACCACCAACAATGTCTTCGTCTACGATTCGCTGAAGACACCGCAATTCTGGCTGATCTGGTGGGTGCTCTGCCTGAACGTGACCGCCGGCATCGGTGTGCTCGGCCAGGCCTCCGCCATGAGCCAGGAAATGTTTCCCGGCCACATCACGCCGGTCGCAGCCGCGGGCTTCGTCGGTCTGATGAGCCTGTTCAACATGGGTGGCCGTTTCTGCTGGGCGACCGTTTCCGACTATATCGGCCGGCGTAACACCTACTTCGTGTTCATGGTGCTCGGCTTCGTCCTCTACTGCCTCGTGCCCTATACCGGATCGGTCGGCAGCGTGGTCGGATTCGTCTGCGCCTTCCTGATCATCATCTCGATGTACGGCGGCGGATTCTCCACCGTGCCGGCCTACCTCAGGGACATGTTCGGAACGCGCTATGTCGGCGCCATCCACGGCATGCTGCTGACGGCGTGGTCGATGGCGGGCATCTTCGGCCCGGTGATCGTGAACTATCTCCGTGCGTACAATATCACGCACGGCGTGCCGAAGGCGCAGGCCTACAACAACACCATGTACATCATGGCCGGGTTGCTGGTGATCGGCTTCATCTGCAACTTCATGGTCAAGGCGGTGGACGCCCGCTTCCACATGAAAGAAAGCGATGCTCGCGGCACCGATCCGGGCGCAGCGCGTACGGCCGGCGCTCGGGCATAAAGGAGGATTTGACATGGCAACAGCGAACGAAGAACACACCACGACCACGCATCTGGTGCTTGCGTGGGCCTTCGTCGGCATCCCGCTCGTGCTGGGCGTGCTGCAGACGCTCATCAACGCGATGAAGCTCTTCCAGTAACGATCCGCACCTGACAAAAGGCGCCGCTTCCTTCATGGCCGAAGGAAGCGGCGCCTTCTTTTGTGATATGGTGTTCCCCGACAGGCGCGGGTGAGGCTGCCATGAAGCACCGACTCGTCTATGGAACGGTGGCCGACCGGCCGCGCAAAGTTATTCACGTCGTGCGCGTGCTCGGTGAACTCCTCGAAACCTGGGAGGTCGACCAAATTGCCGAGCAGATGCGGCAGCGCGTGTTGTCCCGCTATGGCGAACAGGCCGCGAACGTGGTCGTCGTCCAAGGCAACAGCAAGGAAACCTTGCGGCTGTCGGGCGATTCCTATCCGGTCAACCGCGTCCGCGCCGCCTTGTTCAACGCGGCGCTGAGCTGGCAGCCTATCGATCTGGATTAAAGCGGGCGGCCCACGGCCGCCCTTTCTCTTTTTCCCGCCGGTCAGAACAAGCCGACGATCTGGCCCTGGGCGTTCACGTCGATTGCTTCGGCCGAGGGGACCTTGGGCAGTCCCGGCATCGTGAGGATCTCGCCGCAGATCACCACGACGAACTCGGCGCCCGCCGAGAGCCGCACTTCACGGATCGGAATGACGAAATCGGTCGGCGCTCCCTTGAGATCCGGATTGGTCGAGAAGCTGTACTGCGTCTTCGCCATGCAGACCGGCGCCTTGGCGTAGCCCATCGCTTCGAAGCTGGCGAGCTGATCGCGCACCGCCTTGTCGGCGCTGATATCCTTCGCGCGATAGAGCTCTTTGGCGATCGTGCGCACTTTCTCGAGCAGCGGCATGTCGTCCGGATAGAGCATCTTGAGCTTCGCCTTGCCCTCGTCGATCACCTTGACGACGGCTTTGGCGACGTCGGCTGCGCCTTCGCCACCCATCGCCCAATGGTCGGCCATGAACGCCTCGACTCCGAGCGCCTTGCATTTCTCCTTGACGAGGGCGATTTCGGCATCGGTATCCGCCGAAAAGCGGTTGATGGACACCACGGCGGGCAAACCGAACTTCTGCACGTTCTCGACATGGCGCTGCAGGTTGGAAATGCCCGCTTCCAGCGCCTTGAGATTTTCGGTCTTCAGGTCTTCCTTCTTCACGCCGCCGTGCATTTTCAGCGCGCGGATCGTGGCAACCAGCACAACACAGTCGGGCGCGATGCCGGTCTTGCGGCACTTGATGTCGATGAATTTCTCAGCGCCCAGGTCGGCGCCGAAGCCGGCTTCCGTGATGACGTAATCGGCGAGCTTGAGCGCCGTGGTTGTCGCCATCACCGAGTTGCAGCCATGCGCAATGTTGGCGAAGGGACCGCCGTGGATGAAAGCAGGCGTCCCTTCGAGCGTTTGCACCAGGTTGGGCGCCAGCGCGTCCTTGAGCAACGCCGTCATCGCGCCGTTCGCCTTGAGGTCGCGCGCGCGCACCGGCTTGCGGTCGCGTGTGTAGCCGACCACGATGTTTCCGAGGCGCTGCTTGAGATCGTCGAGATCGCGCGCCAGGCAGAAGATTGCCATCACTTCCGACGCGACGGTAATGTCGAAGCCGTCCTCGCGCGGAAAGCCGTTGGCAACGCCGCCAAGGGAGGACACGATCCGCCGCAATGCGCGGTCGTTCATGTCCATGACCCGCCGCCAGCTCACGCGCCGCTGGTCGATATTGAGCGCGTTGCCCCAATAGATGTGATTGTCCAGCATTGCCGCGAGCAGGTTGTTCGCCGCCGTGATGGCGTGGAAATCGCCCGTGAAGTGCAGGTTGATGTCTTCCATCGGGACCACCTGCGCGTAGCCGCCGCCGGCAGCACCGCCCTTCATGCCGAACGACGGGCCGACGCTCGGCTCGCGCAGGCAAAGCATGGCCTTCTTGCCGATATGGTTGAGCGCGTCGGTGAGACCGACGGTCGTCGTGGTCTTTCCTTCTCCCGCGGGCGTCGGGGAGATCGCCGTCACAAGAATAAGCTTGCCGTTCTTCTTGTCCTTGAGCGTCTTGATGTAGTCCATCGACACCTTGGCCTTGTAGTGGCCGTAAGGCTCGAGATTTTCCGCCGAAATGCCGAGCTTCTCCTTGGCAATATCGAGAATGGGCCGCTTCTTGGCGGTCTGGGAAATTTCGATGTCGGATTTCGGATTCTGGTGTTGTGAGGCGGGCATG
>DASSRW010000175.1:0-2774 GCA_035701545.1 Pseudolabrys sp.
ATCTTCCAGGCGCGGGCGCTCCGGCGTGCCGCGCGCCCTCACCCGCAATGCCATCGGGCCGGTCACGTCGAGTTCCCGCGGAATCTTATCTCGCAGCTCGGCGATCGCTCGCGCGACCACCGGAACGTGGAGCGAATCAAATTGGATGCATAGATCGGCCCTGCGTTGCAGCCACGAGCGATTCTCCGGCGCGGGAGCGAGATCGCCGCTGATCCGCACGTCTTGCACGAGCCCTTCGGTCAGCGCGGCGCCGATCTCAATCCGGGTCACCTCGTCCGGCCGGAATCCCTTGACGCTCATCGAAACGTTTCTCGCCCGCAGCTCCGCCGGCTGCTTGACCGAACGGTCGATGTAGTCGACGCGGCCGTTTTTGATGCCGACTTCGTCGATCGCGAAGCTTACAGACACCGGTTTTCGCTCCGAGCCGGCCGCCCGCAGCCTGGGAAATTTCCGCAATTCGGCCTTTCGGTTGATCAACGCAGTAAGATTCAACAGGCCGCTCTCATCGGTAATGATCTGAAACTCAGGCTGGTCGAATGTCAGCGACGTGATGACGAGCCGGCGCAGCAGCAAATTCCATAGGCTTACGCCGAGGACTAGTTCGCGCGCCCGGACCACAGGGGTGGCCGCGAAACGCGAGTCATCGGCGACGCGAAAATCCGTGGCGACGAATCCGGGCCGGCCAAAGATATTGACTTCCAGGCTTTCGAAGCTGACATCCTGACCGAGCACCTTTTGCAGTTCCTGAGTTACCTGGTCGCGGTGCTTGGCGGCGAGCAGATTGAATGACTCGATGAGACCGGCGGCGACGAGCGCCACGATCACTACGAGCAATAAGAGGAGATTTCGCAGGCTTTTCATCGCGCCGGCGGCGGCGAGCCAAAGAGCAATGGGATGAAGGGGACGGTCCGTTGCGGATGTCGCACCTAGATGGAAATCAGCGCCAGTAGGAACTTGTCCGACGCGTCGCCCCGGCGCGCGTCGCTTCCGCATTTTTCCCGCTCATTGCATTCTCTCGACGACGGTCGCAATCCCTTGGCCGACGCCGATGCACATGGTCGCCAGGCCGTAGCGGCTGCCGCGCCTTTTCATTTCATGGACGAGGGTAGTCATGATTCGCGCGCCGCTGCAGCCGAGCGGATGTCCCAGCGCGATGGCGCCGCCATTGACATTGAGTTTATTCAAATCGATGCCCAGCTCGCGAGCGCACGCGAGCACTTGAGACGCGAATGCTTCGTTAAGCTCGACAAGATCGATCTGCTCGATGGTCAGCCCGGCGCGCTTGAGCGCCTTCTGCGTGGCCGGGATCGGTCCGATGCCCATGTAGTTTGGATGAACTCCCGCCGCGGCGGAAGCGACAATGCGCGCCAGCGGTTTCAATTTCAATTGTTCGGCCTTCTGCGGCGTAGTGATCAGCAGCGCGCCGGCGCCGTCGGACAGCGGCGAAGAGTTTCCCGCGGTGACTGTGCCGCCTTTTTTGAACGCAGGCTGCAGCCCGGCAAGGATTTCGAGCGTCGTGTCCGCGCGCGGCCCTTCGTCTTTGTCGTGCACCAGCGGCGCTCCTTTGCGCTGGGGAATTTCCACCGGGACGATCTCGTCTCTGAGGCGTCCTTCTTTTTGCGCCCGCAGCGCTTTTTGATGACTGGCAAGCGCCAGCTTGTCCTGGTCTTCGCGGCTGATGTGATATTTCTCCGCGACGTTTTCCGCAGTTTCGCCGTTGTTGATGAGCGAGTAGAGCTCGCCCATGCGCTTGTTCGGGAAGCGCCAACCCAACGAGCTGTCGTACATTTGCACATCGCCGCGCTGGAACGCGCTGACCGGTTTGCCCATGACCCACGGGCCGCGCGTCATGCTCTCGACTCCGCCGGCGACGAACAGATCGCCGTGATCGGTCTCGACGGCGCGGCCTGCTTGATTGATCGCCTCGAGGCCGGAACCGCACAGGCGGTTGACCGTCGCGCCGGGAATCGAATAAGGCAAACCGGCGAGCAACGAGGCGTTGCGCGCCACGTTGCGCGAGTCTTCGCCGGCCTGGTTGGTGCAGCCGAAGTAGACGTCCTCGATCGATTCTTTGTCGATGCCGGTTTTGTCGACCAGCTTGGCGATAATGTAAGCGCCCAAGTCGTCGGTGCGAAGATCCTTCAGTATGCCGCTGTGGCGGCCCATGGGCGTGCGGACGGCTTCGACAATTACGGCTTCTCTCATGGCTTCACCTGTCCCTCGTGGTACGTGTAAAATCCCCGGCCGCTGCTCTCGCCCAGAAAACCGGCAATGACGAGGTTCCTGAGCTGCGCTGCCGGCCGGTAGCGGTCGTCGCCGGTCTCGCGCTGCAAGCCTTCGAGCACGGCGAGCACATCATCCAAACCAATCTGATCGGCCCAGCGCAACGGCCCTTGGGGATAATTGACGCCGAGCCGTAGGGCAATGTCGATTTCCTCGGCGCTGGCGACGCCTTCTTCCAGGCTGCGCGCGGCCTCATTGATAATCAAGCTCAAAATTCGTGGAAATGTAAGGCCGGGCGTGTCTTTGACGCAGACAACATCCTTGCCGATCGATTGAAAGAGTTCCTTGGCTTGCGTCATCGCGCTCTCGCCTGTCCGCAGGCCGCCGGCTACTTCGATCACCTTGCGTTCCTTCAAGGGAAAGAACGTGGCGTAGCCAACGACGCGCTCGGGGTTCCTTACCCAGGCAGCCATGTGCGTCGTGCCGAATCTCAAGCACGACGTGATCATGAGCGAAGAGGGCGGCAGGGTGGCGTCGAGCTGTTGCAGCAA
>DASSRW010000176.1:0-16031 GCA_035701545.1 Pseudolabrys sp.
GGACGCGAGCGATAGCGAGCGGCCGGGTGGGGTTTTCATTCCATCGCGCACGCAAAGCCCCCGCCCGGCTCCGCGCGGAGCCTGTCATCGGGCCGCGTATCGCGCGGACCCGTTGGCGGGAGCCACCCTCCCCTTGCAGGGGAGGGAGAAGCGCCTACCGCAAATGGCAGGCGACGAACTGGCCCGGCTTCACCTCGCGCAGCGCGGGCGATTCGATCTTGCAGCGCTCGACCGCGTAAGGGCAGCGCGTGTGGAAATGGCAGCCCGACGGCGGATTGATGGGGCTCGGCACCTCGCCCTGCAGCACCCGCTTCTGCCGCTTCACCTGCGGATCCGGCACCGGCACCGCCAGCAGCAGCGACTCCGTGTAGGGATGCTGCGGGCGCGTGAACAGCGTGCGCTTGTCGGTGATCTCGACGATGCGCCCGAGATACATGACCGCGATGCGGTGGCTGATGTGCTCGACCACCGCGAGGTTGTGCGAGATGAACAGATAGGAAAGCCCGAGGTCGCGCTGCAGGTCCATCATCAGATTGAGCACCTGCGCCTGGATCGACACGTCGAGCGCCGACACCGGCTCGTCGCCGATGATGAGCTTCGGCTGCAAGGCCAGCGCGCGCGCGATGCCGATGCGCTGGCGCTGGCCGCCGGAGAACTGGTGCGGATAGCTCGCCATCTGCGCCCTGCGCAGGCCGACGCGGTCGAACAGCTCGGCCGTGCGCCTTTTCACCTCGGTGCCGCGCGCGAGCCCGTGCACGCGCATCGGCTCGGCGACGATGTCGCCGGCGGACATGCGCGGATCGAGCGAGGAGAACGGGTCCTGAAAGATGATCTGCATCTGCCGGCGGTAGGTGCGCAGCGCCGCCCTGTCGAGATGCGTGATATCCTTGCCGCCGACGATGATGCTGCCGCCGGTCGGCTCGATCAGCCGCAGCACCGTGCGGCCGACGGTCGATTTTCCGCAGCCGGATTCGCCGACGAGGCCGAGCGTCTCGCCTTCCTGAATCGAGAAGCTCACGCCGTCGACCGCGTAAACCGTGCCGGCGGCGCGCTGCAACAGGCCCTTGCGGATCGCAAAATGCTTCTTGAGATCGCGCACCTCGAGCACGCTGACGCCTGCCGTCACGCCGGCGGGAGACTTCTCAAGCATGGCCGTCCCCGTAAAGCTCGTGCGAGCGCCAGCACGCCGCCCAGTGGCGGGGACGCTTTTCCTCGTACGGCGGGTAGTTTTTGCGGCAGCGCTCCTCGGCGTGCGGACAGCGCGGGGCAAAGACGCAACCGGCGGGCAGATCGGTGAGCGCCGGCACCGTGCCGGGGATTTCCTGCAGGCGCGCCGATTGATCCTCGTTTTCGCCGCGCATGAGCGCAAGGCGCGGGATCGAGGCCATCAGGCCGTGCGTGTAGGGATGCTGCGGGCGCGCGAACAATTCGCCGACCGGCGCCTCCTCCACCTTGCGGCCGGCATACATCACGATGACGCGCTGCGCGGTTTCCGCGACGACGCCGAGATCGTGGGTGATGAGGATCACCGCGGTGCCGAGCTTGTTTTGAAGGTCGAGGATGATGTCGAGGATTTGCGCCTGGATGGTGACGTCGAGCGCGGTGGTCGGCTCGTCGGCGATCAGCACCTTCGGATTGCAGGCAAGTGCCATGGCGATCATCGCGCGCTGGCGCATGCCGCCGGAAAGCTGGTGCGGATATTCCTTCGCGCGCTGCTCGGGCTCCGGAATGCGCGCCAGCCGCAGCATGTCGACCGCTTTCGCCGCCGCCTTGTGATGGCCGATCTTCTCGTGCAGCAGCAGCACTTCGGCGATCTGCGCGCCGACCGTCAGCACCGGATTGAGCGAGGTCATCGGCTCCTGGAAGATCATGGCGATATCCTTGCCGCGCGCGCGGCGCATCGCCTCGTCGCTGAGCTTCAGGAGGTCGACGCCGGCAAGTTTCACCGAGCCCGCCGCGATGCGGCCGGGCGGCTCGGGCACGAGCCGCATCAGCGACAGCGCCGTGATGCTCTTGCCGCAGCCGCTCTCGCCGACGATGGCAAGCGTCTCGCGCGGCGCGAGCGAGAAGCTCATGCCGTTCACGGCGGTGACCACGCCGTGGCGCAGATCGAAGCAGGTGTGCAGGTTCTCGACCTCGAGCAGCGGGGCCGCGTCCGCCTTCGGCGCGCCGGCGGCGGACTTCGCCGTTTCTCGCTCGCTGGTGGTCAGGGTCATTGCACCGACTACAGCCGTCAGTTCCGCAGCCGCGGATCGAGAATGTCGCGCAGCGCGTCACCGAACAGGTTGGTGCCGAACACCGCGAGGCTGATGGCGAGGCCGGGGAATATCACCAGCCACGGGGCCACGCGCACGTATTCCGCGATCGATTCCGACAGCATGCGGCCCCATGACGGGTGCGGCTCCGGCACGCCGAGGCCGAGAAACGACAGCGACGCTTCGGTGAGAATGGCGGCGCCGAGCTGCGCGGTGGCGATCACGATCAGCGGCGCCAGCGTGTTGGGCAGCACGTGGCGCACCGCGATGCGGAATTCGCTCATGCCGGTTGCGCGCGCGGCTTCGACGAACGGCTGCTCGCGCAGCGCCAGCGTGTTGGAGCGGATAACGCGGGCGGCATAGGGAACGAGCGGCAGCGCGATGGCGACGATGGTGTTGCCGAGCGCCGGGCCGAGCGAGGCCGCCATCACCAGCGCGAGCACCAGAAGCGGGATCGCCTGCAGTACGTCCACCACGCGCTGGATCACCAGATCGACCCAACCGCCGAGATAACCGGAAGCAAGGCCGAGCACGACGCCGAGCGCGCAGCCGAGCGAGGTCGAGCCCAGCCCGACGGCCAGCGAGATGCGCGCGCCGTAGACGATGCGGCTGTAGATGTCGCGGCCCATGTAGTCGGCGCCGAGCCAATGCGCGGCGCCAGGCGCTGCGAGCGCGATCTTCGAATTGGTCGCGGTGGGATCGTATACCGTCAGGAAATTCGCAAACACGGCGACGGTGACGAAGACCACCATGATGACCGCGCCGACGACGCCCAGTGGATGCGACAGCGCATAGTAGCGCAGCCGCGACCACAGGCTTTCGTCGCGGACGACTTCTTCCGCGGGAGCTGAGGTCAGATCGACGATCGCCATGGACGTTCTTTTCCGGTCAGCGTCAGCTTGCGTATTTGATGCGCGGATCGAGCGCCGCGTAGAGCAGATCGATCAGGAAATTGATGAACACCGCGACGAAAGCGATGAACATCACGAGGTTCTGCACGATCGGATAGTCGCGCCACTGGATCGCCTCGACCAGAAAGCGCGCGACGCCCGGGATGTTGAACACCGTCTCGGTGACGATCAGCCCGCCCATCAGGAAGGCCGCCTCGATGCCGATGACGGTGACGACGGGCAGCATCGCGTTGCGCAGCGCGTGGCGATAGTTGACCGCCTGGTCGGAGGCGCCCTTGGCGCGCGCGGTGCGGATGTAATCCTGGCGCAACACCTCGAGCATCGACGAGCGCGTGAGCCGCATCACCAGCGCCGAGGAGCGGAAGCCGACCGCCGCCGCCGGCACGCTGTAGAGCCACAACGTGTTCCAGAAGCCTTTCGGCGGATCGGTGTAGATCGGCAGCGCCCCGAAAAAGTGCGCGAACAAAATCAATGTGAGAAGGCCGATCCAGAAGGACGGCATCGAAAGCCCGCTGAGGCTGATCACCCGCAGGAAATAATCGACGGGCGTGTTCTGCTTGACCGCGCTGATGACGCCGAGCGGCACGCCGAAGATGATCGAAAACGCCAGCGCCAGTCCTGCCAGTTTCGCCGTGATCGGGATGCGCGGCGCGATCTCGTCGATGGCCGGCTTTTCCGACACATAGGAGTAGCCGAGATCGCCGCGCGCGAGGCCGCCGATCCAGTCGACGTATTGAATGACGATCGGCCGGTCAATGCCGAGATCGTGCTCGAGCTTGACCTTGTCCGCGCTGTCGATCAGGCCGGCGGCGTCGAACAGAATGTCCGCGATGTTGCCCGGCACCAGCCGCAGCATCACGAAGATGAGCACCGAGATGCCGAACAGCGTCAGGAGCATCAAGAAGAAGCGCCTGATCAGATAGGCTCCCAACATGGCCTCCCATCGTCCACGGGGAATGACGTATCAGCCGCCGCCCCGGCCAGATACGCCGGTGGCAGGCGCTGCCCACGGCGACCCCACCGCCGCAGCCAGCGCCTCCACCTCGAACGCAGCGTTTATTTGTCGAGCCAGACGTCCTCGTAGCGATAGCCGTTGTACGAGCTGTTGGTCATGATCGTCATGTTCTTCACGTAGGGCTTCCAGCACGTGCCGCTGCGCGCGTGAAACAGGATCGGCCGCGCGACATCGTCCTGGATCTTCTTGTCGATCTGCCAGACCAGCTGCTTGCGCTTGGCGACGTCGGTCATCTGCGACTGCTCGTCGAACAGCTTCTGCAAATCCTTGTTGCAGTAGTGGGTGTAGTTGCGCTGCGAGCCGCAGCCGTAGTTCTCGTAGAACGACTGATCGGGATCGTCGATGCCGTTGCCGGTGAGGTTGAGGCCGACCTCATAGTCGCCGCGCGCAACCTTGGCGAACCAGGCGCCCGATTCGACCGGCTCAAGCTCGGCATTGACGTAGATGCTCTTGAGTTGGTCGATGAGGACGACCGCCGGATCGCGGTAGGTCGCGAGATTGCGCGTCGATACCTTGATCTTGAGCGGCTTGTCCGGCCCGTAGCCCAGCTTCTTCATGATCGCCTGGGCTTCCTCGCGGTCCTTCTTCACGTCGCCGTACCCCATGACGGTCTTCAGCATCTCGGGCGGCATGCCCCAGACGCCTTCCGGGCCGGGCAGCATCGATCCGCCAATGTCGCCCTCGCCCTGCTGGATGATGTCGATCATCGCCTTGCGGTCGAGCGACAGCGCCAGGGCCTTGCGCAGGTCGGCGTTGTTGAACGGCGGCTTGTCGCGGTTGACGATGAGGTTGGTGCTGACGTTGATCGGCACGATCTTGCAGATCGCGGTCGGGTCCTGCTTCTTGATGTCCTTGACCAGCGCCGGCGTCATCACCGTCGGGAACGTCATGTCGACCTTGCCGGCGATGAACGCGAGCTCGGCGGTCGAGCGGTCGCGGATGATGGTGTATTCGATGCCGTCGAGGTAGGGCAGGCCCTTCTTCCAGTAGTCCGGATTCTTCACGAGCTTGATCGACTCGTTCTGCTTCATCTCGACGAACTTGAACGGGCCGGTGCCGATTGGGTGCGTGCGCATCTGCGCCGCCGAGACGTGGCACGGATAGATCGGCGAATAGCCGGAGGCGAGCATCGCGAGCAGCGACGGCTGCGACCGCTTGAGATGGAAGGTCACCTCGTAGTCGCCGTTGGGCGTGACATCTGTCACGTTCTCGTACCAGCCCTTGCGCGGATTCTTGCGCAGCTTGTCCTTCGACTTGCCCTGGATCAGGTCGAACGTGCACTTGACGTCCTGCGCGGTGAACGGCTTGCCGTCGTGCCACTTCACGCCCTGGCGCAGCTTGAAGGTGAGCGCGGTGTTCGACTTGTCCCACGACCAGCTCGTCGCCAGTTCCGGCCGGATCGTGTCCATCGAGTTCTGCGGGATGTGCTGATCGTAGTCGACGAGGTTATTGAAGACCGCCATCATCGGAATGTTCACCGAGAACGTCGCCTCTTCGATGATCGAGAGGCTCGGCGGCGTCTCGCGGTGATAGACGTGAAAAATGCCGCCGCGTTTCGGTTGCTCGGCGGCCTGCACGGTCGCGACCGATGCGCAGGCCAGAATCGCAGCCGCAAGTATGGTGAGCTTTGCTCGCATTGTTTCCTCCCGGACGCTGCACCGAACGGAGGATCGAGGCTCCAACCGGCGCTTTTGTTAATTCTTTTGCCCGTCACGCTAGCCGGTGTGGTTTCTTCAATCAACCCGAGAGAACGCAACATCCCGGGCCGTAGCGCCGCATCGGCCCGCTGGGGGCGGCGCGCCGGATACGCGGGAAACGGCGAGCGGCTTGCCAATAAGGGGGGCAGCCTCCAACATGGCCGCGGCAGAAAACGGGATCGGCCAAAGAAACGTGGCGGGCGGGAGCGACCATATCGTCGCCGAAACGGCGGCGCGCATCTTTGCGGATCTTGCCGATCCCCAGACCATCAGCCGGGCGCAGGGCGACGCGTGGAAGGCGCCGTTGTGGAGCGCCGTCGCCGGCGCCGGCCTGCCGCTCGCCTGGGTGCCGGAGGAATTGGGCGGTTCCGGCGCGAGTCTCGCGGAAGGGTTCGAAATTCTCGGCGTCGCCGGCCGCCATGCGCTGGCGGTGCCGCTCGCCGAGACGCTGATCGCGGGCTGGCTGCTTGCGCGCGCCGGTATCAAAGCACCCGCGGGCGCGGTGACGGTAGCGCCGGCGCAGCCGCGCGACCGCATTGTGCTCGATCGCGGCGGCACGCTGAGCGGACGCGCAAGCGCCGTGCCGTTCGCGCGCGCGGCGCAACACATCGCCGTGCTCGCCGGTAGTACGATTGCACTGGTCGCGGCAAAGGACTGCCGCCTCGGCGACGGCACCAATCTGGCCGGCGATGCGGCAGGCGCCGTTACGTTCGACCGCGTGAAGCCGGTCAGCAGCGCGCCCGCGCCCGCCGGCTTCGATCAAACGGCCCTGATGCTCATGGGCGCGACTGCGCGCAGCATGCAAACCGCCGGAGCGCTGGAAACGATCCTCTCGCTCAGCGTCGCCTACGCCAATGAGCGCGTCGCGTTCGAGCGCAAGATCGGAAAATTCCAGGCCGTGCAGCAGAACCTGGCGCGACTTGCGGGTGAAACGGCCGCCGCGCTTGCGGCCGCCGGCTCGGCAGCGGATACCATCGCGCAGGCCGATGCATTCGACGATGTCGTGTTCCTTGAGGCGGCGTCGGCGAAAATCCGCTGCGCGGAAGCGGCGGCGGAAGGGTCGGCCATCGCGCATCAGGTGTTCGGCGCGATCGGCTTCACCAGCGAGCACGTCCTGCATCGCTTCACGCTGCGCATGCTGGCGTGGCGTGACGACTTCGGCAACGAAAGCTGGTGGGCGGCCGAGCTCGGCAAACGCGTTGCCGAGCGCGGCGCCGACGAATTCTGGCCGCTCATCGCATCGCGTTAACCCATGAGCACGACGCTTAGTTTCGATCAAATCCGCCTGCCGCCCGAATGCGAAACGCTGCGCGCGGAAGTGCGTACGTTTCTAGCCGACGAAATCGCCGCCGGCACGTTCGATCCGCATCGGCCCGGCCATGGTGACTCGCACAATCCCGCTTTCAGCCGGCGCATCGGCGCGAAGGGCTGGATCGGCATGACCTGGCCGAAGCAATATGGCGGCCACGAGCGCAGCTTTCTCGAGCGTTTCGTGGTGACGGAAGAATTCCGCGTGGCCAACGCGCCGGTGCGGCTGCACTTTGTCGCGGACAGGCAGAGCGGCCCGATCCTGCTCAAATATGCGCCCGAGCACATCAAGAAAGACATCCTGCCGCGTATCTGCCGCGGCGAACTGTGCTTTGTCATCGGCATGAGCGAGCCCGGCTCGGGCTCCGACCTGTTCGCGGCGAAAACAAAAGCGGCGAAGGTCGATGGCGGCTGGAAGATCAACGGCTCGAAAATCTGGACCAGCAATGCGCACATCGCGGACTACATGCTCGGCCTGTTCCGCACTTCGCCGCCGACGAAGGAGAACCGCCGGCACGGGCTGACGCAATTCCTCGTCGACATGAAGACGCCCGGCATCACGGTCAATCCGATCATCCAGATGACCGGACAGCACGATTTCAACGAGGTCGTATTCGAGGACGCGTTCATCCCCGACGATCATGTCATGGGCGAAATCGACGGCGCGTGGAAGCAGGCGACGAGCGAACTCGCTTACGAGCGCAGCGGCCCGGAGCGCTTTCTCGAAACATTTTACGTGATGCTTGAAATGATCCGCGCGCTCGGGCCCGATCCCGATCTGCGCAGCGCGGAAGGGCTGGGCCGGCTCGTGGCGCAACTGCACACGCTGCGGCGCATGTCCATTTCGGTCGCCGGCATGTTGCAGGCCGGCAAGGAGCCGGTGGTCGAGGCCTCGATCGTGAAGGACGTCGGAACGATGTGGGAGCAGAAGCTGCCGGGCCGTGTGCGCGAGTTGACCGCCTTTCTCGAGCCGGAAATTTCCAACCGCGCGACGCTGGAGGAGCAGCTTGCCTTCGCCACCACGATTGCGCCCAAGCTCCCGATCCAGGGCGGCACCACCGAAATCCTGCGCGGCATCATCGCGCGCGGGCTCGGGCTGAGATGAAGGTGCACAATGAGGCAGTTATTCTTTACTTGGTCCTGGCCGGACTGGTCCCGGCCATCCCGCTTAGGCAGCACCGTGCTCACCCAAACGGGATGCCCGGCACAAGGCCGGGCATGACAGAGTGAGGCAAGGTGCAAGATAACGATGCAGTCCAGAGTCCAGTGAGGCGGGTTACGCGTGCCTGACATCGGAAAACTGCTTTCGCCGAAATCGCTCGCGGTTGTCGGCGCCTCGTCCGACACCAAAGGCCTGCGCGGACGCATTCTGGAAGTCATTCTCAGTCATCCTTACGCGGGCAAGGTCTATCCGGTCAGTCGCAGCGCGGCGGAAGTGCAAGGCCTGAAAGCCTATCCGTCTGTCGATGCATTGCCGGAGACGGTCGACCTCGCGATCCTGATCGTGCCGGCGCAATTTATTCCGGCCGAACTCGAGCGTTGCGGCAAGGCCGGCATCAGGGCCGCCGTCATTCTAAGCTCCGGTTTTGCCGAGGAGCCGGGCGAAGCCGGCAGCCGCATGCAGGCGGAAATCCGCGCCACCGCCTTGCGCTACGACATGGCGGTGAGCGGGCCGAACACGGAAGGCTTCTCCAACATCGCCGCTGCGCTCTGCCCGACGTTTAGTCCCGCGATGGACAAGAACGCCGGCGCGCTCACGCCGAGGCAGCCGCTCGGCCGCGGGCAGGTGTCCGTCATTTCGCAAAGCGGCGGACTGGGTTTTGCGTTCTTCGACCGCGCCAGGCAGCGAAACATCTCATTCCGCCACATCGTGACGACCGGCAACGAGGCCGCGCTCGAAGTTTTCGATTTCGTCGACTACATGCTCGACGAGGGCAGGACCGACGTTTTCCTGCTGCTGCTGGAAGACGTGAAGACGCCGGAGAAGTTCAAGCGCGTTGCCGAGAAGGCGCTTCGCCTCGGCAAGCCGCTGATCGTCGGCAAGATCGGACTGACGGACGCCGGCAGCCGCGCGGTCGCCTCGCACACCGCGGCGCTCGCCGGCGCGGCGGCGAGCTATCGCGCGATGTTCGATCATTATGGTCTGATCGAAGGCCGCGACTTCGACGAGATGATCGACACCGCCGTCGGCTTTCTTGCCTGCGCCGGCAAAATGCCGAAAGGAAAGCGCGTCGCGATCTGTACCTCGTCCGGCGGCGCCGGCGTGTGGATGGCGGATGCCTGCGTCGGCGCGGGCCTCGACGTGCCGCTGCTCGACCGCGAGACGCGCGCGGAAATCGACGCACAAATCCCCTCCTACGGCACGTCGCAGAACCCGGTCGATTCGACCGCGCAGGGCGTGCACAAGCTCGGCTACGCCGAGTTCGCGCGGCTGGTGGCGAAGTCGCCGCTCGTCGACGGCGTGATGGTGGTGGTGACCGCGCGGCGGTCGGCGTTTCTGGAAACCGACCTGCCGCGGCTGAAGGATCTGGCGCGCAATTCCGACAAGCCGGTGTTCATGTGGACCTACACGCTGCCCGCCGACCGCAGCATCGAAATTCTCAACGAAGCCGGCTATCCGCTGTTCACCAACGTGCAGAGCTGCGCGCGCACCATGCGCGTGATGGCGGATTACCGCACGTTTCGCGAGGAATTTCTCAAGCGGACAAAAGTTTCAGCGGCGGCGCGCGCTGACGCAAAATCCGTGCGCACGATGCTGGCGGCGGGCGGACCCGTGCTCACCGAATGGCAGGCGCGGCCTTTGCTGGCGGCCTACGGCATCGGCGCGGCCGACATCGGACAACTCGCGCGCTCGGCGGCGGACGCGGAAGCCGCCGCAAAAGCCATCGGCGGACCGGCCGCGCTGAAGGTGCAGTCGGTCGATATCCCGCATAAGACCGAAGCCGGCGCCGTCGCGCTCAATCTTGCCGGCGCCGACGCCGTGCGCGCGGCTTACGAGCGCGTGCTCGCCAGCGCGAGAAAATTCGCGCCGCATGCGCGCATCGACGGCGTGCTGGTGCAGCCGATGGCGCGGGTCGGCCGCGAGGTCATTCTCGGCATCAATCGCGATGCGCAATGGGGACCGCTGCTGATGGTGGGGCTTGGCGGCGTGCTGGTCGAGGCGCTTGGCGACGTGGCGCTCGCGCCGGTGCCGCTCGATCATGCGGCGGCGCGCGCGCTGATCGCGCGGCTCAAGGCGGCGCACATTCTGGCCTCCCATCGCGGCGCGCCGCCGGCGGATATCGAAGCGCTTGCCGACCTGATGGTGAAGCTGTCGCACTTCGCCGCCGATCACGCCGACGACATCGCCGAGATCGATCTCAATCCTGTCATCGTGCATGCGCTGGGAGAAGGCGTGTCGGTGGTGGACGCCTTGATCGTGAAACAAACGCCGCAGACAAAAATCAATGCGGCAGCAGAGTAGAACTATGTCCGGGGGAAACACATGGGTCCGTTCAAGGATATTGCGGTCGAAAAGACTGGCCACGTCGCGCTGATCGAAATCAGGCGGCCGCCACACAATTTCTTCGACATTGCGCTCATCCAGGAGATCGCGTCGGCGCTGGAGGCGCTCGATGAGGAAATCGACTGCCGCGCCGTCGTGCTCGCCTCGCAAGGAAAATCGTTCTGCGCCGGCGCGAATTTCGGCGACGGCTCGATGCTCGACAAGGACGGCCAGCGCGTCGACCGCGATATTGTGGTCAATCACCTCTACATCGAGGGCAATCGGCTCTTCCGCACCAGGAAGCCGATCGTCGCCGCGGTCCAGGGCGCGGCGGTCGGCGGCGGGCTTGGTCTCGCGATGGTCGCTGACTTCCGTGTCGCCTGCCCAGAGGCGCGCTTTGTCGCAAACTTCACGCGGCTCGGCTTTCATCCGGGCTTCGGACTGACCGTAACGCTGCCGGCCGTGATCGGGCCGACCAAGGCGGCGATGATGTTTTACACAAGCCGCCGCGTGACCGGAAACGACGCCTACGTGATGGGGCTTGCCGACGTGCTGGTGCCGCACGCGGATGTGCGCAACGCGGCGATGGCGTTCGCTGCCGAGATCGCGGAGAACTCGCCGCTCGGCTTGGTGGCGACGCGCGCGACCATGCGCGGCGACGTCGCCGACCGCGTACTGAGGGCGACCGAGCACGAACTGAAAGAGCAGACACGGCTGCGCAGGACCGACGACTTCAAGGAAGGCGTGAAGGCGACCGCCGAGCGGCGCGTGCCGAATTTTGCGGGACGGTAGCGTCAGAGATTTTGGTGATGCTGCGTCGTCAACGCGACCAGTGAAGGCGGGACTTCGGCGGATCGAGACGCAGCAGAGCCGGAGATGACGCGGGACCGTTTCACTGCTGCGCCCGATCCGCCGAAGCGGGGGGCCGTCAAATGCCTTTCAGGTATTCCACGAGATCGCGCTTGTTCGCCTCGCTGAGATTGAGCTTGAAGTGCTCGTTGTAGTGATTGACGACGTCCATCAGCGTGGCGAAGCGACCGTCGTGGTAGAAGCCGCCCTTCTGATGACTCCACAATCCGGCGAGCGGCGCCGTGCGATACATGTGCGTGGGTGAGCGGTCGGCCTGGAACGAGTCGACGCCGATTTCCTCGGGCGTGTGCAGATTGTGTCCCGGCTCGGTGAAGAGCGGCGGAACGTGGCAGGTCGCGCACCTGGCGGCACCGTCGAACAGCGCCTTGCCGCGCTCGAACGCGGCCTTGTTGTAGGAGCCGGGCGGCGCTTTCGGCGCGGGGATCGCGAGCTGATAGAAATGCAGCGCCGCAAGCTTGTCGGTCAGCCTGTCCGGCTTGCCGCGCGTGTCATGCGAGCCGCTTTTCGCCGATACGGGAAACTGGTCCTTGTTGGCGAGCCGCGTGTCGACAAACGTGCCCTGCCCGTGCATTTCGGTCGCGCCCACATAGGCGTTCCAGTACGGTACCGAGCCAAAGCCGGTCCACGTGTGGAGATTGACCCCGGCCAACCCGAACGCCGGCGGAATGAGCGTGCCGGCCTGCTTGCCGTCGGGACGGAACGCTTTGCCGTCCTTGTCGAGTTCGGCGTCGAAGCGGCCCGGCCCCCAGCTCGCCAGCACCTTCTTCACGGTCGCGACGTCGACGCCGAGCAGATCGGTGAACGGCTTCAGGTTCGGCGCAAGCGAAACGATGGCGCCGACGTTCAGATCGCGGTTCGCCCAGCCGTCGAGCCGCCTGCCGATGCCCAGCGCGAACGAGTTGTCGACGGTCGAGTGGCAGAACGCGCACTGGATGCCCATCGAGCGCACGCTGCCGTCCTTGTTCGTGAAGGCCGTCACGCCGACGACGGCGTTCAGCTTGAGCAGCGCGATGGTGGTCGCCGGGTCGTCGAGGTTGACCCTTCCGGCCTTGATCTGCCGCTTCAGCGCAGCCGGCAGTGCGTCGGCATCGACCTTGAGCCCGACGGCGAGCGCCGTCTTGGGCGAAACGCCAGGACCGACGCCGCCGTTCTTCGCACCGGCGATCGCCTTGTGCAGTTGCAGCGTGTCGCCCCAGAAGTGCTCGCTGCCGAATGTGTCGTAGCGGAAAATCCGCTTTCCTTCCTCCATCATTCTTTGCGCGTGCCGCTCGATGGTGGCGTCGAAGCCTTTCTCGGCGGCCCTCTTTTTGGGCGCGGCGGCGGAAGAAATTACCGCTGCCGACAAGACGGCCACGCCAACGGCCGCGACGCTGAGAATCTTGAGCTGCATCGAAACCTCCCCTGCTTTGCAACAATTTCAATCAAACGAATCCGATCGGCACTTCGCCGCAAGCAATGCGCGGCTGCACGGTCACGCGTCCGCTTTGGATGCGGCGTGCGTTCAAAGGTTTCAGCATGGGCGCGCGCGCCGTTATGCGTTCAGCGCGCCGGTATGAATCCACCGCGCGAGTCATTGCAGCCGCACCACCGGAGTGACGGCGCGCTGCTCGGTGACAGCAGCGTCAGCAACGCGCCGTCGCAAGGATGATGCGCGGCGCGCAAAAAATTTGCCGTTGCCAACCGGGACGGCGCACGCCGATACCACAGTGAGCGGCTGACAATTGCGATAACGAATCTGATGATGGCGAGGTGGACGACCTGCCGCCTCAATCGCCCTTCGGTCCCGGCACGTGCGCCGGGACGCCTCCCCTGCCTTCCGTCGGATTGATCGGATGCGTCGGCGCGCGCCGCAGTCCTTCCGGCACGCTCTCGTCCGGCGGCTCGGTCTCGGATCGCACATCGGCGCCCGGCTGCGCGTTCTCGTGCGGCGTGCGATGCTCCTTCATCGGCTCGGGCGAAGACGGCACGACGTTGTCCCGCGTGCCGCCGCGCGCATCGCGAAGGCTCTTCTGCTGGCGATCCTTGCCGCGCATGCCGCCACCGGTCGGTTGCGGCTCGCTGCCCGCGCTTGTCGGCTTGTACTGAGTCCCGGCCATGGCTTCACCTCGCCAAGGGGAGAACTGGCGCTGGACGGAAAAGTTCGCGGCACGGCGAGCCTCGACGGCGCGCGGACTCCGGAAACCGCCGCTGCCGCACGAGGACTAGTCTTTTTCGACTAGTACGAATGTCACTCTAGGCGGCGGCCCGACGCCGCAGCAGAGTGCCTGCCGTTCATCATTGCAGCCACAAAACGGCAAGCCCCTGCGAAAGCCCCACGTCTCCCTCAATCCCGAACGCGTGCAGTCCAACGTCGTCGAAAGCTCAACGGAGATCGCCATGAAAGCGCGACAACTGCTCCTGGCCGCCCTCGTCGTCCTCGCTCCTTCGACCGCGTGGGCGCAAAGTGGCCGAGTCAGTTTCGAAAGGGTCGTTGCCTTTGATGATTCCACTCCGGTGCTTATCAACCAAAGCAGCCAAATGAACTTCGCGTTGGTCTTCGAATTCGGGGGCGACCCGAGCGCTACGGTCATTCAGACAGGAACGAGGAACATGACCAGGATTTTGCAATTCGGCGACAATGCCAGCGCAACCGTCGGGCAATTTGGCACGACCAATACCGCCATGATCCGCCAGTTCGGAAACACGACGAATTCTTTCCTTGCCCAGTTTGGACAAACAAACCGCGCGTCGATTGGGCAGTTTGGCGGTACCAATACCGCCTCTGTCGGCCAGTTCGGAGGCCTGAATTCTTCGGATGTATTTCAGTTTCAACGCTGACGTTCGATCCAGACGCTAGGGCGCGGCCCTCATCAGCACGCAGCCAATACGTATCGATGCGAGTTTGACGAATGGTAGTCAGCTGCGAGTCCGACATATCGGGTCGCAGCCCGCTCAAAGTTCGTGCGTTCATATCGCGTGATTCTAACCCTCGCTTTGACGACTGAATCAGGTCCAAATAGATGCCTTCAGCCGGCAAAAGCCGGACAATCGGCATTTCGAGATTTAACAGGGCATGCCGCGGACATGCCAAAAACGACGCGATTGACCCAACGGCGACATTCGTTGGCGAGACTTCTGCGCTATTATTTAGGGAGAATTTACAACTTATCTCTGAAGGGGCCTCTTAAGCTCTCAAGGGGCGGCCATCCAGGGACTCCACTGTCAGTGGGGTAACCCAATGGGGCTCTTCCTTCCATGGATACAAATCTAAGGCGCATCAGCTTCGCTGCTTTCCTAGCAGCCGGCTTCTTTATTTTTGCGGCGGCTGCCCAGGCCACCGAAATTAAGGTCATGAGCGATAGCCCGCTCCAACCAGCCTTGACCAAGGTTGTCGCTCTTTACAGCCGGCAGACACATAATCAGGTTAGTTTGGTGTTCGACCCATCGCCGGCCGTGAAGAAGAGAATTGAGAACGGCGAAGCAGCCGATGTTGTTATCGTTCAGCCGGACTTTGCCGAGGCACTTACGAAGTCGGGAAAGGTTACTCCCGGCGATAGACCTATCATCGGCCACGTTGGCGTCGGCCTCGGCAACCGCATAGACAGCCCGGCGTATGACATTTCAACCGTCGAAAAACTCAAGAATGTTTTGCTCAATGCCGACCTTCTTGTTTTCAACAGCGTTAAGTCGGGACAGGCGTTCGCGAGGGTTCTCGAGCGGTTGGGAATTGCTGAAACACTGAAGGCCAAGATTGTACGCACGGCACCCCTTGGGATTTTCGAACCTGTGTTAAAGGGCAAAAGCAACGACATGGCAGCGGGTACGATTCCGCTCATCGCGACGACGCCCGGCATAAAACTTATTGGCCCGTTACCAGGCAATCTTCAGAACTCTCTGACCTATACCGCTGTGCTCATGGCAAACACGACACGCCGCAGAACGGCAGAAGGGTTTATCAAATTCTTGGTGTCACCGGCGGCAAAGGAGAGTTTCGCTGCGAATGGTGCTGAGTGAATTAACCTGCCGAGCAAATTGGCGACGAGGTCGGCTTCTGGCTTCTGGCCCATCCAAGACATCTTTGGTTTGCTCGTTAGTCAATGGACGCGCCATGAAACCGGACCGCTCCGACGTTCGTTGAACGTGCTGCATTAACTTGCGCGACGGAGTTCCATCATGTCGAAAGCATTCGTTTTGGCATCTGCCCTTTTAATGGCTCTTCTGGCTTACGGCCCATCGGGAGAAGCGGCATCAACTGTAGGGGCAAAAACTTCCGCCAAGAAAGTCCAGTGCGAGCGTGAGGCAACGCTACAACTGTACATTGGCGAACAAAGGAGCAGGTTTATCAGGCGATGCCTGGCCAGCCGCCCATCGCCACGCAAGCCGGTGGCTCGCCGACCGGGCGTGCATCCGTCTGGCCCTATAGCAGGCCCGCGAGTGACCCCATTAGGTGGCGGCAACCCGCCCAGCACCGCCACAGGAAGCACGGCGCCCAGCAATGCGGCGGTCGTACCA
>DASSRW010000177.1:0-19065 GCA_035701545.1 Pseudolabrys sp.
GGGCATCGTCAAACCTTTCGCTGAGCATTCCTCACGTCATCCTGAGGTGCGAGCGAAGCGAGCCTCGAAGGATGACGTGGCACTGTTGGGGCCATCATCCTTCGAGGCTCGGTCGCGGTGCGACCTCGCACCTCAGGATGACGGATCAACGCTTGCGCATGCATCAATAGGGCTCGCCGCTTTTGCGCAAATAGCGCCGTCCCGTTTCGTCCCGCTCCATGACCAGATCGACGTCGGGATAGTGCACGCGCTCGGATTTCGCGCGCGTGCCGACTTCAAAGTAAATCGCTACACGACCGCTGCGATTGACGAGCCGATGCGCATTGCCGCTGCCTGACTTGAAGCCGGCGGCGTCGCCCGCCTTGAGCACGACCTCACCATCGTTCTCGGCCAGCACCAGCTCACCTTCGAGCATGTAAATGAATTCATCTTCCTGCTCGTGCCAATGGCGCAAGGCCGATGCCGCACCGGGATCGATGCGGGTGATGTTGACACCGAACTGCGTGAGCCCCGCGGCATCGCCGATCGGCTGCTTGTGGCGGCCGCGGCATTCAGCCTGGAATTCGGGCGGATAGAACGTGCCGCTGACGGTTTTTACTTTGTCGATATCGACTTTCGGCATTGGCGGTCCGCCTCGTCTTTTCCCGGGCGCAGCGCAGCATGCAGTGATGCGCTGCAGAGCCGGGATCGGTTCAACTCCGCAAAGGTCCCGGATCAGCGGCGCACCGCTAGCGCGCTGCACCGCATCCGGGACACAGAATTCTTACACCCTCTCCACAATCGTGGCCGTGCCCATGCCGGCGCCGATGCACAGCGTCACAAGCGCGGTGTTCAGATCGCGCCGCTCCATCTCGTCGATCGCGGTGCCGAGAATCATCGCCCCGGTGGCGCCGAGCGGGTGGCCCATGGCGATGGCGCCGCCGTTGACGTTGAGCTTCTCGCCGCCGATGTCGAAGGCCTGCATGAAGCGCAGCACGACGGAGGCAAACGCCTCGTTCACTTCGATCAGGTCGAGATCGCCGACGGTCATGCCGGCCTTCCTGAGCACCTTCTGCGTCACGTCGATCGGCCCGGTGAGCATCATCGCGGGCTCCGATCCGATATTGGCGAAGGCGCGGATGCGCGCGCGCGGCTTGAGACCCGCGGCCTTCCCCGCCGCCGCGCTGCCGACCAGCACTGCGGCGGCGCCGTCGACGATGCCGGACGAGTTGCCGGCGTGATGCACGTGATTGATCGTCTCGATTTCCGGGTGCGCCTGCACGGCGACCGCGTCGAAGCCGCCGAGTTCGCCCATCTGCACGAAGGACGGCTGCAACTGCGCGAGCGACTGCATCGTCGTGGTCGGGCGCATGTGCTCGTCCTTGGCGAGAATCGTGAGGCCGTTCACGTCCTTGACCGGCAGCACCGAGTTCTTGAACCGTCCCTCGTCCCACGCCTTCGCCGCGCGCTGCTGGCTTTCGACCGCGTAGGCGTCGACATCCGCGCGCGAGAAGCCGTATTTGGTTGCGATCAGATCGGCGGAGACGCCTTGCGGCATGAAGTAGGCCTTGACCGCAATCGACGGATCGACCGCCCAGGCGCCGCCTGACGCGCCGATGCCGACGCGGCTCATCGATTCGACGCCGCCGCCGATCGTCATCTCGTGCTGGCCGGACATGATCTCCGCGGCGGCGAAATTCACCGCATCGAGACCGGAGGCGCAGAAACGGTTGATCTGCATGCCCGGCACGCCGTCGCCGTAATCCGCGGCCAGCACCGCCGAACGCGCGATGTTGCCGCCGGCCTCTCCGATCGGATCGACGCAGCCGAGGATCACGTCATCGACCAGCGCGGTGTCGAGCTTGTTGCGCTCGCGGATGCCGGCGAGCACCTGCGTCGCGAGATTGAGCGCGGTGACCTCGTGCAGCGAGCCGTCGGCCTTGCCGCGTCCGCGCGGCGTGCGCACGTGGTCGTAGATGAAGGCGTCGGGCATTCACTCCTCCTCGTCATTCCGGGCCGCGCCCATAAGCGCGTTTACGCGCGTCTTCGACGCGCTATGGGCGCGAACCCGGAATCCAGAGACACAATCGAAGCGCTCCGTCGTTGCTCTGGATTCCGGGTTCGCCGCGGAGCCTGTCATCGGGCCGCGCTTCGCGCGGACCCGTTGGCGGCGTCCCGGAATGACAAAGCATTCACAAACTCCGTGCGATCAGCAACTTCATGATCTCATTGGTGCCGGCATAGATCCGAAACACCCGCGCGTCGCGATACATCCGCGAGATCGGATATTCATCCATATAGCCATAGCCGCCGAACAGTTGCAGGCAGCGGTCGATCACGCTCCCCTGCGTATCGGTCAGCCGGTACTTGGCCATCGAGGCGGTGACGGTATCGAGCTCGCCCCTGATGTGGCGCTCGATGCAGTGATCGACGAAGACCTTGGCGATGGTCGCTTCCGTCTTGCACTCGGCAAGCTCGAACTGCGTGTTCTGGAATTCGATGATCGCCTTGCCGAACGCCTTGCGCTGCCTGGCGTAGTCGACGGCGAGCGCCACCGCGCGCTCCATCATCGCCGCCGCGTGCACGGCGACGATCAGGCGCTCCTGCGGCAGCTCCTTCATCAACTGGTAGAAGCCCTGCCCTTCTTCCGGGCCGAGCAGATTTTCCGCCGGCAGCTTCACGTCGTCGAAAAACAATTCCGAGGTGTCGGCCGACTCCATGCCGAGCTTCTTCAGCTTGCGGCCGCGGCGGAAGCCGGGGGCGTCGTCCGCCTCGACGACAAGCAATGAGACGCCCTTCGCACCCGCCGCCGCATCGGTTTTCGCGACGACAACAATCAGGTTCGCGTGCTGGCCGTTGGTGATGAAGGTCTTGGAGCCGTTGAGCACGTAGCCGTTGCCGGACTTTTTCGCCGACGTGCGCACACCTTGCAGATCGGAGCCGGTGCCGGGCTCGGTCATGGCGATGGCGCCCACCAGCTGGCCGCTCGCGAGCTTCGGCAGCCAGCGCTTCTTCTGCTCCTCGGTGCCGTAGTGAAGAATGTAGGGCGCGACGATTCCCGAATGCAGCGGCGCGCCGAACGTGTCGAAGCCGGCGAGCGACAGCTCGCGGTTGATCACCGCCTCGTGCGCGAACGTGCCGCCGGCGCCGCCGTATTCTTCCGGCATCGACGCGCAGAGCAGGCCGGCGGCGCCCGCCTTGTTCCAGACCTCGCGATCGTAGATTCCGGCCTCGTGCCAGCGGTCGAGATGCGGGGCGAACTCGTCGGCAATGAAGCGGCGCGCCTGCTCTTCGAGCAGGACCAGATCCTCGCTCATCCAGGCGGGTCGCGGCAGATTGAGGGTTTCCATGGATGGCAATCCCGCAAGCGATTCGTAGGCCCGCCCACAATAAAGCGCGCGATACAGCCATGCGAGGGGCTGCGGGTGACAGCGCGCGAGGGCGGATGCTACAGCGCCTCGGACAGACGGGCCTCCTTGTTCCATGACTTCATCCTTCGCCGATCATTCCGCATCCGACCCGATCGACTCGGGCAAAGCGTGGCTGCGGCTCGCCCTCGCAACGCTGCTCGGCACGCTCGGCGGCGTCGGCATGTGGTCGGTGGTCGTGGCGCTGCCGGCGATCCAGGCCGACTTCGGCGTCGATCGCGCATCCGCCGCCCTGCCCTACACGCTGACCATGCTCGGCTTCGCCGCCGGCGGCGTGCTGACGGGGCGCCTGGCGGATCGATTCGGCATCGCGATACCGCTCGCCGCCGGGACGCTGGCCATGGGCCTCGGCTATATCGCCGCCGGACATGCCCAAAGCATCTGGCAGGTCGCGCTCATCCACGGCGGCCTGATCGGACTCGGCTGCTCGGCGACCTTCGGCCCGCTGATGGCCGACGTCTCGCACTGGTTCGCGCGCCGCCGCGGCATCGCCGTGTCGATCGTGGCCGCGTCCAACTACATCGCCGGCACGTTCTGGCCGACGGTCATCGAGCATTTCATCGCGGCCGACGGCTGGCGTGCCACGCATGTCGGTATCGGCATCGCGTTGCTGGTCGCCATGCTGCCGCTCACGATTGCGCTGCGTGCAAAGGCGCCGCCGCATCAGGCGGCTGCCGCCGCAGCGGCGGACCGGCAGGCGACAATGCCGTTTTCGGCCAACACGTTGCAGCTCATTCTCTGCATCGCGGGCATCGGCTGCTGCGTGGCGATGTCGATGCCGCAGGTGCATATTGTCGCCTATTGCGGCGACCTCGGCTACGGCGTCGCGCGCGGCGCCGAGATGCTGTCGCTCATGCTGGCATGCGGCATCGTGAGCCGCCTGGTGTCAGGTCTGATCGCCGACCGCATCGGCGGCGTGCGCACGCTGCTGCTCGGCTCCGCGCTGCAAGGCGCGGCGCTTTTTCTTTACCTGTGGTTCAACGGCCTTACGTCGCTCTACGTGATCTCCGCGCTGTTCGGCCTGTTTCAGGGCGGGATCGTTCCGAGCTATGCCATCATCGTGCGCGAATACTTTCCGCCGCAGCAGGCCGGCACGCGCGTCGGGCTGGTGCTGATGGCGACGCTGATCGGCATGGCGCTCGGCGGCTGGATGTCGGGTGCAATCTTCGACGTCACTGGTTCTTACCGGGCCGCTTTCCTTAATGGACTTGGCTGGAATCTGCTGAACCTGACGATCGTCGCGTTCCTGCTGGTGCGCTCGCGCGTGCGGCCGACGTTGCGCACGGCCTGAATCGCTGCGGCACGCAAGCGGTTCTCCGCCTCGC
Organism: Pseudolabrys sp.; assembly: GCA_035701545.1. Classification (GTDB taxonomy): domain Bacteria; phylum Pseudomonadota; class Alphaproteobacteria; order Rhizobiales; family Xanthobacteraceae; genus Pseudolabrys. The sequence goes on from DASSRW010000177.1 coordinate 4,733, forward strand.
GTGCCGCAGTCGGTCGTGATGTCGAGGCCGACTACTTCTTCTGTTCCTTCACCGGATCCTTCACGTTCGGAATCTCGGCGATGTCGACATTGACCAGCTTGCCGCCGACCTTCTCCACCTTGCGGATGTAGACGGTCTGGATGATGTCGCGCGTGCGCGGATCGATGGAGATCGGGCCGCGCGGGCTTTCCCACTTCATGCCCTTTGCGGCGTCGATCAGGCTTTCACCGTCGGTCTTGCCTTTGGTCTTGGCGAGCGCGGCGTAGATGAGGTGCATGCCGTCATACGCCCCGACGGAGAAAAAGTCCGGATTGCGTTTGAAATCCGCGTTGTACGCTTTCACAAACGCCGCGTTCACCTTCGACTTGTGGTTATAGTCGTAGTGGCCGCAGGTAAGGATGCCGATCGCCACATCGCCCATGCTCTTGAGCGCGTGCTCGTCGGTGATCTCGAGCTGGCCCATGATCGCCGTCTTCCTGGTGTCGATGCCACGCTCCGCGAATGCCTTGCCAAGCGCGCCGGGCTGCGCGCCGCCCGGAATGAAGACGTAGATGCCCTGCGGATTGAGGTCCTTGGCGCGCTGGACATAGGCGGAAAAGTCCGGGTTGGCGACCGCCATGCGCACTGCGCCGACGATCTGGCCGCCGCCTTCCTTGAAGCCCTTCTGAAACCATTCCTCGGCGTCATGGCCGGGGCCATAGTCCGAGACCATCGTGTAGGCGTTCTTGATGCCGTGCTTGCTCGCCGCCCATTTGCCGAACGGATAGTTGAGCTGCGGAATGGTGAGCGACGTGCGCGCCATGTAGGGCGACTTGGTCGTGATGATCGCGGTCGCCGCGTTCATGACGACCATGAATTTTTTCGCTTCCGCCGAGATGTCGCCGGCGGCGAGCGCGTTCGGCGTGAGGCCGAAGCCGGCGAGCACGTCGATCTTGTCACGCGTGACCAGTTCCTGCGCCAGCCGCTTGGCGACGGCGGGATTGATGCCGCCGGTGTCCTTGCGGATGACCTCGATCTTCTTTCCGGCGATCTTGTCGCCGTGCTGCTTCATGTACAGCTTGATGCCGTTGTCCATCTGCGTGGCGATGTCGGCGAACTGGCCGGAGTACGGCAAAATCAGGCCGATTTTGACCGTGCCCTGCGCGTGCGCCGACATGGCGCCAAGCGACAGCGCGGCGATCCCGAATAGTGCAGTGACGAGCTTTCGCATCATGACGTTCCTCCCGGTCGCTTTATTGTTTTGGTAACGATAGCTGACCGCATTTCCGGGGGTCAAATTCGGAGCCTCGCGGGCTGCCCACGCCGCCCACCCGGTGGCCCTGCCGGCGCGCGCAGTCGATGGCAGGCGCCGCCGGGCACGCCGCCCGCCGCAATAATTAAGAAAGCGTTAAGCGGCTTCTGCGGCCAGCCGGGCGCCGCGCACGGATCAGCCGATGCCCGCGACGTGCGTGGGCCGCACGCGGCTTTTCTTAACCGCATATTTACCGTGATTGGCAAAAAGTCGAGCCGTGGACTGAGGACCGCGCCCGTTCCCACACGTTGTCAATACGTGCCGGTTCCACGCGAGCCAGCAGGCTTTTGCGCCTCCACCGCGATTGAAGGTGCAAGAATGAAATTCGGCATTCCGTGGGGCGCAAAGGAAATCGAGCCGCAGGCAAAAGGCGCAACCCGCTCCGGCGGGTCTTTCCTCAATTCGGCGGCCCACGCCAGCATCGTGCCGGAATTGGAGGACGATGCGCACGCCGCCGCGAACGCGGGGAGCGGCACGCCTCGCACCGGCGGCATGACGGGGCGCGTCGACATCGACAAGGCCATTGCCGAAATTTCCGCCCGCCGCACCATCCTCGATGCAGAACCGCCGGTGATGCCCCTTCCGGCTGCCGTGCCCGCTGCGGATTTGTCCGCGCTCGAAAGTCATCTCCGCAGGATTGCCGAGCAGATCGAGACGCTGCGGCGGCCGGCCGTGGAGGATGCGATCGGGGCGCTGCGGAACGATCTGAAAGAGATCGCCCGGCGGCTCACGGAGAGAGCGTCGCAAAACGCGGAAAGCCTCGCCACTCAGCCGCCCGGCAGCGGCGCCCGGCTCGAGCAGGCGCTGGCGGAAATAAGAGACGCGCTGCGCGGCGCCACGCCGGCGGCCGACGTTGCGGCGCTCAAGGACGCAATCGTGGCGCTGACGCAAAAGGTCGATCTGGCGGTCGTGCAAAGCGACCCGGTGTCGCTCCAGCGCGTCGAATCCACGATTGCGTCGCTGCGCGATGCTCATGCGCGCCTCGCGAGCAACGACACGGTGACGAAGCTTGCCGACTGCGTCCATGCCCTGGCGCAGAAGCTCGAAGGGTCGCCCCATGGCGCGACTCCCGTGGCTATAGGTGCGGGAACGGCGGCCGATCATCTCGAGAACCGCATCGTCGCGCTGATGGAACGCTTCGATGCGTCCAATTCACGGCTCGACCACCTCGAGGCGGTCGAGCGCGGCCTTGCCGACCTGCTTGTGCATATCGAGGCCGTGCGCGCCGGCAAGGACGATCGTGCGCACGGCGACTACGGCGCGGATGCCCGGCGGCAGGCCGCAGCGAGTTCGCCGAAGCTCGCGGCAGCCGACGTGGCGGCGCGGATTGCCGCCTCGGAAGCGGCGCTCGGCGGCATCAAGCCGGGCGCCGAATCCGAGGGCAACGAGCGCTCCAATTTCATTCTGGCGGCGCGCCGCGCCGCGCAAGCCGCCGCGCAAGAGCCGTCGCCGCGCGCAGTGGCGAGTGCGCGCGTGCAGGTGGGCCCGGCGCGTCCCTCGAAATTGGCGCGCGGCATGAAATCCGTGCTGGTTGCGGCCTGCGTGATCGCGATTGTGATCGGCTCGTTGCAGATCGCCTCCAGGTTCTTCGGCTTCGGCCGAACGAGCTCGTCGCCGCCGCATTCCGCGCAAGACATCTCGAAGCCCGACGACAGCACCGGAAGCATCGCGGCCGACATGGTCGAGGACAGCGATGACGCGCCGGTGCTGGCGCCGCAGCGTGCGCCCTCTTCCGGCAATATCGCGGGCGCGCCGGCGGCGGACCTGACCAGCCCGCAATCGATGATCAAGGCGCCGTCGCCGGCAGAGGAAACGGCGCCCCCCGACAAGACGGCGTCAGGCGACGTGACCGGCTCGATCCCCGACCCGTTGGCCGGCGGCGATCCGGTCGTGCCCGCGATCCCGATGCTGCCCGATACGCAGCCCGTGGTCCGCACCGGCGACTTGCCGGCGGCGATCGGCGGCGCCGGCCTGCGCAAGGCGGCAACCGAGGGCAATCCGGCGGCGGCCTACGAAATCGGAATTCGTTTTGCGGAGGGCCGTGGCGTGACCGCCGATCTCGGCCAGGCCGCGCATTGGTTCGAGAAGGCGGCCATGGCCGGGCTTGCGCCGGCGCAGTTCCGGCTTGCGAGCCTTTACGAGAAGGGCCGCGGTGTCAAAAAGGACCTGGCGCGCGCCCGCACGCTTTATCTCGCCGCCGCCGGGAAAGGGAACGCGAAGGCGATGCACAATCTCGCCGTGCTTTATGCCGAAGGCGCGGAGGGGACGCCTGACTACGCCAAGGCCGTGCGCTGGTTCCTGGAGGCGGCGAAGCACGGCGTCGCCGACAGCCAATACAATCTTGCCATTCTTTATGCCCGCGGTCTCGGCGTGGAGAAGAGCTACAGCGATTCCTACAAGTGGTTCGCGCTCGCCGCCGACAAGGGCGATCACGAGGCCGCAAAGAAGCGCGACCAGATCGCCAAGCGCCTTGACCCGCAGGCGCTGGCCGCCGCGCAAGAGAGCGTGAAGTCCTGGAGCGCGGAGCCGCAGCCTGCCGCCGCGGTGACCGTGCCGCATCCGGCGGCATGGGACCGTCAGAAGGCGACCCCGTCCACGGAGTCCAAGGCCCGATCGCCGGGCTGACGGCATGGGATCGCGACAAGCCGGCGCAGGCTTCCGGCAAAATCGTGGCCATAGCGCGCTTCCGCTGTAATATCGGCTTATTGCACTGTTGAATTCGCGCCGGATGCGCGAGGACCGGGCCGCCGCCTGCGGCGCGGATCGGAGCGGTCCGCCAGGACGGGTTCATCCAACCGGAATCGCGCCGCGTGCAGATTTATCTTCCCATTGCCGACATGCCGGTGAACATTTTTCTCGTGTTCGGCATGGGCATTGCCGTCGGCTTTATCTCCGGAATGTTCGGCATCGGCGGCGGCTTCCTGATGACGCCGCTGCTGATCTTCATAGGCATTTCGCCGGCGGTCGCGGTGGCGAGCGTGGCGAGCCACATCGCGGCGTCGTCGTTTACCGGCGCCATCTCCTACTGGCGGCGGCGGGCGGTGGACATCGCGCTCGCCATGATGCTGCTCGCGGCCGGCATAGTCGGCACCGCCGCCGGCGTCGCGCTGTTCACCGAGTTGCGCGCGCTCGATCAGCTCGATCTGGTCATCGGAATTTCCTACGTCCTTCTGCTGACGATCGTCGGCGCGCTGATGGTCAACGAGAGCCTGCACGCAATTGCGCGCGCGCGGCACGGCAAATCGCCGATGCTGCGGCGACCGGGGAGCCACACCTGGCTGCACGGGCTGCCGCTCAAGGTCCGCTTCAAGCGCTCGAAAATCTACGTGTCAGCGATCCCGGTGTGGGCGATCGGATTCATCATCGGATTTGCCGGCGCAATCCTCGGCATCGGCGGCGGCTTTCTGCTGGTGCCGATGCTGATCTACTTTCTGCGCGTGCCGACGACAACGGTCATCGGCACGTCCATGGTGCTGACGCTGATCACCATGGCCTCGGCGACAGTCATGCACGCGGTGACCAACCATCTCGTCGACGCCGTGCTGGCGCTCATCCTGATGATCGGCGGCGTGATCGGCGCGCAACTGGGCGTGCGGACCGGGCAGAAGATTCGCAGCGAGCGGCTGCGGCTGATGCTGGGCCTGCTGGTGCTCGCGGTCGGCCTGCGCTTCACCTACGAGCTGGTGGTGACGCCGGACGATCTCTTCTCCATCCGGCGTGTGGAGAACGGCCTGTGAAATGGATCGCCGCGATATTGGTCGCCTTGGCCTGCTGCGCGCCCGCCGCCGCGCAGGAGCGGCTGGTGATTTCGCTGTCGAACCAGCGCGTGGCTATCACGTCCAATTTCGCCGGCGAGCACCTGGTGCTGTTCGGCACGGTACAACGCGGGGCCGGGGCGCCTCCGCGCGACCGCGGTTACGACATCGTGGTGACGGTCACCGGGCCGAAGCAGACGCTGCGCACGCGGCGCAAGACGCGCGTGCTGGGGGTCTGGGTCAACGTCGACTCGCGCGATTTCGTGGGCGTGCCGGGCTATCTCGCGGTCCTCTCCAACAGGCCGGTCAACGAGATCGCCGATCGCGAAATCCTGCGCCGGCTGCAGATCGGCCTCGACAATTTCATCCTGCGCCAGCACATCGGGCCCGATTTCGCCGACACCGTGCCGGACGATCCGTTCCGCGTCGCCTTCGTGCGGCTCGAAAGCGAGCGCGGGCTCTACGCGCAGGACGCCGATGCCGTGACTTTCCTCACGCCCGACGTTTTCCGCGCATCGATTCCGCTTCCGTCCAATGTGCCGACGGGAGACTACAATGTGGACGTGAAGCTGTTTGCCGACGGGAAAATGGCCGCCCACACCAACACGGGCCTCGACGTCATCAAGGTCGGGTTCGAGCAATACGTCGCCGACGCCGCGCGCGACTACGGCTTGCTGTACGGAACGGCAACCATGCTGATGGCGCTCATGACGGGCTGGATCGCGAGCGTGCTGTTCCGCCGCGATTAGGTTTTTGCCAAATGCGATGCGCGATGCGGCTCGACCGGCGTAGGGACGCGGGGCTCGACGATCGTGGCGTTGGAAAATGCGGGCCGCCGATCAAAGTGATGCGTGGCGTGCTCATGTAGTCCTCCCTCGACCGGCCTTTGATGGGCGTGTCACCAGATAAATGCCGAGCACCACGGGGATGATCCCGAGCAGATCGGAAAGCTCGAGCCGCTCGCCGAGCAGAAGCCAGCCCATCAGCATGCCGACCGGCGGCATCAGGAAGTAGTAGCTGCTGGCGGCGGTTGCGCCCGAGATGGTCAAAATCCTGAACCAGAGAAAGTAGGCGACGACCGAGACGATCAGCGCCAGGTATAGGAATGCCCAGAGCAGCCGCCAGCTCAGAACGATGTCGCCGATGCTTTCGAAGGCGAGCGAGAATGGCAACAGAGCAATGCCGGCGGCAAGACTCTGGATGCCGTTGCCGATCCAGAGACCATTCTTGGGCGCGTAGCGCTTGAAGACGATCGTGCCGGCGACGAACGAAATCGTCGCAATGATCGTAAGCATAACACCTTGCAGATGGTCGTCACCGGTGGCGAGACGGCTTTCCACGATGAAGGCGACGCCGGCGATGCCCAGCATCAGTCCAACCACCCTGGCCCACGTGAGCCGCTCGTCCAGCACGAACGTGGCCACGATGCCGGTGATGATCGGATTGCAGCTGAAGATCAGCACCGAGAGGCCCGAAGAGATCGACAGCAATCCGATGTAGCCGACTCCGAGATAGACCGCCTGGTTGGCGATCCCGAGCAGCGCAAACGTCACCACGTCGCGGCGCTTGAGTGTCCAGGACGCGCGGCTCACGGCAGCCGCCCCGAGCATCAGCACGCCGGCAAGGAGAAAACGCCCGCCGAGCAGCAGAAGCGGCGGGCAATCGGCGAGCGCCGCCTTGGCAACCGAAAAGGCGGACGTCCAGATCAGGACGAAGCCCGCAATCAGCAGGAACGCCGGCACCGCGAGCGCGCCGGAACGTTGAGGCGAAACAATGGCTTGGGACATCGGGGATTCCTTTCAGCCCCCGATGTAGGCTTGACCTTCCATATTTGGAAATTAAATGGTGCAATGCAATTAAGTGGCTTTGTAAATGGAGACGCGCATGCTTGATATCGAGCTTCTCCGCAGCTTCGTTTCCGTGGTCGATGCCGGCGGCTTCACCCGCGCCGGCGAGCGCGTCCACCGCACGCAGTCGACCGTCAGCCAGCAGATCAAGCGGCTGGAGGATTCAGTCGGCCGCCCGCTGCTGCAGCGAAACGGCAAGCAGGCGACGCTGACCGAGGAAGGCGAGCGGCTTCTCTCCTACGCGCGGCGCATTCTCGCCCTTGAACGCGAGGCGCGCGACGTGGTGTCCCGGCCCGCGGCCGACGGCATCGTGCGGCTCGGCATTCCGGAGGATTTTGCCGCCTATCGGCTTCCCGAAATGCTTTCCGACTTCCTGTCCGCACGGCCGACCTTGCGGCTCGATGTCCGCTGCGGATTGAGCGTCGCGCATCAACGCGCGCTCGAGCTTGGCGAACTCGATCTCGCGCTGTTCAAGCGCAACGCCGGCGAAGGACAATGCATTGCGTCCTGGCCGGAGCAGTTGCGCTGGGTCACGAGCCGCAAGCGTCCGGTCGATCTGCGGCGCGATCCGGTGCCGCTCGCCGTCGCCGAGCAGGGCTGCCTCTATCGCAACCGTCTGATCCACGCGATCGAGGCGGCGGGACGCAGCTGGCACATCGCCTACATGAGTCCGAACCTCGCCGGCATTCAGGCAGCCGTGTCCGCCGGACTCGGCGTCAGCATCCTGCCCGAGATCGCCATTCCGCCGGAGCATCAAATCATCGAGGCGGAAGATTTTCCGCCGATTACCAATACCGAGCTCGCTCTGGTGGCGGCGGAAAATGCCAGCCCGGCGACGCTGCGTCTCGGCGAACTGCTGGTGGAATTCTGCGAAGGCCTGGGTACGCGCAAGGCGGCGTGAGGCGCAGCGCCAGAGCGAAATCCGTCCGGATAGAATCGTGTGGCGCGTTGTACAATCTCCATTGTCATGCCCCGCGCAAGCGGGGCATCCAGTAAACCACCGAGACTATTGTAGTTACTGGATCGCCCGCTTTCGCGGGCGATGACAGTGAAGACGGCAAAGCATTCGATCAGATCGGATTACGCACTAGTCCGGCAAACAGCGCTTTGCGGTGAAGGAATAGAGCCGGCCGTTACCGAGCATGTGCGCGGTGAAGGCAAATGTGCCGAACACGGACAGGAACGCCAGATCGCGCACGTTGAGCCCGCCGGTGAAGGCGCCGAATGCCGGCATCACCATCCGTGTCTTGTCGGCGGCAAAGCAGCGGCGGCTGACAGCACGCCCGCGATGAGAGACGCGCGCGACCGGGTGCAGATGGCCGGCGATCTCGCCGTCCTGCCCGGTCGGCTCGTGCCGGAACGTCAACGCATCGATCGAAACGGCAGCCTCAAAACTGCCGCCGATATTCTCCGCCGGATCGGGATCGTGGTTGCCGGTGATCCAGATCCATTCGCGGCCGCGCTGAAGCGCCAGAAGTTCGGCGCGGTCGCTGTCCGCGAGGCGCGCGGGGCCGTTGCCGTCGTGAAAACTGTCGCCGAGCGCGATCACGCAGCGCGGCGCATAAAAGGTGATCAATCGCGCCAGCCGTTCCAGTGTTGACGCGGTGTCATAGGGCGGCAGCAAGACGCCGCGCGCGGCGAAGCTCGAGCCTTTTTCCAGATGCAGATCGGCGACAGCCAGCAGGCCCTGCTCGGCCCAGTAAAGCGCGCCGGCGGGATCGGCAAGGAGGGACACTGAAGCAATGGCGATGTTGTGCTTTTCTTTACCTCCCCCTGCAAGGGGGAGGTCGGACAGCGAAGCTGTCCGGGTGGGGGTCGCTACCAAGATGACCCCACCCCGGATCGCCTTCGGCGATCCGACCCTCCCCTTTCAGGGGAGGGATAAGAAATGCGCGTCACTGCATCGCCTCCTTGATCAGCTCGTCGGCGGCTTCGGCCAGAAGCGAATCCGAGGCTTCGCCGTAGACGGTCTCGCGGCCGATCTCCAGCATCACCGGAACCGCCAGCGGCGAGACATGGTCGAGCGCCTTGTGGATGATTCGGCCCCTCACCCGCGAGAGCATTTCACCAAGCCGCTTGATGTCAAGCAGGCCCGACGCAGCGTCGGCGCGCGCGGCGCGCAGCAACAGATGATCCGGCTGGTGCTTGCGCAGCACGTCGTAGACGAGGTCGGTCGAGATGGTGAGCTGACGGCGCGACTTCTCCTCGCCGGGGAAGCGCCGCTCGATCAATCCGGCGATGATCGCGCAGGTGCGGAACGTGCGTTTCATCAGTGCCGACTCCGCGAGCCACGCTTCGAGATCGTCGCCCAGCATGTCCTCGTCGAATAGCGCCGCAAGCGAAAGTTCGCTGCGCGCGATGCGCAGGCCCATGTCGCCAAGACCCCAGACCGCGAGCGCATATTCGTTGGCGACAAAGCCGAGCGGCTTCAGACGTGCGCGTTCAAGGCGGCGCGTGAGCAGCATGCCGAGCGTTTGATGTGCAAGCCGTCCCTCAAAGGGATAGCAGACCAGATAGAATTTCGCCGCGCGCGGAAATGTCTCCACCAGCAGATCGCCGGCGGGCGGCAACAATGAGCGCCATTGCTGGATTTCCAGCCACTCGCGCACCTGATCCGGCAGCGCGCGCCAGGCTTGCGGCTCCGCCAGTATCTTGCGCACGCGCGCGGCGAGATAGGTCGAAAGCGGAAACTTGCCGCCTTCATAGGCCGGCACTTTCGGATCGGTCGCGGTCGTGCGCGAGACGTAGACTTCGTCTTCGACCAGCGTTTCGTATTTGAGGATTTCTCCTGCGAAGACGAAAGTATCGCCCGGCGACAGCGTCTCGATGAAGTATTCCTCGACCTGGCCGAGCAGCTTGCCGCCGCGCGGGATGAACGCCTTGCCGCCGCGTGAGCGCATCAGCCGCACCTTCAGCATGTCGGCCTCGACGATGGTGCCGACGTTCATGCGATAGCGCTGCGCAACGCGCGGGTGCGTGATGCGCCAGCGCCCGTCCTTTCCCTGCCTGATCTTGGCGAAGCGCTCGTAAGCTTTCAACGCATAGCCGCCGGTCGCAACGAAATCGACTGCCGCGTCGAGGTCGGCGCGCGCGAGGCCCGCATAGGGCGCGGCGCGGCGCACTTCCTCGAAAAGCTCGTCGGCGAGAAACGGCGCGCCGCAGGCGCGGCCGAGCGCGTGCTGCGCCAGCACGTCGAGGGCGCCGGTGCGCAAGGGCGGCGTGTCCTGCCCATTCTCCGCCACCGCATCGAGGGCGGCCCGACATTCCAGCACCTCGAAACGGTTGGCCGGCACCAGCACCGCTTCCGACGGCTCCTCGAGCCGGTGATTGGAGCGGCCGATGCGCTGCATCAGGCGCGACGAGCCTTTCGGCGCGCCGACATTGACCACAAGATCGACGTCGCCCCAGTCGACGCCGAGGTCGAGCGACGAGGTGCATACGATGGCGCGCAATTTTCCGCGCGTCATCGCCTCCTCGACCTTGCGCCGCTGCGCCACATCGAGCGAACCGTGATGGAGCGCGATGGCGAGATTGTCGTCGTTGATCTGCCAGAGCGACTGGAACAGGAATTCCGCTTGGCTGCGCGTGTTGACGAAGACGAGCGTCGTCTTGTGATGCTTGATGAGCGCGTAGATTTCGTTGAGCGCGTGGCGCGCCGAGTGACCGGCCCACGGCAGATGCTCCGCGGTATCGAGCATCGTCACCTGCGGCTGCGCGCCCGCTGCCGCAAACACCAGATCGGCGAGCGTTTCGCCGTGTACCGGCTGCGGCATCAGGTAACGGCGCAGTTCGTCGGGCTCGGCAACCGTGGCGGAGAGGCCAACGGTGGCCAGAGCGGGCGCAAGGCTGAACAGGCGCGCAAGACCGAGCGACAAGAGATCGCCGCGCTTCGAGGTGACCAGCGAATGCAATTCGTCGAGCACGACGCGCTTGAGCGTGCCGAAGAGATACGGCGCGTCCGCGGTCGCAAGCAGCAGCGCGAGCTGCTCCGGCGTGGTGAGCAGAATGTCGGGCGGATCGCGGCGCTGGCGCTGGCGTTTGGAGGCGGGCGTGTCGCCGGTGCGCGTTTCGAGCCGCACCGGCAGGCCCATTTCCTTGACCGGAATTTCCAGGTTGCGCGCGATGTCGACCGCCAGCGCCTTCAGCGGCGAAATGTAGAGCGTGTGCAGCCCTTGTGAGCGGCGCACTTCACGCCCGGTCGACATGAGTTTGCGCGGCCGCTTGTCGCGCTCGTTCAACTCCACCAGCGTCGGCAGAAAGCCAGCCAGCGTTTTGCCTCCGCCGGTCGGCGCGATCAGCAAGACGGAGCGCCCCGCCCTCGCCTTCGCCAGCAACTCGAGCTGATGCGCGCGCGGCTGCCAGCCGCGTTGCGCAAACCAGCGCGCAAAGGGCTCCGGAAGCAGCGGAATGTCAGGACGAATCAGCAGCGACAATAGGGCACCTTCGCTAGCCATCGCGTCATGGCCGGGCTCGTCCCGGCCATCCCGATAGTATCGGCACAACGCCTTGCTAAGCGAGATCGCACAGGAGGTCGGGCTTACCCGACCTCCGCATCGTTACATGCCGCGAGTTGGGTAAACCCGACTTGTGGTGACAAGCCCGGCGATGACAACCGGAATTAGCGACATATCTGTGGAGCATGCGTCCTGAAGACATCCTGATTTCAACGCCGTCCGGCATCTGCTCCAAGGCCGGCGGTTTTCATATCGATCCGACGCGACCGGTGGATAAGGCGCTGATCACGCATGGCCATTCCGACCACGCACGCGCCGACCACGGCGCCGTGCTGGCGACGCAGGAGACGCTCGACATCATGCGGTTGCGCTATGGCGACAATTTCGCCGGATCGACACAGGCGGTGCGTTACGGCGAGACGGTCTCGTTCGGCAACATCAAGGTGACGTTTCATCCCGCCGGACACGTGCTCGGATCGGCGCAAATCCGCGTCGAATGCAATGGCACGCGCATCGTCGCCTCCGGCGACTACAAGAACGTGCGCGATCCGACCTGCGCGCCGTTCGAGCTTGTGCCGTGCGACGTGTTCATCACGGAGGCGACGTTCGGTCTGCCGGTTTTTCGCCATGGCGATCCGCAGCATGAAATAAGCAAATTATTGCACTCGGTCGCGCTGTTTCCCGAGCGTGCGCATCTCGTCGGCGCCTATTCGCTCGGCAAGGCGCAGCGCGTGATCGCGCTTTTGCGCGAGGCCGGCTACGACCAGACCATCTTTCTGCACGGCGCGCTGGAGAAGATCACGCGCTACTACCAGGAGCGCGGCATCAGGCTCGGGCCGCTCGCGCTGGTGCGCGGCGCCAACAAGAGCGAACTCGCCGGCACGATTACGATCTGCCCGCCCTCCGCAACGCAGGATTTGTGGACGCGGCGTTTTCCCGATCCGCTCGCCTGCTTTGCCTCGGGCTGGATGCGTGTGCGCGCGCGGGCACGCCAGGGCGGCATCGAGCTGCCGCTTGTGATCTCCGACCACGCCGATTGGCCGGGATTGACGGAAACGATCCGCGCCACCGGCGCGCCGGAAGTGTGGGTCACGCATGGCCAGGAGGATGCGCTGGTGCACTGGTGCAAGACGCAAGGGCTGAAGGCGCGGCCGCTCGACATCGTCGGCTACGGCGATGAGGAAGAAACCGGCGAGGCGGCAGACGAATGAACCGCTTCGCCGAACTGCTCCACCGCCTCGCTTACGAGCCCGCGCGCAACAACAAGCTGCGGCTGATCGCCGATTACTTGCGCACGACGCCCGATCCGGAACGCGGCTGGGCGCTGGCGGCGTTCACCGGTGCGCTTTCGTTCAGGCATGCCAAAGCCGGCATGATCCGCGCGTTGATTGCCGAGCGTACGGACGAGACGCTGTTCGCGCTGTCATACGATTACGTGGGCGACCTATCCGAAACGGTCGCGCTGATGTGGCCGATCCCATCGCACGGGATTCCAATTCTGTCATTCCGGGGCGCGAGCGGAGCGAGCGAACCTCGAATCCAGCAACCATTGCAGACCTTGATGCTGGATTCCGGGTCCGGCCCTTCGGGCCGTCCCGGAATGACGAGTGAGACAACAAGCGCCCCCTCCCTCTCCGAAGTCGTCGAAAGGCTCTCCACGCTCGGCAAGGCGCAGTTGCCGGCGCAGCTCGCGCGCTGGCTCGACGCACTCGAGGAAACGGGACGCTGGGCGCTGCTCAAGCTGGTGACCGGCGGCTTGCGCGTCGGCGTGTCGGCGCGGCTTGCCAAGACTGCCGCCGCCTCGCTCGGCGACAAGGACCCGAACGAGATCGAAATCCTCTGGCCGGGACTAGCACCGCCCTACCGCGACCTTTTCGCGTGGCTGGAAGGCCGCGCCGGCAAGCCGGCGCCGCGCGCCGGCGCAAACTTCAGCCCGGCGATGCTCGCGCACGCGCTGGAAGAAACCGATCTCGCTGCGCTCGATCCGCACGATTTCGTGGCGGAATGGAAATGGGACGGCATTCGCGTGCAGGCTGTCGCTGCGCGTCGCGACGATGGACACATCGAGGCGCGGCTCTACTCGCGCACGGGCGAGGACATCTCGAAAAGCTTTCCCGATCTTATTGAGGCGCTGTGCGTTCCGGGCGCCATCGATGGCGAATTGCTGATCCTGCGCGACGGGCGGGTGCAGACCTTCAATGTGCTGCAGCAGCGGCTCAACCGGAAAAGCGTCAACGCAAAACTGTTGCGGGAATTTCCCGCGCACCTGCGCGCCTACGATCTCATTGCGGAAGAGAAGGAAGACCTGCGCGCGCGGCCGTTTGCCGAACGTCGCGCGCGACTAGAGCAATTCGTGCAGCGCCTGAGCACACCACGCGTCGATCTTTCGCCGCTGGTGCCGTTCGAGACATGGCCGCAACTCATCGCTGCGCGCGCCGATCCGGCGCACGCGGGCGCCGGCGGTGACGCCGCCGCCGTCGAAGGCATCATGCTCAAGCGGCGCGACGCGGCCTACGTGCCCGGCCGTCCGAAGGGCCTGTGGTGGAAATGGAAGCGCGACCCGATGGTGATCGACGCCGTGCTGATGTATGCGCAGCGCGGACACGGCAAGCGCTCGTCGTATTATTCGGACTACACGTTCGGCGTCTGGACCAAGGCTCAGGACGGCGACGTGCTGGTGCCGGTGGGCAAGGCCTATTTCGGCTTCACCGACGAGGAATTGATCCAGCTCGACCGATTCGTCCGCCGCAACACCATCGAGCGCTTCGGTTTCGTGCGCGAAGTTGAGCACAACACCACCAAGGGTCTTGTGCTCGAGGTCGCCTTCGAAGGGCTGCAGCGTTCGACCCGGCACAAATCCGGGATCGCGATGCGCTTCCCGCGCATCAGCCGCCTGCGCTGGGACAAGCCGCCGCGCGAGGCCGACCGGCTGGAGACGCTGGAAAAAATGCTGGAGCACAGCGAGCACGGCAGGCCGCCTGCGGCG
>DASSRW010000178.1:0-30950 GCA_035701545.1 Pseudolabrys sp.
TGTAGCCCAAGCTAGGGCTACAACACGACGCTGCGCTCCGCGCCAGGAGCAACCGAGATGATTCACCTTTAATCATTTTGGCACATCAGCGCTGCCTCGGCCGTTTGATTGAACATCCACGCCCCCACCCCAACCCTCCCCCGCAAGCGCGGGAGGGAGAAAAGGGGTCCGGAACCCGCCCCTATTCCCCCGCATTTTCCGTTCACCTTTAACGCCGGTGTGATCGGCCGGCCGCCCCGCGCCGCTTGGCCGGCCGGGCGCGGATCGGCTAGAACCTTGCCCGCACCCGGCACAAACGAGACCTTACGTCCTTGCCCGACCTCTCCCCCAGGGATTGGACCTCGCGCCTCAAGCGCCTCCTGCTCGGCTTCGACGCCTGGGTCGACACGAGCGTGTTCCGCTCGGGCCGCGGCGCGCGCGAGGGCTACGAGCGCTTCTCCTCGTTCATGGACCGCTTCCACGCGGCGGGCTTAAGGCGCTGGGTGGCCGAGTTCTTCTCGGAGTGCGCCACCCTCGGCACCATCGGCGGGCTGCTGATGCTGGCGCTCGCGGTGCCGGCCTTCCAGCAGACGGCGGACAAGGACTGGCTGAAGAAGTCGGAGATCGCCGTCACCTTCCTCGACCGCTACGGCAACGAGGTGGGGAGCCGCGGCATCCGCCACAACGACGCGGTGCCGCTCGACGAATTCCCCGATCATCTGATCAAGGCCGTGCTCGCCACCGAGGACCGGCGCTTCTACGAGCATTTCGGCATCGATATTCCGGGCACGTTCCGCGCGCTGCTGACCAATGCGCGCGCCGGCGGCGTCGTGCAGGGCGGCTCCTCCCTCACGCAGCAACTCGCGAAGAATTTGTTTCTGTCGAACGAGCGCACGCTCGAGCGCAAGATCAACGAGGCCTTCCTCGCCATGTGGCTCGAGGCGCGGCTCACCAAGAACGAGATCCTGAAGCTTTATCTCGACCGCGCGTACATGGGCGGCGGCGCGTTCGGCGTCGACGCGGCGGCGCAGTATTACTTCAACAAGTCGGCGCGCGACGTCGACCTGGCGGAAGCGGCGATGCTCGCCGGCCTGTTCAAGGCGCCGACCAAATATTCGCCGAACGTGAATTTGCCGGCCGCGCGCGCGCGCGCGAACGTCGTGCTCGATAATCTGGTCGAGGCCGGCTTCATGA
The DNA here is from genome assembly GCA_035701545.1 of Pseudolabrys sp. Lineage (GTDB taxonomy): Bacteria > Pseudomonadota > Alphaproteobacteria > Rhizobiales > Xanthobacteraceae > Pseudolabrys. The sequence continues at coordinate 1,174 of DASSRW010000178.1, forward strand.
CCGAGGGCCAGGTGTTCGGCGCTCGCCGCCACCCGGCCACCCCCGTCGATCGCCGCGACGAGCGCGCGCCGAATTATTATCTCGACTGGGCATTCGACGAGATGAAGAAGCTCGTCGATACGTTTCCGAAAACGATGACGGAGCGCGTGTTCGTCGTACGCACGGCACTCGATCCCAACCTGCAACGCGAGGCGGAAAACGCGGTGGAGAATTCACTGCGCCAGTACGGCCAGGAATATCACGCCGGACAGGCGGCGGCGGTGCTGATGGACGTCGATGGCTCCGTGCGCGCGATGGTCGGCGGGCGCGACTACGGTGCCAGCCAGTTCAACCGTGCCGTTGATGCCATGCGCCAGCCCGGCTCCTCGTTCAAGCCTTACGTCTATGCCACCGCGCTCAAGCACGGCCTGAAGCCGACCTCGATCGTGGTCGACGCGCCGATCTGCCTCGGCAACTGGTGCCCGCACAACTACGGCCATTCCTACGGCGGGCCGATGACGCTGATCACGGCGCTCACCCACTCGGTCAACACCGTCGCCGTGCGCCTGTCCGTCATCGTCGGCGACGGCAATGCGAAGCTGGGCCGTTCCCGCATCATCCAGACCGCGCGCGACATGGGTATCCACACGCCCCTCCCCGACACGCCATCCTTGCCAATCGGAGCGGACGCCGTGAACTTGCTCGAGCATGTCGGCGCCTACGCGACCTTCCCGAACCTCGGCAAGAAGGTGACGCCGCACGCCATCCTGGAAGTGCGCACCGGCAGCGGCAAGCTGATCTGGCGCTACGACCGCGACGGACCAAAGCCCAAGCAGGTGCTGCCGACGCATGTCGCGCAGGACATGATCAAGATGATGAACAGCGTCGTCGAGAACGGCACCGGCCGGCGCGCGCGCCTCGACGGCATCGCGGTTGGCGGCAAGACCGGCACGACCAACGCTTATCGCGACGCCTGGTTCATGGGCTACACCGGCAACTTCGTCTGCGGCGTCTGGTTCGGCAACGACGACTACACCTCGACCAACCGCATGACCGGCGGCTCGCTGCCGGCGATGACGTGGCACGCCATCATGGAATATGCGCATCAGGGAATTGAAATAAAGCAGCTGCCGGGGATACCGGCGCCGCCGCCGCGGCAGCAGCAACAGCAGCAGCAGATCGCGGAGAAGAAGAAGGGCAACCAGAATGCGCCGCCGCCGCGGCCGACCGTGCTCAGCAAGCGCGGCGCGGAGATCCTCGTCCGCGTCGAGCAGATGATGGACAAGGCCGCGCGCGCGATGGGACCGATGCCGACGGCCCTTTCCGACGAGACCGGAACGCCGGTGGGTGCCTCCCACCCGGCCGACGCGCTCGCCTCGGCCCTCGAAGGCAAGGACTTCAACCTGGGCGACCGGAACTGATTGGCCGTTCCCCGACCCTGTCGTAATCTGCCTCACGTTTGACTGCCGGGATTCGCTCGCGAGTCGTTTGTGCGCCTGCTTTTCGGATCGATTTTCGCCTTCTGTGTCGCCGCGCTGGTCGGGCTCGGCACGACCTATTTTGCGCTTTCGCGCGGCGCCGCGTTCGACGCCCTGCGGCTGGGCAGCTGGACGGCTTATCCGAAGAGCGGCACCATCGACGCCGATCCTTATGTGCGCGCTTCGCTTGCGCGCAGCGGCCGCCTGCCGACCAGCCTCGGCGACGGCGTCTTTTTCGCCGCACGGTCCGACGACGCCGGCCGTCCGCTCGACGGACGCTGCAACGTCGCCCTCAGCGGCGTCACGCCTGCCGCCCGCTTCTGGACGCTGACGCTCTATAGTCCCGACGGCGCCCTCGTTCCGAACTCGCTCAATCGCTACGGATTCACGAGTCAGGAGATCGTGCGCCGCGCGGACGGCAGCTTCGAAATCACGGTCGCGCCGCGCGCCAACCCCGGCAACTGGCTGCCGACGGGCGGCGTCGATCGCTACGTCCTCGTGCTGCGCCTCTACGATACCGCCGTCGGCGTGTCGACGCGGGCCGGACGCGAGGCGCCGATGCCCGCCATCAAGACGAAAGCGTGCCCATGATCCGATGGCTGCTTCTGCTCCTCGGCGGACTGCTGCTCGGAGGCGCCGTGCATCTCGGGACCATCATGGTTCTGCCGCGCACGGCGACAAAGGATGCTTACGCCCGCATCGCGCCGATGGCGCCCGTCAACACCGTGGTCGCGCTGCCGGCGCCCACGCCCGATCACGAGCTCATGCCGTTCATGGATCCGGCCTTTGCCTCCGCCGTTTGCCGCTACGACATCAGCAAGTCGCCGCTCAAGCTCACGGTGCCGGTGAGTCCCGCCTACACCTCGATCTCCTTCTACACCCGCCACGACGTCGCCTACTACGCGATCAACGACCGGGCCGCGGGCCGCCGCGTGATCGATCTCGATCTGATGACGACCGACCAGCACAACGACATGCCGGAGGAAGAAGACGTGACGGCCGCAGACCGGTTGATCGTCGAATCGCCGACCACGACCGGCTTGATCGTCATTCGCGCGCTGGCGACCGAGCCGGGGCTGATGCCGATCGCCCGCAGCACGATCGCGGGGGCGCAGTGCCGCCCCGTGCCGCTGCCGCAAGCCTCACGCTGATCAAAGCGTCGCCGCGATTTTGATCCCCGCCGGGGCCGGCGCGTACTGCGCCAGGCGCGCCTTCATCTCCTTGATGGCGAGCTCGGTATCAACGGCAAGCGGCGTCGGCGTCATGATCACCAGGCGTTCCAGCGCAAAGCGATAGGCCGCCGCGCGCTGCTCGAGCGAAGAGCACACCCAGGAGACGATCAATTCGTTCTCGCGTATCCGCCGGATGGCTTCGACGCGCTCATGTTTCCTCAGATGCGGAATATACGCGAAGCTCTTCTGCCGCTTGTCGTCCATATCGCGGACGCGCGCGGCGGTTTCGAAGAACTGCGGCATGCGCGTGGTATCGTTGCGCGCATCCTCGATCAGTTTTTGATAGCGCGCCGAAGGCGAGCGGTATTCGTCGTCGAACAGATGTGACGCATAGGCGTCGCGCGGAAATACGGTGCGGCGGTCCAGCCCGGCGAGGCCGTATTCACCGAGCACGCTGTACCATTTCTGGCGGTCATAGGGGGGCTGGATCAGCGGAAAAGCGAGATCGCGCAGCTGCCGCTCGTCGTCGGTCAGCTCGTAGTCGGACGGAAGCACCCGCTTTCCATCCAGCGCGGCAGGCCCGAGCCAGTCGTGGATATCGTCGCTGACCAGGTCGGCGCGGATCTCGCCGAAGTCGGCATTGGCGCTGCAGCCCGCGAGCAGCAGCATCGTCCCGATGATGAGGCCCAGCCGACGCCACCGCTCCGATCGCGCCGATGACCGTCCCATCTCGCGGTTTCGCTTTTGCGCCTGCTCTACCGTATTGCGCGGCGGCGGCGGCGCCTGCCCGGAGCGCTGCCGGCGTGCGGCTCTGAATCGTCGGAGCCGTCGGGAGCGCGCTCGATCCGGATCACCGGCAGAATGATGACGGTCGCCGGCTCGGTGTCGGCATCGACATATTTGCCGCCGCGCAAACAAGCCGCATCGCCGGGAAAGCGGATGATTTCGCCCATTGCAGTCCCCCATTCGTTCCGAACGGAGGGTCGTGTTTCCGGACGGAACGGCACCTCGTTCGATTAAAGGGGCGGCAAGGTTAACGGTCTGCTAACGAGGTCAAATTATTGTGCCGCGGTCGCCGTTGTTGCCGTTGTCATGGTCGCGTTGTCTGCACATCCGCTGGAAGGCCTCCTTGATCTCGCATGCCGTGAGGGTGTCGATATCCGCCCCACCTTGCTGCGCGTGCTGACCGATCTCTACGTGCAGAAACCGGCGCACACCGATGCGGAGGAGGCGCAATATGTCGAGCTTGCAAGCCGCCTGATCGAAAGCGTCGACGCGCGGACGCGCGCGGCGGTGCGCGAACGGCTCACGCGTTACTCGGCCGCTCCCGCTCCGGTGCTCGAGAGCCTTTCGGCACTCGATGAAATTCCGGCGGCGCCGATCGCGCCCGCCTTGTCCGGTTCGGAAGGGCCGAAGCGCGCCCAGCCGATCGCCCCCGCCCGCCGCAGCGAAGAGGAGCTGACCGAATCCTTCTTTGCGGCCACGGCCGAAGAGCGCCGCATCATCCTGACCAACCTGGACGCCTTCGTTCCCATCGCGGGGCAAACCGCATTGGCGGCCAGTCCGGACACAGTCCGGGACATTGAAACTGCCGCGCTCGGCCGCAACACGGCGCGGCTGGTGCGGGCGCTCGAACGAGCGCTTGATATTCGCCGTGATCTCGCGGAGCGCGTGGTGAACGACCGCTCCGGTGAGCCGATCGTCGTCGCGGCCCGGGCGCTCGGCATGCCCGCCGACGTTTTGCAGCGCATCCTGCTCTTTATCAATCCGCACGTCGGGCAATCCGTGACGCGCGTCTTCGGCCTCGCAGCCCTCTTCGACGAGATCACCCCGGCGGCGGCCGAGGACATGATTTCACTCTGGCGCGCGACAGGCGTTGAGCGGCGCGCGCGCTATGAGCCCGCACTGTGGCACGGCGAACGGGCCGATCCGCGCGCGCGAATTCATGCGGCGCGGCCTGCGGAAGCGCGCAAAGGCGGACTCCCGCCGGCTCTCGCAAGCGGCAACGCCGACTAGGCCCCGCTGCCGTCGGCGACCCCGACGCGGTGGCGATAGACCATTTCCCAGCCCTTCCAGCCGGTGAACAACAGAATCAGCACAACGATCAGGGACATGATCAGCCCGCCCGGAATGATCGCCGAGTTGCCGTACGCGTAACGCGAATACCAGTTGTAGATTTCGATAAGCACGGCAACGATGTTGCCGCCCGCGTGCAGCCACGCGTCCGTGAGATTCCGAATTTGCGCGTCGCCAAAGACGTCAATCAGCCCCATCACGGCGGCAAGCGCCGCGATGATCAGGCCGGCGCCGAGCAGCCACAACGTTGCCGTCGCCCAGATGGTCGCACCCGTTATCCAAAATGCGATGTCGCAAACGAACGTCGAAACGAAGAAGGCAATGGGAAACGGAATCAGCATCGGATGAATCGGGTGGCCGGCAATTTGTGCAGTGCTTTTTGGGTTGATCATTGAGCATCTCCAATGACGGCAAACCCATAAAACTCGGATCGAGCGCGGCCGGTTCCCCTCGCCCGCAAAGAGGCGGCGCAGCAGCTACCTTTTTACCTCACCGCAGCATCCAGAAAATTCCGTCCGGCGCGATCCTCCACTTCGACGATCCAGACATCGGGATCGAATTTGACCTCGCGCACGAGCCTCGCTTCGATCTCGGCTTCCGGGACGCCGTTGCCGTCCCCGAGCACCGGCGTAAACAGCCGATCCGCCGGCCGCGCGTCGTCGAACGCGCTCTGCGGCGCCGGACCGTAAAGCGCAGCCGTACCGTCGAGCCTGCTGACCTTGATGAAAACCGCGCCCGCCTCCTCGGCGCCGCGGCGGCGCACGGCGGCGAAAGCTCCTTCAATGTTGCAGCGGCGCAGATAGGCTGCAACCCAGATGCCGGATTTCAGACGCATCGGCTTTTGCTAGCACGAACGCCGCAGGCCTTCTAACTACTCCAAAGGCCGGCCGGTCACCGCCGCGAGCTCGCGCACGAGCTGATCCGAGATCTTGCCGGTGACGGGAAGATGGCGGTCGCGCTCGAATTTCTCGATCGCCCGCCCGGTCTCCGGGTTGAAGGTCCCAGTCGGCTTGATCTGGCCATAGCCGAAATCGGCAAGCGCGCGTTGAACGGCGAGAACGCGCTTCGAGGGCGCCAGCAGCTTGGCGATCGGATCCCCGTGCGGGACCGACTGTGTCGTGCTCGTTGCCTTGACGTTCGAGGCCGAAATCCTGCGGAGCATTTCCTCGTCCGCCTCAACCTCGCCCTTCACGCCGGCGGCCTGTGCGAAATCGCGCAACGCCGAATCGGTTTTCGCACCCAGTACGCCATCGATTGCGCCGTCGTAAAAACCTCGCTGCGCCAGCTCGCGTTGAATGTCGCCCACGATCTGACTGCGATTGCGCGGCGCAGTCGCTGCCGCCGGCGCTTTCGCTTCGACAACGCGCGGCGGTTTTGCGGCCGCGTGCGTTGCCGCTTTGCTCAGGCGATGGGTGGTAAAGATCGGAGCCGGGTGCGGCCCCTGCTGCAAGAACAGTGCATTGACGAAAATGATCGCGGTCGCGGCCGCGCCCACAAAGAGCGCCACCGACTCGCGCGGATGTTCGCCGACGAGCGCCGCGGCACCGGCGACCCGGCCGCTGCGCCTGGTGCCGGCACGGCTGCTGCGATAATCCTTGCTACGCACTTTTCCTCACCTGATTGTTCGTTGGAATGAAATCCGCCGCGCGGGCGCGCCTGCGCGCAAGCTCGATCGGCGTTGCAGGCGACGGATTTGCGTGGACGAGCGGCAGGCACACCGTTACCTGCGTGCCCTCGCCCGGCCGGCTGCGAATATCCATGTCACCGTCGTGCAGGCGCACGAGTCCCTTGACGATCGAAAGGCCGAGGCCCACGCCGTCATAGCGTCGGTCGTAGGAATCGTGCGCCTGGAAAAAGGCTTCGCCGAGCCGCGGCAGGTCCTGCTCGTCGATGCCGATGCCGGTATCCTGGATTGTGAGCACAAGATTCCTGTTTTCGGCCGACGCCCCGACCGCGACCCGGCCGCCACGCGGCGTGAATTTGATGGCATTCGAGATGAGATTGATGAGGATCTGATCGACCGCGCGCCGGTCGGCGGCGATCTCCGGCAGGTCGTCATCGATGCGCATCCGCAATTCAACGCCGCATTCGCGCGCCTTGAGCGCAAGCATATCGCAGCAGGCCGAAACGGCGGCCGCCGGCGCAAACGGCGACAATGCGACCGCGAAAGCGCCGGATTCAATTTTCGACATGTCGAGAATGCCGTTGACCACGGACAGCAGATGCCGCCCGGATTCATTTATCATGCGGAGATAGTCACGCCGGCGGTCCTCATCGGCCGCCATGGCGTCGTCGGCGAGCATGTCCGAGAACCCGATGATGGCGTTAAGCGGCGTGCGCAGCTCGTGGCTGACCGTGGCAAGAAATCGGGTTTTGGCGGCGCTGGCGCGCTCGGCATCCGCGCGCGCGATTTGCAGCGCCTCTTCGCGGCGCTTGCGCTCGCCGATGTCGCGAAGCAGCGCGGCGACGTCCTCGCGCTTGCCGGATGCATCGGCCGGCTGGCAGCGCATCTCGACCCAGATGAAATGGCCGCGCGCGTTCTCGCCGCCGCTGCGGACCCGGAACTCCACCGAGCGGCTCTGCCGGCTGCTTGCGGCTTCCGAAAGCGCCGAGAGGTAGGCGGGACGGTCGGCAACGTGAACGCGGTCAAACAGCCGATGCCCGAGCAACTCGCCTGGCGGAACGCCGAACAGGGATTCGGCTGCCGGAGAGATGTAGGTCACGGCGCCGTTGCGCCCATGCCGCGCAACGACATCCGCCGTGTGGGCGGCCAGCAGACGAAAGCGATCGGCTTCGGCGGAAATCAATCCCGCGCTTGCGCGCAGGAGCGAGCCGACGCCGAGCGCAAGCGCCGTTGTCACTAGCGCGGCAAGAACAACGCCAAGCGCGGCAATCGCATGTTGCGGATCGCCGGCCGGCGGCCGCGGAACCAGCGACAGCACGGTCGCCGCCAGCAGCAGCATCGCGCAGGCCAGCGCAAGGGCACACGTCAGCGCGATGATGCGGCGAGAGAGCGACAGCGCGCCTTCGAAAGGCACAAGCGCAAGACCGATCGCCGCCCAGGAATTGATGCCGCCGGTCCACCACGCGGCGGCGGTAGCAACCGCGCCGATCGATGCCGCCGACAGCACCTGCGCCGTTTCGAGCCGCCCGGTGCGCGACAGGAAATAGGCGATCGAGATCGGCGCAATGAGCCAGCCGAACGCCGCCACTTCAAGCGCGCTCGGCGTGCCGCGCACCACGAGATAGAGCGGAAAGGCGGCGAGCGCGGCGAAGCTGCCGAGCAGGCGCGGCACGATAAAGGCGCGATGCCGCGCCGCCGTCAGCGCGTCCGTCCGCGCCGACGGATGCACCAACGCATCGACATAGCTCCACACTGGCGTGAGAAAACCCACCGTCCCTGTCCCGCGTCCCACCCCTTTGCATGAAATCTAGGCCGCGGCGGCTTAAGCGAACGCTAAAGGCGCGCGGCCGCGCGCCGCGCAACCGGCCAAATGCCGTCGCGTTCGCAGCCAGCCGCCGGACCAATCGATGCCATGGTGAAATTTCGGTTGCCAAAACGCGGCCCGCGGCGCGGGAGGCGACCGCCGCCATCAAGCCGCAACGCCGTGCCGCACGCGACCGGGACAACAAAAGCTCAAGCGGCGAGGCGCCCGCCGTGGTAAATTTTGCATGAAGCTCATTGTGTCAATTTTCTAAGCATTTGCGCCAAATTTTCCCAAAAATTGCGGCGGCATTCAAACGACAGTTTTAGTCCCTTCTGCTAGCTTTTACATCAAAGGCGGCGGAACAGCCGCCGGGGATCGTGGGACAAGGGTCATGTTCTTTCTGTTGCGCATGGCGTTTTGGCTTGGCGTCGTCTGCGTGCTGCTGCCGAGCGGCTCGAAGACGACGGCGCCGGCCGAGAAGGTCAACACCGCCGAGGCGGTGACGGCCGCGAGCGCCGCGGTATCCGACATGCGCGGATTCTGCGCGCGCCAGCCCGATGCATGCGAGGTCGGCGGCAAGATCGCCGTCGCCATCACGCAAAAGGCGGAAGCAGGGGCTCGCACGCTCTATCAATTCCTCAGCACGAAGGTGAGCGATACGGGTGCGGCCGACAAAGCGGCGCCCGCGCCCGCGCAGGGCCAGCAGACGTTGACGCAAGCGGATCTGGTGCCGGCCTGGCATGCCGCGGTTCCGCTGCCGCCGCGCCGGCAGCGGGCGAGCGACGGCCCGTCCGCCTGACCGCCTGAGGGCTGGTTTGGGGCGATTTCTCCGCGTCTTGTTGCGTATCATTGGCCGCGACCGGTCCCGCGCATATATTGAGTGGGAATGCCGGGGCTTTTGCCAATGACGATTGACGAGATCACCGAGAATTTTGCGCTGCTCGACCAGTGGGACGATCGCTATCGCTATGTGATCGAGCTCGGCCGCACATTGGCGCCATTGCCTGACAGCGCACATGTCGAAGCCAACAAGGTGCAGGGCTGCGCGAGCCAGGTCTGGCTCGTGACGCGCGTCAAGCCGGACGGCGCGGGCGGCCCCGCGCTCGAATTTGTCGGCGACAGCGATGCGCACATCGTGCGCGGGCTGATCGCGATCCTGTTTGCGCTTTATTCCGGCAAGGATGCGCGCGATATCCTCGCGATCGACGCCGAGGCCGTCTTCTCGCGCCTGGGCTTGCGCGAAAACCTGACGCCGCAGCGCTCGAACGGGCTGCGCTCGATGGTGGAACGCATCCGCGCCGAGGCGCGCGCCGCGCTCGCAACCGCGGCCTGAGCGTCACGGCGCTTCGCCGTCACCGGCCACAAAGGCCTCACCGGGCTCGACCCAGGTCCGCAATGCCGTTTGCGCCGGACCGCGGATTTGCGCGGCCAATCCGTAATGACGCGCGAGCCGGTCGAGCGCGAGCCGCAGGACGATCTTGGCCGAGCGCGCGGGCCAAGCACGCTCGCGCTCGATGTCGTCGAGTTTTTTGAGAAAGCAGCAGACGTCGAGCAGCAGCCCTGAAAACTCCGGGCCTGCCGCATCGAGCGCACGGCGGACCCGCTGGCGCGCCGTGAGCATCGTTTCCGTAAATGCGCCTGCACCTTTCGCGCCGCCGCGCGCAGCGCCGGCCGGGTTCGACCAATTCGATGTTGTGTTCGGCATCATGCGGGCCCGGGTAAAATCGCTGCGAAGGCGTTCGCCGGCCTGCAGCTGGTGCAGCGCGATCAGCGGACGTCCGTCGCGGCCGCGCCGGCGCGCGAGCCATGCCAGCGGACTTTCCGCCTCGTCGATTGTCACATCGACATGACCATCGCCGGCCTCGATGCGCTTGCGGGCGAGATCGAGATGCTGGCCGCGAAAGGCGTCGATGGCCGGGCTTTCCGCTTCCGCCGCGCGGCCCGCGCGATTCTGAGGGCGGCCGCTCACGGCTGCGCCCGTGTTCCGGAACTTCGCGCAGGTTCGTCACAAACGTCTCCAACCGATTGCAAAAGCAGGTCGAACGACGGATCGCCGCCGCCTTCCTCGAGGCCGTGGCGGACTCGCGAGACGCCGGCGCCATGCCCGCGGCCTGGTGGGCCTGGATTTTGCTGAGTGTGTTGAAACATGCCGATCTCCTTCTAGGAATTATTACCTATTATCGGCCCGGAGTCCAGCATCAGACGATGATTGAGGCTTTTGGCTTAAGGGTCTGAACAGACGCTCGGATCTGAACGGCGCGCGGCAGGCAGTCATATTGCTGGAATTTTTTTCGCAGCAATTTGCGGCTCGTCGTGCCGGCCGGCCGCACCGGCCGGACACATCCTGAGCTTTATTTCGACCGGCGGCGGCGCTGCTGGCCAAGACCCATTTGCTTCGCCAATTGCGAGCGGGCGGCCGCATAGTTGGGGGCGACCATCGGGTAATCCGCCCCGAGACTCCATTTGTCGCGGTATTGCTCCGGCGTCATGTTGTACTGCGTCCGCAAATGGCGCTTGAGCGATTTGAATTTCTTGCCGTCCTCCAGGCAAACGATGTAGTCCGGCGCGATCGATTTTTTCACCGACACCGCGGGTCGCAGCGGCTCAGCCGGCGCCTCCGGCGATCCGCCGGAGATGCGCGAAAGCGCCGTGTGCACCTGATTGATGAGCGCAGGAATTTCGCCGGCGCTCACGGTGTTGTTACTGACATAGGCGGATACGATCTCCGCCGTCAGTTCGATAAAGTTGCCGTTGCCCGAATTGTTGCCCATCGGAGATTTCCTTCAGCGCGTCCGCTGCCGGCGGCCTGACATAGGGCTCTCAGCGGCTTGAATAGAGCCGCAGTATTCGAAGAAATACTACGACGGACGACGGCAAGCCCGCAAGTACAAGCGGCAATCTATTCTTTGATTGTGCAGCAAAGCTGGGGACAGGCCATCGCCCCTGTGCGCAGCAGGGAACCGGCGCCTTGAGCCTCAAGACTGCCGTTCGAGATAGCTGCGCAGTTCGTTGATCGATGCAAAGCGAAGCTTTCCATCCGGCAATTCGGCTTCGATCGAGCCGTCGACATAAAGCGTGTAGGCCATGCCGTCGACAACGCCCGACTTGAGGATCGCAACCGCGCGGCGCTCGCCCGGCTTTGTGCGCGCCGCCTCGGACTCGGATGGCTGCGCCGCCTCGGCGGGTTTGGCGCCTCGCGGCGCTTCCGGAGAAGGACCGGGCGGCTCATCGCGCGGCGGAACCTTGCCCGCGCGTTTCTCCGCCGGCCACATCGCGTCGAAAAATGTCGATTGCGGCTGACGGCCGGCAGGCGTCGGCGGCCGCCAATCGGCCGCGCTTCCCCGATTGTCTTTCTCCGGCGGCACATTCCCGGGGGCCTCGAGGTCCGACGCTTCCGGAGGATGTTTCGGCTCCGTCGTTTCCAGCGGCTCCTCGGCGAGCGGCGGGGCCGAAATCTCGTGCGAAGACAAGGCGGCGTTCGCGTCTTCAGAAAACGCCGGCGCGTCATCCGGATTGCGCAGCATCGGGCTGGAATGGCTGATTTCGTCGGCTGGAAGGCTGGCCGCAATGGAGGGCTCGCTCTCCGGCGCCGAGTTAGCGGACGGGCGCTGTTCGGAGCGCGCGCGCAACGGCAGGCCGGCGCGGCTGACCGGCGCACCCGCCGTTTGCGGCTCCCGGCCCTGCAACTGTCGCAACGATTGCGTCGTCAGCGCTTCCATGATGCGCTGCAAGTGAACGATCGCAAACCCGATGCCGCCCAGGACAAGTCCGCCCACGACCGCGACAATACCGCCGGTAATGAGCGTATCGCCGAAGCTGAATTCCTTGACCGGCACGCCGAAGACGATCATGGCGGCGCCGGCGGCAAGACAGATGAGGCTGCACAAAAATAACAAGATCAACATGCGGTGCACTAACCGTTGTTTGGCGTTCGCTGCGGGCCCAAATCAGCTAACGCTTTGCGGCCCCTTCGCTTTCCGGGAGGGACAATACCAGCGCAAGCACCGCAATGAAACCGCCGATCGGTCCCTGCGCCTCACTAATGCCTGCTCGCTTTTCCATTCTCATGCCGCGCGCCCTGACGTTGCCCGCGCGGCCATCACGGCTTAATTAAATGGAACTCGCCAGGGACATGCCGGTTTCACCGGCAAGGGCCCGATTTCAAAAACCGCTTTGCCGATCGAGGAGGAAGCCAATGTCTTTTACGCTGCCCGACCTGCCATATGCCCACGACGCTCTGGCGCCGTACATGTCACGCGAAACGCTCGAATATCACCACGACAAGCACCACAAGGCCTATGTCGACAACGGCAACAAGCTGCTGCAAGGCTCGGGGCTGGAAGGCAAATCGCTGGAAGAGGTCGTGCGGGGCTCGTTTGGCAAGAATGCAGGTCTCTTCAACAATGCAGGCCAGCACTACAATCACGTCCACTTCTGGCAATGGATGAAGCCGAACGGCGGCGGCGACAAAATCCCCGGCGCTCTGGAAAAAAAGATCGTGGCCGACCTGGGTTCGATCGCAAAGATGAAGGAAGACTTCATCCAGGCCGGAGCGACCCAGTTCGGCTCCGGGTGGTGCTGGCTCGCGGTGAAGGACGGGAAGATCACCGTCATGAAGACGGCCAACGGCGAAAATCCGCTGGTGCACGGCGGCAAGCCGATCCTCGGCTGCGACGTCTGGGAGCACTCCTATTACATCGACTACCGCAACCGGCGGCCGGATTATCTCAAGGCCTTCGTCGATCATCTGATCAACTGGGAACACGTCGAGCAGATGTTTGCGGCGGCAACGAAGTAGACTCCTCTGCTGCCAGTTGACGACAAGAACGTGCGGTCGGCCATCTCCGCCGACCGCATCGCCTTTCTGGTCTTCGTCGCGCTTGCGGCGATCGCGGCAGCGACGTTTCGCGACTACGGGCTCGGCTGGGACGACTTCACCCATTCGCAATACGGCGATCTGCTGCTCAAGCTTTACGGCTCCGGCTTTTCCGACACGCGCGCGCTGTCGTTCGTCAATCTGTACAAATACGGCGGCGCCTTCGACATGGCCGCTGCGCTCGCTGCGAAGCTTCTGCCGTTCGGCCTGTTCGAGACGCGCCGGCTCATCGGCGCCGCGATCGGCCTTGTCGGGCTTTTCGCCACGTTCCGCCTCGCGCGCCGGCTGGGCGGGCCATCCGCGGGCTTGATCGCGCTGCTCCTGCTTGCGACCTGTCCGCTCTACTACGGCCACATGTTCATCAACGCGAAGGACGCGCCGTTCGCGGCCGCGATGGCGGTGATGCTGCTCGGCTTCGTGCGGGCGCTCGACACGTATCCGCATCCGGACGCGCGCGCGGTCGCGCTTGCCGGAATCGGCATCGGTCTTGCTTTCGGATCGCGCATTCTGGCGGTTGTCGCCGCGCCCTATGTCGCCCTCGCGCTGCTCCTGATCGTGATCGCCGAACGACGCGCCGTCGGCTGGCGCGGCGCGGCCGCGCACTTCGGCGAATTCGTCTTGACCATGCTGCCGGCGCTCGCGCTCGGCTATCTGATGATGGGGCTGCTTTGGCCGTGGTCGATCGTGTCGCCGCTCAACCCGGTCTATGCCACCGAGTATTTCGATACGTTCTTTGAAAAGCCGTGGAAGGAGCTTTACGAGGGCGCGTTGATTTCAGTGCCGGACATGCCCGCGACCTACCTGCCGCATCTGTTCGCGCTGAAAATCCCGGAGATCATGCTGGTGCTCGGCTCCGTCGGAACCATCGGCTCATTCGTTGCTGCGGCGCGCCCGGATATCGCCGCCAATCGCCGCGCCGGCTTTCTGGCCGTCGCCCTCGCGGCCTTGATGCCGGTCGTCATTGCGATGATCGCGCGGCCTGCGCTCTACAACGGCTTGCGCCATTTTGTCTTCGTCGTGCCGCCGTTTGCTGCGCTCGCCGGAGTGGCGGGTGCGTGGCTCTTCGACACGGCGCGGCGCTATGGCAAGGCCGCGCCGGCGGCGCTCGCCGCGGTCTTTCTTGCCGGCATCGCAATGCCGGCAAGCGACATGGTGCGGCTGCATCCGTACGAATACACCGCGTTCAACTGGTCATCCGGCGGCGTGCGCGCGGTGCGCGACAGATACATGCTGGACTATTGGGGGCTTGCCTTCAAACAGGCTGCCGACGACCTGCGCGCCAAGCTTGCCGCCAGGCGGGAGAGCCCGCCGGCGGGACGGCGCTGGGTGGTCGCGATCTGCGGGCCGCAGTCGGCGGCCGAAGTCGAGCTTGGCCCGCAATTTGAAACCACGTGGGATGAGAAGAAGGCGGATTTCGCGATGGAGCTCGGCACATTCTATTGCCGGCCGCTGCAAGCTCCGCTGCTGGTCAATGTCGAGCGTGAAGGCGTCAGCTACGCGCGCGCCTACGATCTGCGCGGCCGGCCGACGCCGAATTTGCTCACCGTACCGCCGCCGCAATAGCACCGCCCCTCGTCATTGCCGGGCTTGACCCGGCAATCCATCGATCTGAAGAACGTTCGCCCTTTGATGGATGGACGCAGGTCAAGCCCGCGCATGACTATTCAATGCGAGGGGCGTTTAGCTGGCGTGCGAGCGCGTGCTCTGCTTGCGCCACGACCGCGCGGATGATCTCGCGCGCGGGCCGCACGTCGTGGATCAATCCCGCCGCCTCGCCGACGAAGACGCCGGTGTTGTCGGTATCGCCCGCTTGCCAGGCGCGCGAATAGCGGTCGAGCTCACGCGCGGCGTTCTCCGCCGCGGCAAGCGCGGCCTCGCGTCCGTGCCAGTCGTTGACGAAACGGTTTCTCATCACCCGCGCGGTGAATTCCGCGGGCCACTCCTTCTTGCGCACGATATCGACGACGCTGGTGCGGATGGTGGCGTCGCCGTCGGCGTCGACCGCGGCCTGCTGGAAGCGTCCCGGCACGATCGCTTCCTGGCTCGCCCAGAAGCGCGAGCCAATCAGCACGCCGTCCGCCCCGAGCATCAGCGCCGCGGCAAGACCGCGGCCGTCGGCAACGCCGCCGGCCGCGACCAGCAATGTTTCCGGCGCGGCTTTCGCAAGGTAATCGGCGACCTCAGGCACGAGCGTGAACGTCGCGCGTAGCGCGCCGTGACCGCCGGCTTCCGCGCCTTGCGCGACGACAATGTCCGCGCCCGCGGCAACCGCTTCACGCGCGTGCTGCATCGTCTGCACCTGGCAGATCAACAGCGCATTCGCCGCCCTGATGGCCGGCGCAAACGGCACGGGATTTCCAAACGACAGCATGATCGCCGCCGGCGCATGCGCCAACACGCCGTCGAGCACCTCCGGGTGTCGGGCCAGCGACCACGTGATGAAGCCGCACCCAACGCGCGCGTTTCCTGCCGCCGCAAATTCGCGCTCGAGCCAGTCCGCCTCGCCGTAGCCGCCGCCGATCACGCCGAAGCTGCCGGCCGCCGTCACCGCCGCGGCAAGCTTGCCGCCGGCTGCAAACGCCATCGGCGCCGACAGGATCGGATGCTCAATGCCGAGCTTTTTCGTGAGACGGGTCGTCAGAGCCATGAACTATCCGTGCGCAAAGTCCCAATAAAGTGCGCGCGCCTTGCGGTAAACCGGCCCGGGTTGCAGCGATCGGTCGCCGATGCGCGTGCACGGCAGGATCTTGATGTAGTTGCCGGACTGGAAAATTTCGTCGGCGCTTTCGAAATCCTTGTAGCGCAGCGTGGTCTCGACCACGTTGACGCCTGCGCCGCGCAGCAGCTTGATGATCCGCTGCCGCGTAATGCCGTTGAGGAACGTGCCGTTCGGCGCCGGCGTGTAGACGACGCCGTCCCTGGCCATGAAAACATTGGCCGTCGCAAGCTCGGCGACATTGCCGAGCATGTCGCAGACGATGGCGTTGTCAAAGCCGCGCGCGCGCGCTTCGGTGATGGCGCGCGCATTGTTGGGATAAAGGCAGCCGGCCTTGGCGTCGGTCGGCATGCTTTCGACGGTCGGACGGCGGAACGGCGACAGCGTCAACGAAAAGCCGTCCGGCGCACGCATTGGCGCCTCATAGATCGAGAGGCACCATCGGGTCGTTTCCGGATCGGGCGCGATAAGGAATGCGCCGCCCTGCTCGGCCCAGTACATCGGGCGGATGTAGAGCGCGGTGTTCCGGTCGAAACGCTTGACGCCGTCGGCGCAAAGGTCGAGCCAGCTTTCCGTTGGAACGATCGGCTTGAGCAGCATGGTGGTGGCCGAGGCGTTCACGCGCGCGCAGTGCAGATCGAGATCGGGCGAGACGCCCTCGAACGTGCGCGCGCCGTCAAAGACCACCGAGCAAAGCCATGCCGCGTGAGTCCGCACGCCCATGATGGGCAGATTGCCCTCGTGCCAATCGCCTTCGTAGAAGGTCCAGGTCTTGGACCACTTGGCCGCCGCCATCGTGAATGCTCCGCCCTACCAATTCGTCATGCGCGGGCTTGACCGCCGCATTGGTCCTGAGTTTCCACTCGTGGGAACGCATCATGGATTGCCGGGTCAGGCCCGGCAATGACCAATCGGGAGAACCCAATGGCCGTTTTCGTGTTCGATGCTTACGGCACGCTGTTTGACGTGCACGCCGCGATTGCCCGCTTTCGCGCCGAAGCGGGTCCGGATGCCGACCGGATGTCGGAGATCTGGCGGACCAAGCAGCTCGAATACAGCTGGACGCTCACGCTGCTCGGCCGCTATGCCGATTTCTGGACGCTCACCGAGCGCGCGCTCGACTATGCGCTTGCGCGCGTGCCAAGCGTCGACAAGGCGCTGAGGCCGAAGCTGCTCGACGCCTATTTCAAGCTGGATGCGTTTGCCGATGCGCGCGCGACCTTGCGCGCGCTCAAGGGCAAGGGACACAAGACCGGCATCCTGTCGAACGGCTCGCCGGCCATGCTCAATGGCGCGGTCGACGCCGCCGGAATTCGCGGCGACCTCGATGCCGTGCTGTCGGTCGACGCAATGAAAATGTTCAAGCCGCGGCCGGAAGTCTACACGCTGGTTACGGATCACTTCGGTTGCGCAGCGGGCGACGTGACGTTCGTATCGTCCAATCGCTGGGATGTCGCCGCCGGCACCGCGGTGGGGTTTACCAGCTTCTGGATCAATCGCGGCAAGATGCCGGACGAATATCCCGATCTCGCCCCCAAAAGCATTCTGAGCGACTTGAGTGCGTTGATCTGAGTTCCGCGCTCTCATCGTCGGAACCGGAACAAGGCGCGCGCGACGTGGTTGGTGGCCGTACAACCATGGAGGCCAGCAATGAAGTTCAACCTCGCCATGATCACGGGCGCCGCGCTATTGCTGTCGGCCGGCGCTGCTTCCGCCCAGACCACCGTCATTGAAACGACCGGCGCCGCGGTTCCTGACGACGTGGTGACCTACGTCGAACGCGAGCGCATCCCCTCGGTCGCGGTCGACGGCGAGGTCGTGGTCGGATACCCGGTGCCGAGAACGGTCGAGTTGCGGCCGATTCCGAGCAACCGCCGTTTCAGCTATGCGATCATCAACGACCGGCGCGTGATCGTCGAGCCGGAAACGCGCCGCGTCATTCGCGTCATCGAATAGCCGGAGCGCAGATCGAAAACCGCCGCGCCTGCAAGGACGCGGCGGTTTCGTATTTTTGACACGGCCCTTTTGTAGATGCTGCCGTCGACCTCTGGCGGCCCGTCCCCGGCCCCGCTATATCCCGGGTCCGCGTACCGACAAATTCATTCATGCAATCGGTCATCTCCGTTTCAAACCTCTCGAAGACCTACGCCTCGGGATTCAAGGCGCTCAAGACCGTCAATCTCGACATCCGCCGCGGCGAAATCTTCGCGCTGCTCGGGCCGAACGGCGCGGGCAAAACGACGCTCATCGGCATCATCTGCGGAATCCTGGTGGCGAGCGAAGGCCGCATCACCGTCGACGGCCACGACATCGTCAAGAACTATCGCGCGGCCCGCTCCCTGATCGGGCTCGTTCCGCAGGAGCTGACCACCGACGCCTTCGAAACGGTGTGGGCGACGGTCACGTTCAGCCGCGGGCTGTTCGGCAAGCCGCGCAACGACGGCTACGTCGAAAAAGTGCTGCGCGACCTTTCGCTATGGGACCGCAAGGACTCGAAGATCATGACGCTTTCCGGCGGCATGAAACGGCGCGTCATGATCGCCAAGGCGCTGTCGCATGAGCCGAAGATTCTGTTTCTGGACGAGCCGACCGCTGGCGTCGACGTCGAGCTGCGCAAGGACATGTGGCAGGTGGTGCGCGATCTGCGCGCCTCGGGCGTCACCATCATCCTGACCACCCACTATATCGAGGAGGCCGAGGACATGGCCGACCGCGTCGGCGTGATCAACAAGGGCGAGATCATCCTGGTCGAGGAGAAAAGCGAGCTGATGCGCAAGCTCGGGAAGAAGCAGCTCACGCTTCATCTGGAAACCAAGCTCGACGCCGTGCCGGCGATGCTCGCCGCCCACAACCTGACGCTTGCCAACGAAGGCCGCGATCTGGTGTTCACCTATGACGCACAAGCCGAGCGCAGCGGCATCAACCGGCTGCTGAGCGATCTCGGCAGCGCCGGCATCCGCCTGCGCGATCTCGAAACGACGCAGAGCTCGCTCGAGGATATCTTTGTCGGTCTGGTGAGCGGGCGACAATGAATCCGCGCGCCATTTACGCCATCTACTATTTTGAAATGGCGCGCACCGGCCGCACCATCTGGCAGAGCATCGTCTCGCCGGTGATCTCGACCTCGCTTTATTTCGTGGTGTTCGGCGGCGCGATCGGCTCGCGCATCACCGAAATCGAGGGCGTCAACTACGGCTCCTTCATCGTGCCCGGTCTGATCATGCTGATGCTTTTGACCCAGAGCGTGACCAACGCCTCTTTCGGCATCTACTTCCCGCGCTTTGTCGGCACGATCTACGAAGTCCTGTCGGCGCCGGTGTCCGCGTTCGAGATCGTCGTCGGTTATGTCGGCGCCGCAGCGACCAAGTCGATCATTCTCGGCCTGATCATCCTGGCCACATCCGGGCTGTTCGTCCCGATCCGGATCGCGCATCCGTTCTGGATGATTTCGTTCCTGGTGCTGACGGCCGCAACCTTCAGCCTGCTCGGCTTCATCATCGGCATCTGGGCGGACGGCTTCGAGAAGCTCCAGATCATCCCGCTGCTTATCATCACGCCGCTGACGTTTCTCGGCGGCACGTTCTATTCGATCAACGTGCTTCCGCCCGTGTGGCAGACGGTGGCACTGTTCAATCCGGTGGTCTATCTGATCAGCGGCTTCCGCTGGAGCTTCTTCGAGATCGCCGACGTGAATGTCGAGGTCAGCCTCACGATGACGGTGGTATTCCTTGCCGTCTGCCTCGTGGTGGTCTGGTGGATATTCAGGACCGGCTACCGGCTGAAGAAGTAACCTCCGGCCCGTTTCCTTTTTCCGGATCGCGATATTGTGAGACGTTGCGCGCCAAAAGAACGCGTGCAGAACGGCTTCCACAGCAGCCGAAGGAGTGTTAGCTTTCGCGCCGATCCTTGGTCAGGGATTCAAGAAAAACCAAGACCATACAGGAGGAATCTCATGTTGAAAGAATGGACCTTTTCGCATCCGGCAAAGGCGCTGGTGGCAGCGGCCACTGTCGTGCTGGGGCTTGCCGGCACCGCGAACGCGGCCGGCTATCCGGACCGGCCGATCAAGGTGATCGTGCCTTGGGCCGCGGGCGGCGATACCGACGTTATCTATCGCGCCTTCGCGCCGCTGCTGCAGAAGCAGCTTGGGCAACCGGTCATCATCGCCAACGTCAAGGGCGCCTCCGGCACCGTCGGCGAGCGTCAGGCGGCGGGCGCCGATCCTGACGGCTACACGATCTTCGCGCCGCACGACTACGTGCTGTCCGTTTATTACGCCGGCCTAACGGACATTAAATTCGAAAAGACCTTCGACCCTATCTGCAACGTCTCCTCGACTCCATCGGTCGTCACGTCGGCGGCCAAGGAGCCGTGGAAGGATTTCAAGGAGATGGTCGCCTACGCCAAGAAGAATCCGGGCAAGATCAAGATCGGCGCCTCACTCGGCTCGACCAGCCAGTATTCGATGGCGCTGATGGCAAAGGCGGCGGGCATCAAGGTCACCTACGTGCCTTATGACGGCACTGCCCCGCGCATGAACGCGCTGCTGGGCGGCCATATCGACCTTGGCGATTCGAACCTCACGCAGAAGGGCAAGGTGGACGCGGGACTGCTCAAGTTTCTCGCCATCATGACCGAGAAGCGCAATCCCGAATTGCCGAACGTGCCCACGCTCAAAGAGCTCGGTTATGACGTCGAATACGCCGTCAACCGCGGCCTCGCCGTTCCCAAGGGGACGCCGGCAGAGGTCAAGACCAAGCTTGAGCAGGCCTGCGCCGCTGCAACGAAGGACCCGGAGTTCGCCAAGGCGATGAAGCTCCAGGGCACCGACGTGAACTACATGGACGCCAAGCAGTATGCCGCGTTCCTGCAGAAGGACGACAAGATCACCAAGGAACTGACCAAGGATCTTGGCCTGCTCAAACGGGAATGATGTGTTTGCAGCGAGGCTCGAATGACCCTGGGGCGTGATGCAATCGCGGGGCTCGTTTGCCTCGCGATTAGCATTTGGCTGCTGGTCCTCACGATTCACCTGCCGCCGGCGGTGATGGTGCCGCTCGGGCCGGCCGTCTATCCGCGCATCGTGCTCGGCATCATGGCGGGCCTGAGCCTGATCCTGATCATCGGCGACCTCGTCGCCGGAGGCCGGCTCGGGCGCGCGGCGCCGGCCGTGCCTATGGCAACGCAGGCACGGGAGGCAACGGCGGCACGGACGGCCGAGGCCGCCGCCTCCGCCGAATCGGCGCAGCCGCCCCGATTGGAGCGGCCGAACTATCCGCTCGTGCTCGCAACGTTCGTCCTGTTCGGTGCGTACGTTCTGCTGCTGCCGTTCCTCGGCTTCCGCTTTGCTACGTTTCTTTTTGTCGGTGCGCTCCAGCCCACGCTCGAATGGCCGCGCTCGCCGCTGCGCTGGTTGCTGGTGCTGGTGATCGCGATCGCAACGACGCTTGTCTGTTTCTATATTTTCGAGGATTACCTCGCCGTGCTGCTGCCACGCGGGCGCTGGACCGGAATGTGAGCGCGGCATGAATCACTATCAGCTGCTGGTCCACTACATCGGAGTCATTCTCCAGCTGCAATACCTTGTGCCGCTGGTTGTCGGCACCATCGCCGGCGTCATTGGCGGCGCACTGCCGGGCGTCACGATCACGATGACGGTGATCATGGTGCTGCCGTTTACGTTCGGCCTCGATCCGCTGCAAGGACTTGCGGCGATGACCGGCGTCTACGTCGGCGGCTCGGCCGGCGGCTCGATCACGGCAAGCCTCATCGGCATTCCCGGTACGCCGTCGGCCGTCGCGACCACCTTCGACGGCTTTCCGATGACCAAGAAGGGTGAACCCGGCCGCGCCGTCTGGGTCGGCGTTTTTGCCGCGCTCCTCGGCGGCGTGCTTGGCGGCATCTTTCTCATTGAACTCACAGGACCGTTCGCATCACTGGCGCTGGTGTTCGGGCCGTGGGAATTCTTCTCGCTGTTTGTGTTCGCGCTTTCCATGGTGGCAGGACTTGTCGGCAAGTCCGTCGTCAAAGGACTGCTGTCCGGCGCAATTGGCCTCGTCGTCACCGTCATTGGGCCCGACCCCATTCTCGGCATCCAGCGCCTCACCATGGGCGTGCACTTCCTTGAAGGCGGATTACCGTTCCTGCCGGTGCTGATCGGCGTATTCGCGTTTGCGCAGCTGATGCCGGACGTGGAGCAGATCAGAAGCGCGTCGAGCAGCGTCGAGCCGGCAACACCCAAGCGCATGAATCTGCGGGTGTCGCTGTGGTCGGCGTTGTGGGAAATCCTCAGCCGCCCCTTCCTCCTGATCTGGTCCACGCTCATCGGGGTGCTGATCGGCGTGCTGCCGGCGATCGGCGGCAGCGCCGCCAATATCATGGCTTACGACCAGGCCAAGAAATTCTCGCGTCGCCCTGAAAAATTCGGCACCGGCATTCCGGAAGGCATTATCGCCTCCGAATCGTCCAACAACGCCAACGTCGCCGGTTCGCTGATGATGATCATGGCGTTCGGGATTCCCGGCGATGCCGTTACCGCCGTCATGATGGGCGCTTTGACCATCCACGGAATTCAGCCGGGGCCACTGTTCATCTCCCAGCATCCGAAGGAAGCCTACGGTATCTATGCCGCCTATATCGTTGCGCTGCCGCTAATGGTGCTGGTGATCTGGATCGGCGCGCGCGCGTGGCTGCGCATCATCATGATGCCGAAGGCAATCCTGATTCCGATCGTGCTCGTGCTGTGCGTGATCGGCGCGTACGCGCTGTCGAACACCGTCAACGACGTCTACGTGCTCGCGATCTTCTGCGTGATCGGCTACGCCATGGTGAAGGCGCGCATTCCGCTCGCGCCGCTCATTCTGGGCGTCGTGCTCGGCGACCAGATCGAGGCCAACCTCATCCGCGCGCTATCGACGGATCCCAATCCGTGGCTGTTCCTGACCCGGCCCATTTCAGGCGGCCTGATCGCCGCGTCGGTGCTGTCGGTGGTGTTTGCGCTCTGGCAGCACAACCGGGAAGCCAAGAGGGTAGCCGCCGCCGATGAAGAAGAGGATACCGACTTCTAGCGCGATGTCATTGGGGCTCGCCCGGGATCGATGCCTCTCATTCCGCCAGCGCGTGCAAGATGCGCGCCCAGCTCCGGATGCCCTTGTGGAAGCATGTGAGGTCAAACTTCTCGTTGGGCGAATGCACGCGGTCGTCGTCGAGCGCGAAGCCTACAAGCAAGGAATCCATCCCGAGCACCGATTTGAAATCGGCGACGATCGGAATCGAGCCGCCGGCTCCCACGGTCACCGCCTTCTTGCCCCACTCGTCGCCGAGAACGTTTCTCGCCTTCACGAGCGCGGGATTGTCAAATGAAAGCTGGATCGGCGGCGCCAAGCCGAAATTTCCGAACTCGACCGAGCAATCCGACGGCAGCTGCGTGCGGACAAAAGCGCGAAACGCATCGCGGATTTTGACGGGATCCTGGTCGCCGACAAGGCGGAACGAAACCTTTGCCGAAGCTTGCCCCGGAATGACGGTCTTGGCGCCCTCGCCTGTATAGCCGCCGATGATGCCATTGATCTCGGCGGTCGGCCGGGTCGTGACCTGCTCGATCAGCATGCGGTCTTTCTCGCCGGCAGAATTCCTGAGACCGATCGGCCCGAGAAATTTTTCGGACGTGAGATCGAGCGCCTCCAGATCGGCTTTGATGTCAGGCGGTAGATCTTTCACGCCGTCGTAAAAACCCGGAATCGTTACGCGGCCGTTTTCATCCCACATGGCGCCGAGAATGCTTCCCAGCAGCCGGATCGGATTCTGCGCCGCACCGCCGAAAACGCCCGAGTGCAGATCGCGGTCGGCACAGGTGATTTTCACATCCTCATAAACAAGGCCACGCAATGAGGTGGTCACCGCGGGTGTTTGCAAATCCCACATCGCCGTGTCGCAAACCAGCGCCAGATCGAGCCTGAATTCGTCCGCATGCTCGCGCACGAAGCCGAAGAGATTCCTGGAGCCGCATTCTTCCTCGCCTTCGATCATGGTGGTAATCGGCAGCGGCAGGTTTCCGGTCACCGCCTTGAAGGCTCGGCAGGCCTCGACGAAGGTCATCGCCTGCCCTTTGTCGTCGCAGGCGCCACGCGCCACGATGATCTTGCGGCCGCCCGGCAGCGTCTCGATGCGTGGTTCGAACGGCGGGGTTTTCCAGAGGTCGAGCGGATCGACCGGCTGCACGTCGTAGTGGCCGTAAAACAGCACGCGCGGGCCGGACGCGCCGTTCGACTTGCCGACCACGACCGGATGGCCGCTCGTCGGCCTGACGTCGGCGGCGAAACCCATCGAGGCGAGGTCGGCGGCGACGAATTCCGCCGCTTTTCGGCATTGGTCCTTGTACGCGGGGTCGGTCGAGACCGACGCAATGCGCAAAAGCGCAAACAGCCGCTCCACGCTGCGGTCCAGGTCCTGATCGATGCGATCCAGCACTGCGTCGAGCACGCTCATCGTGAGTCTCCATGGCTGAATCTTGAAACTAGCAACGCCACAGGGGCCTGCAAAGCGCCGCTCCCGCAGGGCCGACGACAGGAAACGGCATAAACCCCGCGTTACAGGCCATCTTCCCAATCGGAAAATGCTGCCGCTCGCCGAATGGGTATGCGGAAGCCGCTTGCAGGCGAAAGCACCCGCGCCGGGCCCGCAAACGTCTCCAGTGCGCTCCAGCCAGTTTGGAATTGTTTGATCGTGCTGTCGCCATCACCCCGCAAGCTCTCCTGAATTGGATGGCCACGATCCGCTCGCGTGATGACGTTTTTTCTTGACGTGCGCTCGTGATGCAACACATGCGCTGCATCATTTTTTTTCGTGCGTTGCCGCAAGCTGCTTGTCATCGTCACATCTGACGTTCAATATTGTCGTCAACCTGCCGTCAGTGCAGGGACATTCAGGGATTGCGGACGGACTCATCGAACGCCCGGTCATGCTTCGGCTTGAGAGACGTTGGCGAAGAAGCCGCCGTCATCGTTGTCGAGGCAGCGCAAGGATCGGTCGACACGCGTGAGAGCCTGCTGGGGACGCGAACCACATTCCCAAGATGCGCCGGATTGAAGTCTGTGAGGACTCGGATCGCTGCTCGTTGCGATGTCGGTGTGGTCTCAGCTCAATTCCGCACGTGGCGGGTAAATCCCGTCAAGAAGTGAAGTGAGGAGTCGTTTTAATGTCCTACCCGATCACCGACATTGACGGGATCGACCGCGAGGTCGCGGCGATTCTCAAGTCGGCGGGGATCAGGTCGACCGGGCGGCTGCTCGAGAAGGCGCGGACGGTCAAGGGCCGCAAGATCCTCGCGGCGGAAACGGGCATTGATGAAAAACGGCTGCTCTGCTGGGCCAATATGGCCGACCGCATGCGGGTCAAGGGCGTCAGCAAGGAGTACGCCGAGCTCTTGCAGGCCGCCGGCGTCGATACCGTGAAGGAATTGCAATACCGAAATCCTTGCAACCTCGCGCGCGCCATGGCGGACGCCAACAAGAAGCGCAAGCTCGTGCAGCTGCTGCCATCGGAAAAACGCGTGGTGCGCTGGATCGATCACGCCAGAAAGCTGCCGCTCAAGATTACGTATTAAACGCTACCGCGATCGTTGACACGCGCCGTCTTGCGCGCGACTTGCTCCTTGACAGCCCTCCGCCGACCGCGCAAGCCACGCGCATGGGTATCGCCGCGGCATCTGATCCTTCGGCCGGCCGCCTCTCCTCCGCCCCGCCGCGCCCTCTTTCCGCGTTGCTGGCGCGAGCGCGTCCGACAGTGATGGGCATCCTGAACGTGACGCCGGATTCATTTTCCGACGGCGGCCAATTTATCGATCCGCAGGTCGCGATCGCGCACGCACACCGCATGGCCGACGCGGGTGCCGACATCCTCGATGTCGGCGCGGAGTCGACGCGACCCTACGGCGGCATGCAGCCGGTGAGCGCGGCAGACGAAAAGGCGCGGCTCGCGCCGGTGCTGCCGGCGGTTGTCGCGCTCGGTCTGCCGGTGTCGATCGATACGATCAAGGCGGAGATCGCCGCCTGGGCGCTCGATCAGGGCGCAGCCATGGTCAACGACGTCTGGGGCTTGCAGCGCGATCCCGCGATGGCCCCGCTGGTCGCCAGGCGCGGCGTGCCGGTGATCGTCATGCATAACCGCGAGGAGGCGGACTCCACCATCGACATCGTTGCAGATGTGATCGCGTTTTTTGAGCGGTCGCTTGCAATCGCAGCGCAGGCAGGCATTGCGCGGACACAGATCGTGCTCGACCCCGGTATCGGTTTCGGCAAGACGCAGGAGCAGAGCATCGTCTGCATTGCACGACTTGCAGCGTTCAAGCGCTTCGGCCTGCCGCTCCTCGTCGGTGCATCGCGCAAGCGCTTCATCAATTCGGTGATGCCTTCCGCTCCCAGCGAGCGCATCGGCGGCTCCCTCGCCAGTCATCTGCTCGCGGTGGAGAACGGCGCCGACATCGTCCGCGTGCACGATGTGGCGGAAACCGTGCAGGCCCTGCGGGTCGCGGCTGCGATCAGGGACGCGCGATGAGCGACCGCATTTTCATCAATGGCCTTTCGCTGCACGCCTATCACGGCGTGATGGCCTATGAGGGCAAGGTCGGGCAGACCTTCACCATCGACATGGTCCTGGAAATCGATCTCGCCGCCGCCGCCCGCTCCGACAAGGTGGTGGATACGGTGTCCTACGACGAAGTCGTCGCCTGCGCGGGGAAGGCTTTTGTCGCGCAGAAATTTCGGCTGATCGAGGCGGCCGCCGGCCGGGTTGCTGAGTCCGTTCTGGCGAACTTCCCCCGCGTGCAGAGCGTGCAGGTCACGATTCACAAACCGCATGCACCGATTGCGGCGACCTTCAGCGACGTCGGCGTCACGGTCTGCCGCTCGCGAAAACGATGAGCGACAATCGGTCCGCGCACGCCTATCTCGCCCTTGGCGGAAACGTCGGAGACAGCCGCGCAATTCTTGGCCGCGCGGTGGCGCTCCTGTGCGACGGCACGGCCGTAACCCTGACCGCACGCTCGTCCGACTATCGGACGCCGCCGTGGGGTGTCGAGAACCAGCCGCCCTTCACCAACCTGTGCATTGCCATCAAAACCTCGCTCGCACCGCGCGATTTGCTTGCACGCGCGCAGACTGTCGAGCGCGAATTGGGCCGTGATCGCGCCAGGGAAAAG
The DNA here is from genome assembly GCA_035701545.1 of Pseudolabrys sp. Lineage (GTDB taxonomy): Bacteria > Pseudomonadota > Alphaproteobacteria > Rhizobiales > Xanthobacteraceae > Pseudolabrys. Next base: position 28,096 of record DASSRW010000178.1, read on the forward strand.
CGCTGGGGACCGCGCACGGCCGACATCGACATCATCGCCTATGATGACGTGACACTTCGGGCGCCGGATCTCACCTTGCCGCACCCCCGCCTGTTCGAACGCGCATTCGTGCTGGTTCCTCTCGCCGAGATTGCGCCGAATTTGGTCATTGCCGGGCGCCGCATCACCGACGCCCGCGGCGCGATCAACTCTGCCGGGATCGAGCGGCTGCCTTAAAGCGCTTTTTGTTTACGTTGAAGCACCGGATCGCGTTCCGCGATCCGACCTCTCCCCACAGGGGAGAGGTGAACAGTGCTCTGGGCGATTCAATCCAAAGCAAACTTGCTTTAGACCGGCGGCCTCTACTTAAAGAGGCATGACCACATCCATTTCAGTCACGGCGAGTTTACGCCCGCTGCGGCGGACGCGCGCCGAATCATCGCGGTTCCGAACAATTCGCGCATCGTGGCGTTGGCGTCAGGAAGCGGCGCGACGCGCCGCATGACGGAACACCGAGGAGAAAAAAGAGATGAAACGAATTCTACTCGCGACGGTCGCGGTGGCGGCGCTCTCACTGCCGGCAATGGCGCAGAACAGCAGCCAGCAGCAAAACGGGCAGATGCAGCAGCCGAAGCAGAACGAGCAGGTGCAGCAGCCGCAGATGCAGAACGGCGGATCAGGGAACCCGCAGGAGGCGCAGGGATCGAAAGGCCAGGCCCAGGAGCAACAGGCCAGCGAGCGCATCAATCCGCAGGACCTGAGCAAGGATCAGGTCAAGCAGATTCAGCAGGCGCTGGACGAAAAGGGGTTCAGCACCAAGCACGTCGACGGCATCTGGGGCCCGGAAACGGCCTCCGCGCTGCGCCAATTCCAGGAGAAGAAGCAGATCGAAGCCAACGGGCATCTCACGCAGCAGACGCTCGCCGAACTCGGCGTCAACTGGTCCGGACAGAACCAGCCGCAAACGACCGGCTCGGGTCGGAACTCCAACGAGCCAATGAAAAGCAATGAGAACTCGAGCCAGATGAACAAGTCGAGCACCAGCGGTTCCGGCTCGAACATGAATTCGAACGGCGCCAGCGCCAAGCCGGCGGAGCAGAACAGCGGGAGCTCGAAATCGGGCACCAACGGCATGGGCCAGTCGGGCACCAGCGGCGCCGGTCAGAACGGCAGCAGCCAGCACCAGAAGTCGAAGGGCGACAAGTACTGATCTCGCGCGATCTGTACGCGCATGGCGGCCGCCCTTTCCGGGGCGGCTGCTCTCTTTTGCGAAGCGCGAGGCCGCCCGTCCGCATTGTGCGGCGCGGCGGAAGCATGGCATCGTGAGCCATGGTCCGCGATACGTCCTCGCTTGCAAGCCAGAACGCCCAGGAGCTGCCGCTCGCGGCCGAGTTTCCATCGATCGGAGAAGCCGAATGGCGAAGGCTCGTGGACGCCGCGCTCAAGGGCGGCTCGTTCGAGAAGCGGCTTGTCAGCAAAACCTGTGACGGGTTGCGCCTAGAGCCGCTTTATGCACGCGCGGCCGGGGCAAAACCCGTGCCCGGACGCGCACCAGGCACGCCATGGACGGTGATGCAGCGCATCGATCATCCCGATCCGAAGGCGGCGAACAAACAGGCCTTGGAGGACCTCGAAAACGGTGCGACCGGCCTCACCTTGGTGTTCGCAGGCTCACTCAACGCCAACGGCTACGGTCTTGCGGCAACGCCCGAAATCATCGCGCAGGCGCTCGACGGCATCGCGCTCGATGCCATCACCATCGACCTCAATCTCAGCCTGGCAACGCGCAACGCGGTGCAGTTGATCGCAGAGTTCGTGAAGAGCCGCCGGCTGGCGCCGGCCTCCACCGACCTGCGGCCCAGCATCAACCCGATCGGCGGCTTCGCCGCGAGCGGCGTGCCTCCGGCCCCGTGGAGCGAATTATCCAAGCGCATTGCGGGCATGATTGGCGACCTCGCCGGTCAGGGCTACCGCGGCCCGTTCGCGGTCGCCGACGGCCGCATCATCCATAATGCCGGCGGGTCTGAGGCGCAGGAGCTTGCCTTCGCGCTTGCCGCCGCGGTCGATTGCCTGCGCGCCCTGGAAGCCGGCGGCACGCCGCTCGATGCCGCGCGCGGCATGATCTACTTCCGCATGGCGTCTGACGCCGACGAATTCCTCACCATCGCCAAGCTGCGCTCGATCCGCAAACTTTGGGCGCGGGTCGAGCAAGCCTGCGGGCTCACGCCGAAGCCGGCCACCGTCGCCGCCGAGACGGCGTGGCGCATGATGACCAAGCGCGATCCTTACGTGAACATGCTGCGCACGACGATTGCCATTGCTGCGGCCGGGATTGGCGGTGCCGACAACATCGCCGCGCTGCCACACACTGCCGCCATTGGCCTGCCGGACGCCTTTGCCCGGCGGGTCGCCCGCAATGCGCAGCTCGTGCTGATCGAGGAGTCCAATCTCGCCAAGGTCGCCGATCCGGCGGCGGGCTCCGGCGCCATCGAAGATTTGACCAACAAGCTATGCGCCGCGGCGTGGACGCTGTTCCAGCGTTACGACAAGGCGGGCGGCGCGTGGGCCGCGCTCGAGCAAGGTCTGATCCAGCGCGATGTCGCCGCCGTGCGCGGGGAGCGGCAGCTTGCGGTGGCGCGGCGCAAGGATGCGCTGACCGGCACCAGCGATTATCCCGATCTGCACGCGGAGGCTGCGCGCGTGCTGGATGTGCCGCGCGTCGCCTTGCAAAAGGCGCCCGGCGCGAAGCCCACCATCGAGCCGCTGCCGAGTATCCGCTTCGCCGAACCATTCGAGAAGTTGCGCGATGCCTCCGATCGCATGCTTGCGGCGACAGGCGCGCGGCCGAAGGTGTTCCTCGCCAATCTCGGCAAGCC